>NZ_KV801824.1:167053-247732 GCF_001810545.1 Haemophilus sp. HMSC066D02 | reverse complement strand
CTAATGCACCAAAAGGCTATGTGATTGAAACTGATCCACGTTTTGCGAATAAGCAAAAATGGTTGAGCTCGGATTATATGTTCAATAAATTACGCTATAACCCAGACAATATGCTTAAACGTCTCGGGGATGGTTTTTATGAGTTACGTTTAGTTAATGAGCAAATTAATCAGTTAACCGGTCGCCGTTATCTTGAAGGTTATCAAAATGATTTAGAGCAATATCAAGGTTTGATGAATAACGGTGTTCATTACGCCAAAAAATTAAATTTAGTACCAGGTGTCGCGTTAACTGAAAAGCAAATGTCGGAACTCACTACTGATTTAGTGTGGATGGTAAATCAGGAAGTGACGCTTCCAAGCGGCAAGAAAATCAATGTGTTAACGCCGAAAATTTACTTGGCGTCTAACCGTGCTCAAGTTACCCCAACAGGTTCCGTGATCTCGGGGGATAGCATTGTAGGCTCAGTGAAGGATATGACCAACGAAGGGACGGTGCTTGCGTCAAACCTAGTGAACTTATACGGTCAAAATTTAGAGAACAAAGGTTTGGTTTTTGCTGATAACGTCAACCTTAATGCTGAGCAAAAATTAGTGAACCTTGGCGGTAAGATTGTGGCTGCAGATAGCTTGTCTCTATACGGTGGAAAATCTGTAGAGCTTGGTGCAACCACAACAGAAACACAAAGCCAATTAGGTCGTACCGAAACCGGGAATAAACAAGTTGATCGTCAAAGTGAATTGAAGGTAACAGGTAAAGGTGGTGAGTTATCCATTCAAAGTGGTGGTGATATCACGATAAAAGCAGCAAATGTGAAATCGGCAGGCACGGTTGATGTAAATGCCAAAGGTAAACTTTTGGTGACGACTGAGAAGCAAAGCAGTAAAGAACACTATGACTTTAGCGATAACCATCATTATCACTTAGATAAAGAAGGTGAAGTAGGCTCTGTTATTGAGGGCAAAGAAGGCACTCGTTTAGTGGGGCAAGAAGAAACAACGCTTCGTCAAGCTAAGGTTAATAGTGAGGAAGGTAGAACCATTATTGCCTCAAAAGGTGAAGTGAAGCTCGAAGAAGGACGAGATATTGAGCATTTAGATCGCCGAAATAAACAAACATCGAAAGGTTTCTTAACAAAAGAAACCGAAGAAATGCGTCATCATCATGATTATGACCTTAGCAAAGGCAGTGAAGTAAATGGTAAGGATGTTATTGTTTATTCACAAGATGCAAATGCGACAGTTAAAGGCTCTTCGATTACTGCACAAGATGGCTTATTGGTGCAAGCTAAGAACGTTAATGTGAAAGAGGCGGAAAATCACGCTTATGTTGAAGAACATTACGAGAAAAAACGTTCTGGTTTAGCCTCAAGTTTTAAAGGTGGTGTAGCAAAAGTTGGTTATGAGAAAAGCAAGTCTAATCTAGACAGCAAATCCGTCAGCTTAGAAGCTGCAGGTAGCCAATTAACAGCTGGTACTGCAACTTTAGTCGCAGAAAATGTCTTGACTGTGCGAGGTTCTGATTTAAACAGTCAGGATCAATTTGATCTACATGCAAAACAAGTTAATCTAGAAGCGGCTAAGGAAATTCATCACACTGAAGTACACAAAACAAGTAAAACAAGTGGTTTTGGTTTAAGCATGGTTTACGATCCAACTGTGAAAGCGGTAGATCAATATAAACAACGCCAAAAACAAGGTGGTACAGAAACTGTTGTAGGAAAAATTAACTCCATTGCTGAAGCCGGTGCAGATTCAGTGGAATTAATGAGCCGTGGTATCGTGCCGTATTTGGAACATAAACGCAGTAAGTCAGATAAAACTACAGTAGAAACAACAGCAAAAGTGACCGCACTTAATGCAGGCGGACAACTTAATGTAGTAGCATCTGAAGGTGATATTCGCACACAAGGTACACAAATTGCAGCAGAGAAAGGTGCAACATTCTTAGCTTCAAATAATATTGAGTTAGGAACAGCTGAGAATACTTATACTCAGCAGGCCAATACTTCAGATAAAGGATTTAGTTTAGGTGATGCGAATAAATACCTTTTTGGTGTACACACTCAACGTGAAAATGGCGATGCAACTCAAATACAAGAAGTATCAACGACTATTTCTGTAGGCGGTAATAACCAAATAGTGGCACAAAAAGGTGATATTCATGCTAAAGGTGCCAAAATTGTGTCTGAGGGTAAAAATCAATTATCTGCAGAGGGTAATGTTGTTTTAGATACAGCGGTTACCACACAAGAGACAACGCAGCAACGTAAAGGACATGCGGTAGGTGAGGCTGTTATTTCAGATTCTGAACGCTTCTATGGTTATAACCGTACTCGTTTTAACCAAGATGGTAACTTTACTCACCATGAAAAAGCGCAATTAGCGAGCTTAGGTGATAAGGTAGAAGTATACGCTGGTAAAGATTATCGTCAAACATCAGCAGAAATTTTATCAAAAGATAAAGCTTCCATTAATGCACAAAATATTATTGTGGATTCAGCTTTTAATACCGATAAATATAAACAAAGCGAAAGCGATCTAAAATTTGGCCAATTTACTCGTGTGAAATCACCAATTATTGATTTAATCAATAGTATTGAAAGCACTATAAAAAATAAGAATGCCTCAGATCGTGTGCAAGCTGCAAATATCATGAGTGTTGCAGCACAAGCCTATAACTTGGCATCTGCATTCCAAGGGCAGGGTGGTGCATCTTATTTAATTCGTGTGGAATCAGGTACAGGGGTGGCTCATAGTCGTAAGAAAGAAGACAGCTATCAGCATACCAGCCAAGGCAACCTATTCAACGCGAAAGAAATTGAGTTTACTGCACGCGGTGATGGCAGCACAAATGCACAAGGTAATCCGCAGTTAGGGAATATTAATATCACCCATGCAGATATTACGTCTGTAGATGAAAAGGGTAACCGCTTAAAAGACAGTAGCGTAACCTTTAATGCTAATAATCTAACGATTGATCCAGGTAAGAGCACGGTAGATCAACATGCTCGTTCACAAAGTGCAGGTGTCGAAGTCGGGATGGCAGCAACAATTGGTGCACAAACCGGTATCGGTATTTATGCTCGTGTAGGTGGTTCAAGCAGTAAAACTAATGTGGAAGGGGTGAACTATACCAATAGCCATCTTAATACTGAAACCTTGAATATCAATACTCAAGGTGATACTACCTTAACGGGTACGACAGCAAAAGCTAAAACGATCAATGCAAATGTAGGTGGAAATCTCAATATTGCGAGTGTGCAAGATGAAAACAAATTTGAGACCAAATCGAGCGGCGGTGGTTTAGAGGTTGAGTTCGGATGGGGAAACAACTGGCGTGTAAGTGGTTATGCTAATTCAGAAAAAGGTGAGTCAGGCTATAAACAGGTGAAAGAGCAAGCAGGATTATTTGCTGAAGAAGGCGGATATCATGTGAATGCGAAGAATGTTCACTTAAAAGGGGCTGCGATTACCAGTACGAATCCGGCTAATAGTGAATTAGCAACCAATAAGCTAACTTTTGAAGATATTCAAAATGAAAGTCACAGTGATGCTTCGAGTATGTCATTTAGTGCAAGCTATAGCAAAGGTGGTAGTGCACCAAAAGATAATTCATCATCAGGTGGGTCTCCATTTAGCCAAATTGGCACGAAAATGAAGGACAGCTTTTCATCGAATGGTCCAACATCTTTGACAGGAAGCTTTAGTGGTGGGTTGCCGATGAAAGAGTCAAATTCTGATGACTCAGTAACACGAGCAACCTTAACTGAAGGCAAGATTACCTTAAATAAAGATACTACACCAATGCTAACTACAGCACAGGCTTTGGGTATTAATACGGACATTAATCAAGCTAACGGTGAGGTTGATAAACCAAAAGATGTTAATCAAATCTTAAGCGAACAACGTCAAATTTCAGCGGCAGTAGGAAATATTAAAAGTGCAGTCAACACTTATGTAGATAGACAAAAAGCACCATTATTACAAGAAATAGAGCGATTATCGGGAGAGAAAAAAGAACTGGAAGCTCGTCAAGATAATACTGGCGCAGCACTTGTTGGACTACAGTTAAAACGTTTAGAAGATGAAGCCGCTGAATGGGATAGTGGTGGTAAATATCGTCGTGCCGCTGATGCACTCACTTCTACAATTGTTGCTGCATTAAGTGGACAATCTGTAAAAGGTATTGCAGCAACAGCTGCTGCACCTTATGTTAATGTAGGGATTAAAAAATCTACGACAGATGAGTCGGGTAAGGTAAATACGGTTGCTAATATTGCTGCACATGCACTTTGGGGTGCAGTAGAAGCTAATGCTCTTGGTGGTAGTGGTACATCTGGAGCGTTGGCTGCGGGGGTTGCGGAACTTTCTGCACCAGTTGCAGCTAAGCTCTCTAAGATTATTAATGAAGTATCGAGTGATGAATCTTTATCTTCTACTACAGCAAAAATGAAAGCTATCGTAGATAAAATTAAGACGATAGATAAGGGGATTGATTCAAGTGAGTTATCAAATAAAGAAAAGGAGATTCTTGTAGGAATAACCAGTTTTATTGGTCAAGTTGTTGCGCAAACTACTTCTAAAGTAAGAGGGGCAGATTCTGATACAGCTTCTAAAAATGGAGAGATTGGGAGTATTGTTGCGAAGAATGCAGTTGTTAATAACTTGCTAGGTAGTGTTAAATTCAGAAAACGTTTACAAGAAAGGGTGAAAAAGGGGGATAAGGATGCAATTCGGATGCTTCAAATTGAAGAGCTTCTGAAAAAATCTGGTGTACCTGATTCAGAAATATTTATCGACTATTATGATAAATGTGGTGGTTGCGATGATGCAAATAAAAAATATAGTATTGCACGAAATAGTAGTTTAAAAATAATTACATCCTTAGTAAAAAGTGGAAAATTATCTAGAGATGATCTTGGTTTAATTATGAGAGAGTCTTCTAATAAAGTCTTATCTATAGATCGAGGGAATGTAATTGGAAGAATGGAAGCTTATGATCAGGCTAATATTTTCCAACACGTATATGATTTTACTCAAAGTACTAATCCAAGAAAATTATCTCCACTAGAATCAGAAATAAAAGATATTTTTAATTCTCCATTTGGGGGGGGGATTGAGGGACCTTCGAGTCGTTTAAAACCAAGAAAAATTAAAACTCCTACTTATTCTGCGCAAGCTAAGTATCAAAGTGTTGAAAATAAAGGCAATCACGAATGGAAGCAAGGTACTCTTGCTGGAGAAAATTATAAAAAGATAGTAGATAAAGTGCCAGGGGTTGTGTTAGGCAGATATGATGCAACTACCGGCCCAGGACCAATAGAAGATTTAAACAAGAGAAAATCTTTTTCAGGTGGGAGATACGCAACTATTAAATTAACTGAAGATATTGTAGCTTATAGAGCTTGGACTCCTGGTCAGTCTTATGAATTTGGAGCATATTGGGCATTAGAGAAACCAAGAGGCTCTTTACAAACTACAATTGACTCGGCAATAATACCTGAATGGGGATTTCTCCCAAATAAAGTTCATATTGCTCAGGCTAATCAATATACTGAAATAGTTATTCCTGCTGGAACAATTATTAATATTGGTGAAGTTGGTTCTCAATCTCAGCGAGGTCCTTATGTGGGGGCTAAAACTCAGTTATTGATTGAGGGGGGAGCAAAGCCTGAGTGGGTCGTCGGAAGAGGTAAATTACAATAGTAATAGAGGAAATGCTGGATTTAGAAAAAAATATTAGCAATAACTTAATTTTTTCTATCTTTCTAGTATTCTCCTAAATTTTAGAAAGTGCGGTTAAAAATTTTTATGTTTTTAACCGCACTTTATTTTCAGCCAGTTAGCTTAAGTTTTTTGCGATTTTTGTCAAAATATGCTACTTTTTACGCAATCAATCCGACAGTAACACATTTAATTTTATGAACGAAGAACATTCGAGTAATCAAACTGAAACAACTAAAAAATCTTTTTTCCAATCACTTATTGGCCGCTTTTTCCAAGGTGAGCTGAAAAACCGTGAAGAACTCGTGGAAGTGATTCGCGATTCAGAACAAAACGATTTAATCGATCAAAATACTCGCGAGATGATTGAAGGTGTAATGGAAATCGCAGAGCTTCGTGTACGCGATATCATGATTCCACGCTCGCAAATCGTATTTATTGAATCGAATCAAGATCTCGATGCCTGTTTGAATACCATTATTGAATCGGCCCACTCTCGTTTTCCTGTGATTGCAGATACAGATGACCGCGATAATATTGAAGGTATTTTGCACGCAAAAGATTTGCTTAAGTTTTTACGTGAAGATGCAGAAGAATTCGAGCTTTCCAAGTTGTTACGTCCAGTTGTGATTGTGCCAGAAAGTAAACGTGTCGATCGTATGTTAAAAGATTTCCGTTCAGAGCGTTTCCATATGGCGATTGTGGTGGATGAGTTTGGTGCGGTATCAGGGTTGGTGACCATCGAAGACATTCTCGAACAAATTGTCGGTGATATTGAAGACGAATTTGATGAGGAAGATGTCGCAGATATTCGTCAGCTTTCTCGTCATACTTATGCGGTACGTGCACTAACAGATATTGATGATTTTAATGCGCAATTCAATACGCATTTTGATGATGAAGAAGTGGATACTATTGGCGGTTTAATCATGCAAGCCTTTGGGTATTTGCCTAAGCGCGGTGAAGAAATTACGTTAGAAAATATTCAATTTAAAGTGACTTCTGCCGATAGCCGTCGTTTAATTCAGGTACGTGTAACTGTGCCGGATGAGCATTTATCGGATATGGAAGGCGTGGAAGAACAAGCTGAATAAGTTGTTCAGTCTAATCATATTCTTAGCCCCCTCTTTGCTGAAGAGGGGGAATGTTTTTTTATAGTATGGATAAAATGAATAAGTTAGTGATTTATCTTATTGCCCTGATTTCAGGGGTGATTGGTGTATTTGCCTTTTCGCCGTTTGATTATTGGGGATTAGCCTATGTATCCTTAGGCGGATTACTGTTTGTAGCGAAAAATGCCAAAAAATCAACCGCACTTTTTTCCACTTTTTTGTGGTCGATGGGCTTTTTCTGTTTTGGTGTAAGTTGGTTAAATGTCAGCATTCATCAATTTGGTGGCGCTTCCCTTGGCGTGAGTTATCTCTTGGTGGGCTTACTTTCGGCTTACCTTGCACTTTATCCAATGCTTTTCACTTATTTAGTGCAACGTTTTCAGGTGCAAAGTGCGGTCATTTTTGCTGCGATTTGGACATTAACTGAATTTTTGCGTGGTTGGGTATTTACCGGTTTTCCTTGGTTACAATTTGGTTATACTCAAATCGACAGTCCGTTTTACGGCATCGCGCCGATTTTTGGTGTCACGGGGCTGACATTCTTTACCGTTTGGGCAAGTGCGGTCATTTTTAATTTTATTTTTGCACTATCGAAAAAACAATGGAATTTAGTCGGTGTGAATGCATTGCTATTATTGGTTGTGGGTGGATTAAGTGCTTATGCAGGTAAGGTAAATTTTGTTCAACCAAAAGGAGATAAAGGATTAACCGTCACCCTTGCACAAGGTAATATTGAGCAAAATTTAAAATGGGATCCTGAATATCTTTATGCCACGGTAGACATCTATCAAAAACAAATTTTGGCGCATTTAGGCAAGTCTGATTTAATTATTTTACCCGAGTCAGCATTGCCTACCCTTGAAAATACGATTACACCATTTTTTGAAGCTTTAGATAAAGTCGCAAAAGAGAAAAATACGGAAGTGATGATTGGCACCGTATATCGTGATGAACAAAGCGGTAAGTTATTAAATTCGATTGTGACGGCAGGGAATCCTGATTTTCCTTATGAGTTGACGACAAAAAATCGTTACAGCAAACATCATCTCGTACCATTTGGTGAGTACGTGCCGCTAGAAAGTTTGTTACGTCCACTTAATTCCGTATTTAATTTGCCAATGTCTGCGTTCCAAAGTGGCGATGCGGTACAGCCATCTTTTATGGCAAAACAACATGCTTTTGCGCCAGCTATTTGTTATGAAATTATTTTTGGTGAGCAACTTCGTGAAAATCTGAAAAAAGAAACAGATTATTTGCTGACTATTTCTAATGATGCGTGGTTTGGTGATAGTATTGGCCCTTGGCAACATTTGCAAATGGCTAGAATGCGCGCGCTCGAATTAGGTAAACCATTAATTCGTGCAACCAATACGGGTATTTCAGTGTTTATTGATGCAAAAGGCAACATTGAAGCGCAAGCACCTCAATTTGAGGAAACCACACTGACCTATAAAATGGTGCCAACAGAAGGTAAAACGCCTTATGCAGCATTAGGTAATTTACCTATTTATGTGTTGTCATTGATTTTTGTGTTATTACGTGGCTTCACGGCCTTATTAAAACGCCGCTTGAACCTTTCACAAAAATAGCAGTCAAAACGACCGCACTTTTTTAACGTGAGATGAAAATAAATTTCCTCTTGTAAAACCAATGAGATTTTAATGAATAAAAATCTAATCGAAGTCAAAAACCTGACCTTTAAACGAGGTGAGCGTGTGATTTACGATAACCTGAATTTGAAAGTCCAACAGGGCAAAATTACAGCCATTATGGGGCCATCAGGGATCGGGAAAACCACGCTACTGAAATTAATTGGTGGTCAGTTGCATCCTGAACAAGGCGAGATTTTGTTTGATGGACAAGATATTTGTCGTCTTTCAAATCGTGAGCTTTACGAAGTGCGTAAACGCATGGGAATGTTATTCCAATCAGGTGCATTATTTACGGATATTTCAACGTTTGATAACGTGGCATTTCCGATTCGCGAGCATACGCGTTTGCCAGAAAGTCTAATTCGTCAAATTGTGTTGATGAAATTAGAAGCGGTGGGCTTACGTGGTGCGGCAGATTTAATGCCTTCAGAGCTTTCGGGGGGGATGGCGCGTCGTGCAGCATTAGCACGTGCGATTGCACTTGACCCAGATTTAATTATGTTTGATGAGCCGTTTACGGGGCAAGATCCAATCAGCATGGGCGTGATCGTGAGCTTAATTAAACGCTTGAATGAAGCATTGAATTTAACTTCTATCGTGGTTTCCCATGATGTACAGGAAGTATTAAGCATTGCGGATTATGCCTATATTATTGCGGATAAACATGTGATTGCCGAAGGAACATCAGAGCAACTGCTCGCTAGCCAAGATCCGCAAGTGGTGCAGTTCTTAAAAGGTGAAGCAGATGGTCCGGTAAAATTCCATTATCCGGCAGGTGATTATGTGGAGGAATTATTTAAATGATCGTTGATATGATTTCTTCACTTGGACGAAGCGTAATCAAATTTTTCCGTGCATTAGGCCGCTCAGGCTTTATGTTGTTTGGTGCGTTAGTGGGTAAGCCACAAATTCGTCAACATTTTCCTTTATTAGTGAAGCAATTACACGTATTAGGTGTACAGTCTTTATTAATTATCCTGCTTTCAGGTTTATTTATTGGAATGGTGTTAGGCTTGCAAGGTTATGTGGTATTAGTCGATTTTTCTGCAGAAACCAGCCTTGGACAACTTGTAGCGCTGTCTTTATTACGTGAATTAGGCCCTGTAGTGACCGCACTTTTATTTGCGGGTCGAGCAGGTTCTGCGTTAACGGCTGAAATTGGCTTAATGAAAGCCACAGAACAACTTTCCAGTCTTGAAATGATGGCGGTCGATCCATTACGTCGAGTGATAGCCCCACGCTTTTGGGCTGGGCTGATTGCGATGCCAATTCTTGCGCTTCTCTTTACCGCGATTGGTATTTGGGGAGGTGCGCTTGTCGGCGTAGATTGGAAAGGTGTCGATGCTGGTAGCTTCTGGTCTGTGATGCAAAATGCAGTCAGCTGGAGCTATGACATTCTAAACGGATTTATTAAAAGCGTATTTTTCGCCATTGCCGTGGTGTGGATTGCGTTATTCAATGGTTATGATTGTATTCCGACATCAGAAGGTATCAGTCAAGCCACAACTAGAACAGTTGTCCACGCATCACTTGTGGTTCTTGGGCTTGATTTCATCTTAACTGCCATTATGTTTGGGGCAGGCTAAAAGGGTATTTTTATGCGACAAACAATTAAATATGAATTTTGGGTAGGGCTATTTTTACTACTCGGTATCGCCGCGTTAGTGTTTTTAGGCTTACGTGTGGCAAACGTACAGGGTTTTGGTGAAACAAAATCTTACACAGTAACTGCAACTTTTGACAATATTGGTGGACTAAAAGTCCGTGCACCACTTAAACTTGGTGGGGTAGTCATTGGTCGCGTATCTAACATTACGTTAGACGAAAAATCTTACTTACCAAAAGTCAGTATCGCGATTAATGAAGAATATAAAGAAATTCCGGAAAATAGTTCGTTATCGATCAAAACATCGGGATTATTGGGCGAGCAATATATCGCCTTAACGATGGGTTTTGATGATGGTGAAACCGCGATGTTAAAAAACGGTAGCCAAATTCAAGACACAAAATCCGCAATGGTATTGGAAGATTTAATCGGCCAATTCCTTTACGGTGATAAAAAAGCCGAAGGTAATGCTGATAAAGCAGAACCTGAAGCAAAATAATAATCTTTATTTAGGAGATTTATGATGAAATTTACTCAGTTTAAAAAATGGTTTAGCGTAATGGCATTTGCAGTGACTGCACTTTTTGTGACTCAAACTGTACGTGCAGAAACGAGCCCTTATGTGTTGATGCAACAAGCATCAGATAAGTTATTTGCCGATATCAAAAACAATCAGGCAAAAATTAAAAAGGATCCAAACTATTTACGTACTATCGTGCGTAATGATTTATTACCTTACGTGCAAGTAAACTATGCAGGTTCTTTAGTGTTGGGTTCATACTTTAAATCAACCACACCAGAACAACGTGAAAAATTCTTTAAAGCATTCAGTGATTTTATCGAACAAGCTTACGCGCAAGTGTTAACCGCTTATACCGATCAAAATATTCAAATTGAACCGGCTAAAGAAGTGGGTGACAAAAACCTTGTGAGCATTCGTGTCAACATCATGCAAAATGGTGGACAAGCGCCAATCAAATTAGATTTTAAATGGCGTAAAAACAGTAAAACTGGCGAATGGCAAGCTTATGACATGGTTGCTGAAGGCGTGAGCATGGTTGTAACCAAACAAAATGAATGGAGCGGTATCTTACGTCAACAAGGTATTGATGCATTAACTGCTCAAATTCAAAAATCTGCTGCAGCACCCGTGACATTGAGCAAATAAGCGAATGACTGCGTTAAAGTGGGATTTAATCCAAAATAATGATAAGATAGCTCTCCAATTATCGGGGGAGCTATCCCGCAACACGTTGTTACCATTATGGCAACAACGTGCTTCTTTTTTATCAGAAAAGCAAAACAATCAAAGTCTCATTGAATTTGATTTAACTGAAATCAATCGAATTGATTCTGCCGGTTTTGCATTATTGTGTGATTTTCTACACGATTGTGAGCAGTTAGCAAATAAAAAAGTGCGGTTGATAAACCCTCCAGAACAGTTATTAACTCTTGCTGATTTAGTGAATTTATCTCATTGGATTAGCACTTTTATCGACCATAATTAAAACGGAAATCCGAATGGAACTGCAAGAAATTGAACGTATTTTAAAAGAAAGCCTGAATGTAGATGAGGTTTATGCTCAAGGTGAAAATGCTCACTTTGGTGTGATTGTCGTGAGTGATGAGATCTCAGCACTTTCCAAATTAAAACAGCAACAAACCATCTATGCGCCATTAATGCCTTACTTTCAAACTGGCGAAATTCATGCTTTAACTATTAAAACCTATACCACTGCAAAGTGGAAAATGGATCGTCTATTACATCAAGCAAGCTAGGATTTTCTATGGAAAAATTTCGTGTTTATGGCGGGCAATCTCGCTTAAGTGGTACTGTAACCATCTCTGGTGCAAAAAATGCTGCACTTCCTATTCTTTTTGCCGCAATTTTGGCGACTGAGCCGGTTAAATTAACAAATGTACCGGAACTCAAAGATATTGATACCACCTTAAAGATCTTACGTAAACTTGGCGTGGTGGCAGAGCGTGATGCTGAAGGTGCAGTATTACTAGATTGCTCTAAAATTGATCACTTCGTTGCGCCATATGAATTAGTAAAAACCATGCGTGCCTCTATTTGGGCATTAGCACCGTTGGTGGCTCGTTTTCATCAAGGTCAAGTTTCTTTACCAGGTGGTTGTTCAATTGGTGCACGTCCGGTTGATCTTCATATTAGTGGCTTAGAAAAACTCGGCGCAACGATTGAGCTTGACGAAGGTTATGTAAAAGCAGTTGTTGCAGAGCGCCTTGTAGGTACACGTATTGTGATGGAAAAAGTGAGCGTTGGTGCGACTTTATCTATCATGATGGCTGCAACGCTTGCTGAAGGTACGACAACGATTGAAAACGCCGCACGTGAGCCAGAAATTGTCGATACAGCTGATTTCCTCAACAAAATGGGCGCAAAAATTACAGGTGCAGGTACGGATCACATTGTGATTGAAGGTGTCGACCGATTAACAGGCTGTGAGCACAGCATTGTGCCAGATCGTATTGAAACCGGTACATTCTTAATTGCGGGTGCCATTTCTGGTGGCCGTGTGGTATGTCAAAATACTAAAGCGGATACCATGGATGCGGTGATTGATAAACTTCGTGAAGCAGGCGCGGAAGTTGAAGTCACAGAAGATAGCATTACATTAGATATGCATGGCAATCGTCCGAAAGCTGTCAATATTCGTACTGCACCACATCCAGGTTTCCCAACAGATATGCAAGCGCAGTTCACTTTGTTAAACATGGTGGCAGAAGGCACAAGTATTATCACTGAAACCATCTTTGAAAACCGCTTTATGCACATTCCAGAATTAATTCGTATGGGTGGTAAAGCTGAAATCGAAGGTAACACCGCGGTTTGTCATGGTGTTGAGCATCTTTCTGGTGCAGAAGTGATGGCAACAGATTTACGTGCATCAATCAGCCTTGTATTAGCGGGTTGTATCGCAAGTGGTGAAACCATCGTAGATCGTATTTATCATATCGATCGTGGTTATGAGCACGTTGAAGATAAACTTCGTTGCTTAGGTGCGAAGATTGAACGTTTCTCTGAAAAGAGCGAAGAAGTTTAGTTAAATCCAGATAAAAAAGAGCGGTCAATTTTGACCGCTTTTTTATTTTCTATTCATTATTTTTTCGAATAATCTCTCGCCCCAAAAATGGCTGTGCCAATACGCACCATGGTCGAGCCACATTTAATGGCAGTTTGCATGTCATCGGTCATCCCCATAGAAAGCGTATCAATTTGCTGATGAGGGAAAGCGACTTTAAGCTGCTCAAATAATTGTTCCATTTGGCTAAAGGCCGCTTCTTGTTCAGCAACATTATCTGTTGGAGCAGGGATCGCCATTAATCCACGCAAACGTAAGTGCGGTAGATTTTCGATGTGTTTTGCAAGCTCAATCATTTCACTCGGTTGAATACCTGATTTACTCGCTTCATCACTGATATTAATTTGAATCAAAACATTCAAAGAGGCTTTATTCGCAGGACGTTGTTCGTTTAAACGATCAGCAATTTTGGCACGTTCTAACGTTTGCATCCAATCGAAATGTTCTGCTACAAGACGGGTTTTATTAGATTGCAATGGGCCAATAAAATGCCATTCAAGTTGAATATTCTGTGCTTCGAAATACTGAATTTTATCTACGCCCTCTTGAACATAGTTTTCCCCAAATGCTTTTTGTCCGGCTTGATAGGCTTCTAAAATCGCTTCATTGGGTTTAGTTTTAGAAACGGCTAATAAAGTGACCGCACTTTCAGGACGATGAGCAAGTTGAGTGGAGACTTGAATTTTTTGATGGATGGTTTCGAGTGCTTGTTGAATTGTCATCATTTCCTTCCTGACCAATATGAAACTCTCTTCATTCTACACCAAAGCGATGATTTTTAGAAAAAATCTTCACTTTTTTGATTTTGTGTTTGACAAGCCCGCGCTTTTTCGGTATTTCTAATCACATCTTTTTTTCAAGCTTAAAACACCATGAAAAATAACCGCACTTTCACGATTACCACCATTATTATGACCATTACGACAATTAATGGGGCGGGTTAGTGCGTAGCAAACAGGATCAGGAAAACCCGCATTCAGTCTAGTGCGGGTTTTTTAATATTTAAAAATCACAACATCTGAGGATATTATCATGCGCGTATTAAAATTTGGTGGCACTTCATTAGCCAACCCTGAGCGTTTCTCGCAAGCAGCTCAATTAATCGAAAAAGCTCATTTAGAAGAACAAGCAGCCGGTGTGTTATCCGCTCCTGCTAAAATTACTAATCATCTTGTCGCCCTCTCTGAAAAAGCCGCATTAAACCAACCAACCGATACCCACTTTAACGAAGCCATTGAAATTTTCTATAACATCATTAATGGTTTACACGCTGAAAATAATAAATTTGATCTTGCGGGGACTAAAGCCCTCATTGATGCAGAATTTGCTCAAATTAAAGGATTACTAGAAGAAATCCGCCAAGCTGGCAAAGTAGAAGATAAAGTTAAGGCGACCATTGACTGCCGTGGTGAGAAATTATCGATTGCCATGATGAAAGCGTGGTTTGAAGCACGTGGATACAGTGTTCACATTGTTGATCCGGTTAAGCAATTATTAGCACAAGGCGGTTACTTAGAATCTTCAGTTGATATTGATGAATCGACAAAACGCGTTGATGCGAAAAGTATCGGTAAAGATAAGGTTGTTTTAATGGCAGGTTTTACCGCATGTAATGATAAAGGTGAATTAGTACTATTAGGTCGCAACGGTTCTGACTATTCAGCGGCCTGTTTAGCGGCTTGTTTAGATGCGTCTGTTTGTGAAATTTGGACTGATGTGGATGGCGTTTATACGTGTGACCCTCGTTTAGTGCCAGATGCTCGTTTATTACCAAGCCTTTCTTATCGTGAAGCAATGGAGCTTTCTTATTTTGGTGCGAAAGTGATCCATCCACGTACAATTGGTCCATTATTACCAAAACAAATCCCTTGTGTGATTAAAAACACTGGTAATTCATCTGCGCCTGGTTCAATAATTGATGGTCATGTGAAATCTGAAGGGTTACAAGTGAAAGGGATCACTAACCTTGATAACGTAGCAATGTTCAATGTTTCAGGTCCTGGTATGCAAGGTATGGTGGGAATGGCCGCTCGCGTATTCTCAGCGATGTCAAAAGCCGGTATTTCAGTTATTTTAATTACGCAATCTTCTTCTGAATACAGCATTAGCTTCTGTGTGCCAGTAAAATCAGCAGATGCAGCGAAAGCAATTTTAGAACAAGAATTTGCTGCAGAATTAAAAGCCCATGACTTAGAACCAATTGAGGTCGCAAAAGATCTTTCTATTATCTCTGTTGTAGGTGATGGTATGAAACAAGCTAAAGGTATCGCGGCTCGTTTCTTCTCAGCATTGGCTCAAGCGAATATTAGCTTAGTAGCAATTGCACAAGGTTCTTCTGAGCGTTCAATTTCAGCAGTTGTAGCGCAAAATAAAGCGATTGAAGCCGTGAAAGCAACTCACCAAGCCCTTTTTAATAACAAAAAAGTTGTCGATATGTTTCTAGTTGGTGTCGGTGGCGTTGGTGGTGAGTTAATTGAACAAATTAAACACCAAAAAGAATACCTCGCAAAGAAGGACATTGAAATCCGTGTTTGTGCTTTAGCGAATTCAACAAAAATGCTTTTGGATGAAAACGGGTTGAATTTAGATAATTGGAAAGTTGATCTTGAAAATGCAACCCAACCTTCTGATTTTGATGTGTTGTTATCTTTCATTAAATTGCATCACGTAGTGAATCCAGTCTTCGTAGATTGTACAACGGCTGAATCGGTCGCAGGACTTTATGCGCGTGCGTTAAAAGAAGGTTTCCACGTGGTAACCCCAAACAAAAAAGCGAATACCCGTGAATTAGCTTATTACCACGAATTACGTCGTAATGCACAAGCGAGCCAACATAAATTCTTATATGAAACCAACGTAGGGGCAGGCTTACCTGTTATCGAAAACTTACAAAACTTGTTGGCAGCGGGTGATGAACTTGAGTATTTTGAAGGCATTTTATCAGGCTCACTTTCTTTCATCTTCGGCAAATTAGAAGAAGGGCTTTCTCTTTCTGAAGTGACCGCACTTGCACGTGAAAAAGGCTTTACAGAACCTGATCCTCGTGATGATTTATCGGGTCAAGATGTGGCACGTAAATTGCTTATTTTAGCACGTGAAGCGGGGCTAGAACTTGAGCTTTCCGATGTGGAAGTGGAAGGGGTATTACCAAAAGGCTTCTCTGAAGGCAAATCAGCGGATGAATTTATGGCGATGTTGCCACAATTAGATGCAGAATTTAAAGCACGCGTTGAAGCCGCGAAAGCGGAAGGCAAAGTATTGCGCTACGTAGGCCAAATTAAAGATGGCCACTGCAAAGTGTCAATCATTGCAGTGGATCAAAATAATCCATTGTATAAGGTGAAAGACGGTGAAAACGCCCTTGCGTTCTACACTCGTTATTATCAACCAATTCCGTTGCTATTACGTGGTTACGGTGCGGGTAACGCAGTGACAGCAGCCGGCATCTTTGCTGATATTTTAAGAACATTACACCACTAAAAGGGACATAATATGTTAAGAATTTATGCTCCGGCATCGAGTGCCAATATTAGTGTAGGGTTTGACACATTGGGCGCAGCCATTTCACCGATTGATGGTTCATTATTAGGTGATGTTGTACAGATTGAGTCTATTCCAAGTGGTTTTGAGCTCGAAAGTGCGGGCTATTTTGTGCGTAAATTGCCAAAAGAGCCACAAAAAAATATCGTGTATCAGGCCTATGTACTGTTTAGTGAGCAATTAAAATTACGCAATGTGAGAGTCAAGCCATTGCGTTTGACCCTTGAGAAAAATATGCCGATTGGTTCGGGATTGGGTTCAAGCGCGTGCTCTATCGTGGCTGCATTAGTGGCATTAAATAAATTCCACGATGAACCATTTTCAAAAATGGAATTGTTAGAAATGATGGGGGAGCTAGAAGGTCGTATTTCAGGTTCTATCCATTATGATAATGTGGCACCTTGTTACTTAGGCGGTGTGCAATTTATGGTACAATCTCTCGGTAACATTTGCCAAAAACTGCCATTTTTTGATAATTGGTATTGGGTCTTAGCTTATCCAGGCATTGAGGTTTCAACCGCTGAAGCGCGTGCAATTTTACCGAAAAGCTACACGCGTCAAGATGTGATCTCTCATGGTCGTCATTTAGGTGGCTTTGTGCATGCATGTCACACGCATCAAGAAAACCTTGCAGCGATGATGATGAAAGATGTGATTGCAGAACCTTATCGTGAGGCTTTATTACCAAATTTCGCGGAAGTGAAACAAGCCACTCGTGATTTAGGCGCATTAGCGACGGGGATTTCAGGCTCTGGCCCAACGATTTTCTCCATTGCACCTGATTTACAAACCGCAACAAAACTGGCCACTTATTTAGAAAATCATTATTTACAAAACAATGAAGGTTTTGTTCATGTTTGTAAGGTCGATAATGACGGCACGAGAGAGCTAGGTTAAGCAGTCAATCATCTTCCCCTCTTCTTATAAGAGGGGAATAACATTTTATTAAAACTCTATAATTAACGGATATACAATGAATTTGTACAATATCAAACACCCTGAAGAACAAGTGAATTTTGCGCAAGCAGTACGTCAAGGACTTGGCAAAGATCAAGGTTTGTTCTTTCCTGAAACGATCCCCGCTTTAACTAATATTGACGAGTTATTAGCTTTACCATTGGTTGAACGTAGCCAAAAAATTCTTGGCGCCTTAATCGGTGAAGAATTGCCGAAAGCCACTTTGGATGCAATGGTAAAAAATGCATTTACTTTTCCAGCACCATTAGAAAAAGTGGAAGACAATATTTATGCCCTTGAGTTATTCCACGGTCCAACTTTAGCATTTAAAGACTTTGGTGGTCGTTTTATGGCGCAGGCGCTCGCTGCGGTGCGTGGTGATGGCAAAATCACCATTTTAACAGCGACATCTGGTGATACCGGCGCAGCAGTTGCCCATGCATTTTACGGGTTGGAAAACATCAATGTCGTGATTTTATATCCGAAAGGCAAAATCAGCCCATTACAAGAAAAACTATTCTGTACTTTAGGTGGGAATATCCGCACTGTTGCGATTAATGGCGATTTCGATGCGTGCCAAGCGTTAGTCAAACAAGCGTTTGATGATGCCGAACTACGTCAAGCAATTGGTTTAAACTCAGCAAACTCCATCAACATTAGCCGTTTATTAGCGCAAGTATGTTATTACTTTGAAGCCGTAGCCCAATTACCAAAAGAAAAACGTGATAACGTAGTAGTTTCTGTACCAAGTGGTAACTTTGGTAACTTAACCGCAGGTTTAATTGCAAAAACATTAGGTTTACCAATTAAACGCTTTATTGCATCAACCAATGCGAACGATACTGTGCCGCGTTATTTAGAATCAGGTGACTGGGCACCTAAAGCAACTGTAGCCACGCTTTCTAATGCGATGGATGTCAGTCGTCCGAACAACTGGCCACGTGTCGAAGAGTTATTCAAACGCAATGGCTGGAATTTAAGTGATTTAGGTTCAGGTATGTTAAGCGATGGCGAAACAGAAGAAACCTTAAAAGCGATGTACGCAAAAGGTTATTTATGTGAACCACACGGTGCGATCGCCTATCAAGTATTGAAAGACCAACTTAAAGCGGATGAAACCGGTATTTTCTTATGTACGGCACATCCTGCGAAATTTAAAGAGTCTGTAGAGCGTATTCTTTTGCTCGATCTTCCATTGCCCGAAGCATTGGATAAACACAATAAATTGCCATTACTTTCGGATGAAATGGATGACGATTTTGCACAATTACGTGCATATTTGTTGAAATAATAAAAAAGTGCGGTTAATTTTGACCGCACTTTTATTTTGTCACTCAAAAGGGCGGGATAAACGCCCTTTATTTTTTTGGGGGGCGTTGGTGCGCGGTGGATTTCCTTTTATAATGCAATCAAACTTGCATGTTTATTCATTATTTTTATGACAACTTTTATTGCCTACGCCAATATTCAGCAACCTTTTTCTTTTGATGAAATCCTTACAGATCTTGTCCCTGAAAATTTGCGTACAGAACCACAGGGAAATTCTCGGATAACGCAACGTCATCAATGTCGTCGATTGGCGCATTTTTTACTTTGGCAGTTGTTAAAAACAGCGGGAAAATCAACCGCACTTTTAGGACAAATTTATCGTACACAAAGTGGCAGACCACAATTTCCCGTCGAGAATATCGATTTTAATATAAGCCACTCAGGCGATTGGGTTGCCGTATTGCTGCATATTAATGAATCAGAAAAAAGTGCGGTCGGTATTGATATTGAATTTTCGAAAAAACGGAGTTTTTCTGCGCTCATGGCGCATTTTGCGCCACAAGCAGAGCAAGAATGGTTTGCTAAACAACCTGATAAGGAGCTGGCTTTTTATCGCTGTTGGTGTTTGCGTGAAGCGGTATTGAAATCACAAGGCGTAGGAATAGTGAAGTTATCAAGTGTGACGCATTTGCCTGAACCACAACAGATCTATTCAGATTATTGTCCGAAAGGTGCGTTGCTCTTTACGGATGAATTGCCTTTTTACTTTGCGGCATTTATAAATCAGTCAAAAATTCAACCGCACTTTTATCACTGGAATGGAAAAAAATTAGTCGAAAAAAATATAAAAAAATCCTTGATTTACCAAGTAAATGAATAAAAGAAAATCCTTGAAAATATTCAAGGATTTTTTATTTTATAAAACTTGATTCGCCACTTGTATTTTCATAGACTAACCCCATTTATTTCGTTAAACTCATTAGAAATTTTAGACAAATGGAGAACGTAATGTCGCAAAACGGTCCAGATCAAGATCCTTGGGGTAAACCGGGACAGAGCAGCGGTCCAAAACAGTCAGATAATTCATCAGATAAGCAAAATGAAAATGGCTGGGGCGCTCGAGACAATAAAAATCAGGAACAATCACCTCCAGATATAGAAGAAGTATTTAATAATCTGTTGAAAAAATTAGGTGGTGGTAATAAGAAGGGCGGATCAAATAATACTTCGCCGAATATACCTTCATTTAATTTAGGTAAGATTTTACCGATCGCCGCAGTAATCGGAGGGATTATTTGGGGTGCAAGCGGTTTTTACACCATTAAAGAAGCAGAACGTGGCGTGACGTTACGTTTTGGCGAGTTTCATTCTATCGTTCAACCAGGCTTAAACTGGAAACCAACCTTTATTGATAAAGTGATTCCAGTGAATGTAGAGCAAGTTCGTGAGCTTAAAACACAAGGTGCGATGTTAACCAAAGATGAAAACATGGTTAAAGTGGAAATGACCGTGCAATATCGCGTGCAAAATCCTGAAAAATACCTGTTTAGCGTAAGCAATGCGGATAATAGTCTTGGACAAGCGACTGACAGTGCACTTCGTTATGTGATTGGTCATATGACTATGAATGATGTGCTGACAACGGGTCGTGCCGTGGTACGTGAAGATACATGGAAAGCCTTGAACGATATTATCAAACCTTATGATATGGGACTTGAAGTGATTGACGTGAACTTCCAATCCGCACGCCCACCAGAAGAAGTGAAAGATGCTTTCGATGATGCGATTAAAGCACAGGAAGATGAACAACGTTACATTCGTGAAGCGGAAGCTTATGCTCGTGAGAAAGAGCCAATCGCTCGTGGTGATGCACAGCGTATTGTTGAAGAAGCAACCGCTTATAAAGATCGTGTTGTGCTTGATGCGCAAGGGGAAGTGGAACGTTTACAACGTCTTTTACCTGAATTTAAAGCGGCGCCAGATTTGTTAAAAGAGCGTCTTTATATTCAAACCATGGAAAAAGTCATGGCAAATACGCCGAAAGTCATGTTAGATGCAAATAATGGTAACAATTTAACCGTATTACCATTAGAACAATTAATGGGTAAAAAAGCGGCTCAACCGACTACTACAACGCCTGAAAGTGCGGTCAGTTCTGCACCTGTTTCAACACAGGAACGTCGTGTAGAAACGCAAACGGCTCAACCAGTTCAATCAAATGAAGGCATTCGCCAAGGGAGATTTAACTAATGCGTAAATTTTTACTTCCGATTATTGTGGTGATTGCTGCGGTGCTATATTCCAGCGTCGTGGTTGTAACTGAAGGTACGCGTGGCATTATGTTGCGTTTTAACAAAGTACAACGCGATGCAGAAAATAAAGTGGTTGTGTATGAACCAGGTTTGCATTTCAAATTGCCTTTAATTGATAGTATTAAGGTGCTTGATGCGCGTATTCGTACCCTTGATGGTTCAGCTACTCGCTTTGTGACAGTCGAGAAAAAAGACTTGTTGGTGGATTCCTATGTGAAATGGAAAATCAGCGATTTTGGTCGTTTCTATACCGCAACGGGTGGTGGCGATTATAACCAAGCTTCAAGCTTATTAAGCCGTAAAGTGAATGACCGTCTGCGTTCAGAAATTGGTACTCGTACGATTAAAGATATCGTTTCAGGTACGCGTGGTGAATTAATGGCGGGGGCGAAAAAAGCGTTAAATTCAGGGCAGGATAGTACCTCTGAATTAGGGATTGAAGTCGTCGATGTTCGCGTAAAACAAATCAATTTACCGGATGAAGTTTCTTCTTCGATTTACCAACGTATGCGTGCAGAACGTGATGCGGTTGCTCGTGAACATCGTTCGCAAGGTAAAGAAAAAGCAGCGTTCATTCAAGCTGACGTGGATCGTAAAGTCACCTTGATCTTAGCGAATGCAAATAAAACGGCACAAGAATTACGTGGTAATGGTGATGCGGCAGCGGCAAAACTATATTCTCAAGCTTTTGCTCAAGAACCACAGTTTTATAGTTTTATTCGTAGCTTAAAAGCCTATGAAAGTAGCTTTGAAGGTTCAGATAATATGATGATTTTGAAACCTGACAGTGATTTCTTCCGCTTTATGCAAGCGCCAAAGAAATAAACAAGAGATAATGAAAAGTAAAGTGCGGTTAGAAATAACCGCATTTTTTATTGCTTAATTTTAGGGGAATTCTCATTTATAAAGTAAAACAGTCTTTAATGCAATCAATCGAATCCATAGTCAAATTTAATTAAATCCATACAAAATATAAGCCAATTTTTTGGCATAATCACCTTGCTTTAAGCTTTACGTTTCTTTTTATGTTTATTGATCGTTTGGAGGATTATGAGATGAAAAAACTGATTATTGGCGGTGCAGCCATTGCTATCTTAGGTTATTTTGGCGTTGTGGGGTATCTACACCAATTTGATAAAGAGAATGCGACCTAACTTTTAATGGAAAATCACTATACGGGCGAACAAGAAAAAGTGGCAAAAGCCTTATTTGATAATAGCTGTCAATATTGCCATAGTCCAAACACACCTCTTCCATTTTATTCAAAATTCCCGATTGTGGGTGATGAAATGCAATCGGATATTCAAAGTGGGCTTCGAGCTTTCCGCCTGGATCGTTTACTGGAAGGTTTAAAAGATCCGAGCAAATTATCCCAAGCTGATTTAGCAAAATTACAGCGTGTGCTTGAAAATAACGAAATGCCAATTGCTAAATTCAGACATCTCCACTGGGGAAGTAAACCAGATGAGCAAGAAAAAGTGGCATTGCTTAACTGGATTCGTGAAGCACGTAAAATGTCTTTACCAAAAGAAACACCCAATGTTGATGTAGATCGTTTAGTGCAACCTATTCCAGACAGTATTGCAACAGATGAAGCAAAAGTCGCGTTAGGCCATGATCTTTTCTTTGATGGTCGTTTATCAGGCGATGGTTCTATTCAATGTCACACTTGCCACCAATTAGACAAAGGTGGTGTAGATAGACTTGAAACTTCAACAGGTATTGAAGGTAAAAAAGGCCCAATTAACGCGCCAACCGTGTTCAATGCGGCATTTAACTTTGTGCAATTCTGGGATGGGCGTGCGGCAGATTTAGCGGATCAGGCAAAAGGTCCTCCAACAAATCCAGTAGAAATGGGCTCGCATTCTTGGGATGATATTGTGGCTCGTTTTGAAATGGATGAAGAATTCAAAAAAGCATTCTTAAAAGAATATCCACAAGTAACGAAAGAAACCTTAACTCATGCGATTGGTGAATATGAAAAAACATTAATTACGCCAAATAGTGATTTTGACCGTTATTTGAAAGGAGATCAAACAGCCTTAACCGAGCAACAAGTTCGCGGTTATGAGTTATTCAAACAACATAAATGCGATACTTGTCATACTGGCGTAGCAATGGGCGGCCAATCTTATGAATACATGGGACTTTACGGCGATTACTTTAAAGATCGTGGTACCCCGTTAACTGATGCCGATGAAGGTCGCTTTGCTCAAACGAAAGATCCATTTGATATGCATCGTTTCAAAGTGCCAACCTTGCGTAATGTCGCACTTACTGCACCGTATTTCCATGATGCTTCAGCAAAAGAATTAAAAGATGCGGTTAGTGCAATGTTGAAATACCAAAGTAACGTGAAACAGCCTGCTCAAAAAGATGTTGAAGATATTACCTCTTTCTTAGAAAGTTTAACAGGTGAGTTTAAAGGTGAGAAATTAAAATAATCCTTTAAGCTATAAATAGAAACGACCGCAAGTGCGGTCGTTTTTTTGTGAGTTTTAGTTAGATAACAAGTCATAAATGACTTCGACAAAAAACAGAAAAGCTAAATTTTAGGTATAAAAAAAGCCGCTTACGCGACAATCTTCTTTTTATATTTAAAATGGTGCCCGAAGCCAGACTTGAACTGGCACGCCTCGAAAGGCGAGGGATTTTAAATCCCTTGTGTACATCATTTAAGTTTGAAAACTATTTGTTTAGACCAATTCCGTGTACCTAGCCAATACACCATGATCTACCCACTAACGCTCTGTGGATAGGTTAGATCTTACACAAAAATACTAGTTTGTAAAGCCTGAATGTACTAATTTTAAAAATATTTTTGCAAGGAACACCCTTAGATGCTCCTTGCATACCTATCTAAAGCAATTCTGTATATTCTCTTATTGAATCAATATTATCTTCAATATAACTCAATGTAACTTTGACATCTTTATGTCCTAGTAATTGTTTGGCTATATATAGGTTTTCAGGTTTTTTCATTAGATTTGTTGCTGCTGTATGCCTAAATCTGTGAGGGGAGCTGATAATTCCCGTATATTTTGAAATAACTTTGAAGATATAGCTCACCTGGTTATTGGTCATTTTCTCTCCCTTTCGTTTAACAGCATTTGAAAATAAATTAATGTTAAATAGTTGAGATTCTACAGGCTGATTCAGTTTACTTAGTTCAGTTAATAATTTCTTTAGATAAGGATAAAGTGTCGTTGATATTGGAAGTATATGATACTCGTGATTTTTATTTATCTCAGATGGAATATGAATAACTTGATTCAGCAAATCTACATCTTTAATTCTTAATTTATTTAACTGAGAGCGTCGAATTGCCGTATAGCGGAAAGTCATAATTATGGTTTTAGTAAACCATAATGGGCGAAGAATAGGAGGAAGATGCTTTGATTCAGTGATTCCAAAGCTAAGTTTTTTTAAATCTGAAGAAGTATATACTTTCCTTTTCTTCTTTCCTTCTCTAATGAACAAACCATCGAAAGGGTTCTTTGTAAATGGGAGGAGTTGTTTTTCAATTCCAAATTTGAAAATAGTCTTTAGCTGACGAATATAGCTGTTCCACGTCACTTCAATGATAGATTGTCCAACAACTCTCTTTCTCCATTGGAGTATTAATGAGTCTGATATTTCATCAGGATATTGAATACTACAATTTTTCTGTAATTGTCTAATTGCTTTTTCATAGCTTTTAATAGTATCTATACGTAAATGACGGTATAAAAAAAAATTACTAAGTAACATATCAAATGTGGTTCTATTCACTTTCATTTTCCTCAATAAGTGATAAATGCAAATTATCAATTGGAATTCTATTACCGAAAAAATAGTCAGTTTTATCAATCAAATACCCAATCAATTGAGAGGTTTTTCTTGGGCCAATAACCTTACAGCGCCAAAAATTAATACTATCATTGTTTGATTGACGGTATTTCTTGTGTAATTTAAGATCTTGGAAACTATATTGCAAATTTTCGATATCTTTTTTAGTAAAGTTGGTAATGCCCTTACTATTGAAAAATAGCTGAAAGATTCCAGGTGTTACAAGGAAAAGTTTGCCTTTGACTATATGTAATTTAGCATTTGAATTATTAATAGTTAGGGTATTACCGATAATTCCGGATTTTAGCCATTCAACAAAAATCTCTCCTGAGACAGCCTCAGTTTCCTTTGTATCATCACCCACTGTTATAGATGGGGTTGAGGCGATTTTATTTATTTCGCTTTCTTGAGATGGTTTTTTATCAGTAGAGTCTTGAGGTTCTTCTACAGGTGAAAATAAATTCATTACCAAATCAGTCATATCCGTCTTAGTTTCAAAATTTTGAGTATTTTGAGAGGGGATATTTTCAGATAAAGCAGGTTTATTCACTGTATCAGTTATTACGGGAAGTTGTACTTCAGATTCTGTAATTATTGAGTTTTCTTCTTTAATATCTTCACTTGAACTTAATTGTTCTTCATTTTCAATATTGACTCGACCTAAAAATGTACCCGGTCTGTCATTAAGATTTTCCCAAGCTACTTCCGGTTTAATTCTGAGTAAAGAAAATGCTTTAGGTGGGCACCAGCCTGAATCAGCTTTAATTCGACAATGCCAAATTGCCGTACCGTCATTTGTACTTTCAATAATACCTAATGATTGCATTTCACTAAATAATTTAGGATTGTCAGAAGGGGCGGTGATACCTTGCTCCAGTAAATAAGCTCGTATTTGGTCTGCAGTAGGTTTGCTCATTAACCATAGAGCATCCTCTGTAAGCCAACCATCTGAAGGACCTTTAGGGGTGTTAATTTTAAATTTATGTTGCAGTAAATGACGTAAAGCCATAACCAGTTGCTTCGCAAATGAAGTTATAGGTTTTTGAGTTAATTTTGATACATCACCACCTAAAGCAAGCGTTACACTGTTTTGGTCTGCTTTTTGTACTATTTCAGATAGTAAACCTGATTTGTCTTTATGATCAGCCATCGCATACATTAGTGATGAAAAAGCTTCCGGGTATTCAGCTAACCATGCAAACGCTTCTTTTGGTATTAAATAGTTTGCAAGGAAACTTCCCATAACAGGATGCAGATCATAATCTCGCCCTTTAATGTATTTGAATTTATAAGGTTGAGTCGGAACCCCCAACCAAGGGAACCAACGAGAACCATCTTTTAATTGTATCTCTATATCAACAATAACTTTACCAATGTCATGAACCAATGCAGCATAAATAACAGCAGCAGTCCAAGCATCACGTTGCTTAGATTGTTCTTCCGGAGCAGCATTTTGTGGCAATACATAACTTTGTCGTAATTTAGCTGAAAATGAAAGAACTTCTAGGCCATGATCAAGCATACCACCTAAATGTGAGTGATGATGTGATTCTGAGGCAGGTAATAATTGAACCATTTCAGCATAGCGCTCGATCGGTTTTTTGTAGAGTTCATTAAACATATCTTGCGTCATTGATACTTGTTGCCAAAGTAAGTTTAAATATTTCTGGCGTAATTCAGAATTGAGTAATTCTGACGCAGTAAAGGGGGTTATCCATCCCTCATCATCCACTTTGAATGTTGATAAATTAAGATTTTTTAGAGAGGATGTGATATTAAGGGAATCTTGTTTTTTCCCTCTGATTTTATGAAAAATAGATGAAAGCATAACTCAGAACCTTTTTTGTAAAAGAATATTGATTTATGCATCGATCTCAATAAATAAATAATTCTAAATCGGAGATAAATATTACAGCCATTTTGAAAGCCTTTTGGCCTTTTCAGGTAGGACCTTTCCCTTGGAAAGGTTACCTTTATTACATTACCCTTAATCCCGTTAGGGATTCCTTTAACCTTTTGTTTTTTTTGCTACAATAATAACAATTACAAAAAAAGAAGAAAAATATGAAGTTTGAAATTAAAGATAACCAGGTTGTTATAGCTTCTTACCCTAGCAAAGAAACAATATTAAAACATAATGGAGAAATAACTATATACTCTATAATTAGGCGTTATAAAGAACGAAGAGGGAAATGCAGACCTATCGGTGATAATTGCCCTATGTTGTATGCCATGAAAGGAGCTGAAGGGTTAACAACAGATATTGAAACTATCGATGCTGTATATGAATACGCTAAAAAACTGATTGATGAATATCCATTTGAAGAACATATCGAACAACCATTTGATGTGATCATACTCATGCCATCTAAACATAGTATTGGGCGTAATTTAGCTCGTTTATTACAGCAAAAATTTAACATAAATATTATTGATAATTTTCTCAGGAAAAAAACGCCTAAAACATTGATTGAGGATGTTATAAGTGATAACACAATTCCCCCGGATAAAAAACAGTCCTTAATTACTGCATTAAAGAGAAGCGAAGGGGGATTATCAATAAAAGACATAGCTCCGAAGAATAGATGCTACTTACATATTTTTTGTGGTGATCATGTAAAATTACCAGCTGATGCTAAACATGTATTACTCGTTGACGATATATCTTCTTCAGGA
The DNA here is from genome assembly GCF_001810545.1 of Haemophilus sp. HMSC066D02. Taxonomy (NCBI): domain Bacteria; kingdom Pseudomonadati; phylum Pseudomonadota; class Gammaproteobacteria; order Pasteurellales; family Pasteurellaceae; genus Haemophilus; species Haemophilus sp. HMSC066D02. Next base: position 219,947 of record NZ_KV801824.1, on the reverse strand, counting down.
ACAACATTTGAAAGCGCGGCAGCAGTGATTAGACAATATTGCAAACAAGTTGAAATGATCTCAGCAGTTACATTATTTGCACCGATTAAATGAGTTTTAAGTAACGATTAGCTATTGTCATTAATCATAAGAATTAATCATAAGAATTAATCATAAGAGTTAAAATTAGATTGACATTTAATTAGTAAATACTTAACATTAAGCACATCTAAGAGATTAGATTGACAGGGTAAATGTCCCCTCGGTCATAAAACATAGCAGGGACCCGCAGAGTGCAACTTCGGCCAGCTTATAATGAGCAAGTAGAAGGAGTTCTAGGCAGCGGCTAGAAAAATAATGAAACAATGGGGAGCTTGGCTCCCCATCATTTTATCTATTAGGATATACCAGTTCATTATAATCTTTTAGGTAATATTGGTTAGGTAAATTAACCTTCTCTCCATTAACCTTATCGTATCCTCTATCAACTCTGCTGAGTAATTCATTTACCAGCATGAATGATAATGTCTTTTTTATAAACCCTTTTGGAATTCCTGTTTTTTCAGTTATCTTGAGATAAGATGCCATTGAATACTTAAACTTTTTATCTCTTATTGCAGAAAAATAAATGAATAATTTTAGTGCATACAATTCAATTTGTGAACGCAACGAGAAGCTTCTACAAAATATGCCTTCTAGCTCATGAATTGGGACTTTACACCACGTTTTATCTTCATTTTGATTCACTATATATTGGTTTGTTCTTCCAATTCTCTTAATTGAAATAATATTATTGGATTCCAATACTTTTAACCCCATGCTTATAGATTGCCTACTAATACCTAGACTCTCTGAAAATTCTTTGTAATAAAATTGGAGATTCCTTTACAAATATGCTCTTACGTGCTATTATTTAAGTGACTATTTAAAAGGAGTTAATAAATATGCGGCAAGGTATTCTTAAATAAACTGTCAATTTGATAGCGGGAACAAATAATTAGATGTCCTTTTTTAGGAGGGCTTAGTTTTTTGTACCCAGTTTAAGAATACCTTTATCATGTGATTCTAAAGTATCCAGAGAATATCTGTATGCTTTGTATACCTATGGTTATGCATAAAAATCCCAGTGATAAAAGTATTTATCACTGGGATTTTTATGCCCTTTTGGGTTTTTGAATGGAGGAAAAACACATGAAAATTATTAATATTGGAGTTTTAGCTCATGTTGATGCAGGAAAAACTACCTTAACAGAAAGCTTATTATATAACAGTGGAGCGATTACAGAATTAGGAAGCGTGGACAAAGGTACAACGAGGACGGATAATACGCTTTTAGAACGTCAGAGAGGAATTACAATTCAGACAGGAATAACCTCTTTTCAGTGGGAAAATACGAAGGTGAACATCATAGACACGCCAGGACATATGGATTTCTTAGCAGAAGTATATCGTTCATTATCAGTTTTAGATGGGGCAATTCTACTGATTTCTGCAAAAGATGGCGTACAAGCACAAACTCGTATATTATTTCATGCACTTAGGAAAATGGGGATTCCCACAATCTTTTTTATCAATAAGATTGACCAAAATGGAATTGATTTATCAACGGTTTATCAGGATATTAAAGAGAAACTTTCTGCCGAAATTGTAATCAAACAGAAGGTAGAACTGCATCCTAATATGCGTGTAATGAACTTTACCGAATCTGAACAATGGGATATGGTAATAGAAGGAAATGATTACCTTTTGGAGAAATATACGTCTGGGAAATTATTGGAAGCATTAGAACTCGAACAAGAGGAAAGCATAAGATTTCATAATTGTTCCCTGTTCCCTGTTTATCACGGAAGTGCAAAAAACAATATAGGGATTGATAACCTTATAGAAGTGATTACGAATAAATTTTATTCATCAACACATCGAGGTCAGTCTGAACTTTGCGGAAAAGTTTTCAAAATTGAGTATTCGGAAAAAAGACAGCGTCTTGCATATATACGTCTTTATAGTGGCGTACTGCATTTGCGAGATTCGGTTAGAATATCGGAAAAGGAAAAAATAAAAATTACAGAAATGTATACTTCAATAAATGGTGAATTATGTAAGATTGATAGAGCTTATTCTGGAGAAATTGTTATTTTGCAAAATGAGTTTTTGAAGTTAAATAGTGTTCTTGGAGATACAAAACTATTGCCACAGAGAAAAAAGATTGAAAATCCGCACCCTCTACTACAAACAACTGTTGAACCGAGTAAACCTGAACAGAGAGAAATGTTGCTTGATGCCCTTTTGGAAATCTCAGATAGTGATCCGCTTCTACGATATTACGTGGATTCTACGACACATGAAATTATACTTTCTTTCTTAGGGAAAGTACAAATGGAAGTGATTAGTGCACTGTTGCAAGAAAAGTATCATGTGGAGATAGAACTAAAAGAGCCTACAGTCATTTATATGGAGAGACCGTTAAAAAATGCAGAATATACCATTCACATCGAAGTGCCGCCAAATCCTTTCTGGGCTTCCATTGGTTTATCTGTATCACCGCTTCCGTTGGGAAGTGGAATGCAGTATGAGAGCTCGGTTTCTCTTGGATACTTAAATCAATCATTTCAAAATGCAGTTATGGAAGGGATACGCTATGGTTGCGAACAAGGATTATATGGTTGGAATGTGACGGATTGTAAAATCTGTTTTAAGTATGGCTTATACTATAGCCCTGTTAGTACCCCAGCAGATTTTCGGATGCTTGCTCCTATTGTATTGGAACAAGTCTTAAAAAAAGCTGGAACAGAATTGTTAGAGCCATATCTTAGTTTTAAAATTTATGCGCCACAGGAATATCTTTCACGAGCATACAACGATGCTCCTAAATATTGTGCGAACATCGTAGACACTCAATTGAAAAATAATGAGGTCATTCTTAGTGGAGAAATCCCTGCTCGGTGTATTCAAGAATATCGTAGTGATTTAACTTTCTTTACAAATGGACGTAGTGTTTGTTTAACAGAGTTAAAAGGGTACCATGTTACTACCGGTGAACCTGTTTGCCAGCCCCGTCGTCCAAATAGTCGGATAGATAAAGTACGATATATGTTCAATAAAATAACTTAGTGTATTTTATGTTGTTATATAAATATGGTTTCTTGTTAAATAAGATGAAATATTTTTTAATAAAGATTTGAATTAAAGTGTAAAGGAGGAGATAGTTATTATAAACTACAAGTGGATATTGTGTGCTGAGAGCTTTCTTCTATACTAATAGACGAAAGGGTGTGAAAATGATTTTTAAATGATACTGTGGAACGGAACAGTAGCCCTAGTATTGACTACTGTCGTTTCTATTCATATTGGCTATTCTAGGACTGAGATGAAAAAATCTATAAATGCTCAGAATAAAATTGAACCCGCAAATCTCCCCAAAACAATGGTGAGTCATGTACTTGTATTATTCCGAAAAAATACACCTCTGGTGCAGTGAGACAAATTGGTGTATCTTATAGTGGCTTCGTAGATGAAAGCTATACTCTACTATCACTCTTTGATGATGTAGAACAAATTGAAAAAGATAATAGACTTCAGACAGCTATTGATGTTGTCAGAGAACAGTTTGGTTTTTTAGCCATACAAAAAGGAACCGTCCTAACTGAAGGTTCCAGAAATATTGAACGCAGTAAACTTATCGGTGGTCATTCCGCGGGTGGATTGGAGGGATTAAAATGAAACAAGAAAAAAATACAGTACAATTTTCAGAAATCCGTAGCAAAGGATGTAATGATATTGAAATGCTTGAAAGATTTTTACATGGAATCGTTGAAACAGCAACTTCAAAACTTCGTCAGAGAAAACTCAAAACAACTGAAATATCGATACGACTAGTACATGCTAAATCTGAAAACCGATTACCATTGGAATTTACATTTAGCATTAAGCCAACAAGCTCATCTGTGATAATCTATACTGAGGTAATCAATCGCTTTAAAGAATGTTACACAGGTGGGGGAATTCAAGGTTTTACGATTCAATTTGATAAAAATACCCTTGCCTCTGCATAGAAAGGATTTGATATGATTGACCGTTCATATTTACCATTTCAATCAGCAAGAGAGTACCAGGATACAAAGATGCAAAAATGGATGGGCTTTTTCCTATCTGAACATGCATCAGCACTCTCTGATGATACAAACAAAGTAACGTACATGTCTGACTTATCACTAGAGAAGAAATTATTACTCCTCAGTCAAGTATACGCCGGGCAGCTACGCACACGCATTCAAGTGATTGAAAAAACAAGCGTGTTTCCTACACTGGAACAATACCAAGTCTGACCAAAGATTTCATTTTGATAAAAACTACAACAGGTCACATCAATTTGAAATTAAAAGACATTATTAGTATTGAACTTGTCGAGGAGGTGCTCTATGAATCAGCTTGAGTTTCAGCGTAATCACCTACAAATGGACTATTATAGCGAGAGCTACCAAGATTTTGAACGTGACTTCTACCGCTACTCTAACATGAATATTCCATTGACCTTCCTAACTGATGATATCCTAAAAACAATGGCGACTTCACGTAAGAATTACTTTGTCCTCAATAAGGAAAAGTCCAGAGATAACCGCGATCACTTCTTCATATTTGAAGTAAGTACCGTAGATGAGAATCCGCTAATCTATCATTATACATATAAGAAAACTACAATATATTTAGCAGAAAAATAGGAGCAGTTCAATTGACTGTTCCTATTTTTAATATTCATAAAATCTAAAGTCTTTATACTCTTTAACAATGGAGTCGCCAACCAGAACAGACTATACTGACCAGCGACTACCTTAAATTTAATGTTTCAGATTTATTTTCTTATCTCTAATTTCATAAACTACATCTGCTACATTTTCGAGTAATCGTTTATCGTGGGTGATAAACACGATAGTTCCGGTGTACTCCTTCATTAGTATTTCCAAAGCCTCTAAACTTGGTATGTCAAGGAAGTTACTGGGTTCATCCATTATTAGGATGTTATATCTACCCATGAGCATTTTAGCAAGCAACAATTTTATAATTTCTCCACCGCTTAAAACAGATAAACTTTTTCCAATATCGTTCTGTTTGAACCCCATAGATGCTAGCACTGAACGAATTTCTGATATATTGTAGTCACAATCCTTCTGCATAAACTCCATAACATTCTGATTACTGTTGTACTTGTAACCATTCTGTGCAAAGTAACCTATTTTTGCCTTAGGCGAAATAGAAATTCCTTCTTCATGGTTTAAGATCATTTGGATTAAAGTTGTTTTTCCGATTCCATTACCACCAGTTAACGCCACTTTTGCTCCTAACGGAATTTGAAAAGATGCATTTTCAAACAGAGCCTTATCCCCAAATACTTTATTAATTTCTGCACCGACTATAGGGTATGGATTATGGAGCTCCAATGCTTTACTTTGCCTGAAACGAATTCTGCGAATGCCTTCCGGAGCTTCTACTTTTCCTAAGGCCGCAATCCTGTGCTCTAGGGTTTTAGCAGCATTATACATCTTTTTTTCCTTACTTCCTATTGATTTTTGATGAGCTAAACGCCCTCCGTCTTCAGTACTTTTTTTCTTTGAAGAACCTTTTGCCTTCTGTTCTATTTTACGAGCCTGTTTTCGCTTTTCCTCCGCAGCCCTTTCCAATCGGGCACGTTCCGCAATAAATTGTTCGTATTCTGCAGCTTGGCTCTTACGTTCTTCCTCTTTCTGACGAAGATAATCAGAATAGTTTCCCCAATACTCAGTGATTTTGCCATCTTTCAGTTCCCATATTTTATCTACTATTTCATCAAGAAAATAGCGGTCATGGCTAATAACTAACAGTGCACCTGTAAAATATTTTAGCTGTCCTATTAGAAAATCAATTCCTTCACGGTCTAAATGGCTCGTAGGTTCATCCGCTAAAATACCATGAACCTGTGCCGATAAGGCCTGTGCTATTTTAAGCCTTGTTTCTTCACCACCGCTCATAGTCTGTATATTTAATTGCTCAACACCTAGCTTGCCTACAAGTGCAAAATCTTTTTCCTCCTGCAGAGTTACTTCGTCCAACTGGGGAATATAGGCAAGTTCACCCAGACGATTCATTTTACATCCTGGGGGAGTTAATTCTCCTAAAAGTACCCTGAGTAAAGTGCTTTTTCCAGCACCATTTGCTCCTACTAAACCAATACGGTCATAATCATATACTTCTAATTCATTTATATCTAAAACATCGCGTCCTTTGAATTCCACACGAATGTCTTTTGCTTTTAATATTAATTCCATAACATTTCCTCCTGTCTATAATCGCATGCTTTCATTTGCTTGTATGCAGGGAAAACCCTGCGATTTTAGCAGGAAGAGTTACATGAAAATAAGATACATAAATATTCCTCCAATATTGTTTATTTTAAATCTAATTTTCTAACCTCAGTTATCATTTGGCAAACTATAGCAATGCCAATAATTAAAATACCTGATAGTAAAAACCAATGATTTACACCGATTTTATCAGCAAAGAATCCAGAAAGAATTAACCCAATTGGCATAGCAAGTGACATGATACTTCCGATCAAAGAAAATACACGTCCTAAATATTCAGGCTTAATTTTCTCCTGAAAAAGAGCTGTTTGCACACCGCTATAAAATGGCACCGAAAGCCCCATTATTGCACAGCAAACTACGAATATTACAAATCCATTTGGAGGAAGTATTCCCGAAACGGCTAAACTGGTCCCCATTATAAAAAATGAACTTGTTATTAGTAATACATGCTTTTCGAAGCCCCCTAATCTTCCTAATAATAAGCCTCCTGCTAGCATCCCAAATGCAAAGGAAATTTCCGTAATAGAAATATGCACAGGTGTTCCATTAAAGTGTTCCATGCTTATTAAAGGAAATAGTGCATTGATTGGCATATAAACAAAAGTATATAGTGTTCCTAAGAGTAATAAGGCAAACAATCCTTTGTTTTGTCTCAGAACCACAACTCCTTCTTTCATCTCCCTTATGAAATTTGGTTCTAAACTTTGCACTTGATTACCCAGCTTAGGTATACGTACAATTGCTACCGTAATAGATGCAATCACAGCACCCAATACGTCGATGGCAATAATAGCATTTAAATCCCAAACGGAGTATAAGAGTGCTGCAACTGCCGGACTAACAATATAGCTTATAGACTGCAAAGACTGACTATAGCCTGCGCATTTCGTTAGCTGTTCTTCTGGTACTAAAAGTGGTGTAACCGCATTGAGTGCTGGGGTATGAAAAGCTGTTCCAATGCTACGGATAAACAATACTATCATAATCATCCAGACAGGTAGCTCCATACAGAATGCAACAATAGCAAGCACTGCACCAGCTGCTGCGATAATTAAATCGGCACCAATCATTATCTTCTTCCTATCATGACGATCCACTAGCACACCAATGGCAGGTCCCAAAATCGCATAGGGTAAAAAACCTACTAATGAAGCCATAGACAAGACCATCGCAGATCCTGTTTTTTCTGTAAGGTAAAAAATAATCGCCATTTGCAGGATGGCACTAGTGATTAATGATACTGCTTGCCCTGCCCATATTGCATAAAATTTTCGTTTCCAATTGTTGTATTTTTCCATTTATATTATCTCCTGCATATTATTTTGCTTGAATTTCTATTTTGAATAGCATTCTAGGCAATAAAAAATGCAGGCCAAACCCCACAATGTGGCTTTTGGTCTGCATACATACAATTTGGAAACATTCATATTAAAGACATAGTTAAATAAAGGTATAGTTAAATAACCAATATCCTCACCGTAACTAATGAATGCTCAATATCGTATAAATAAGCACAACAAAAAAGCCTATCATCGGGTATAGATTCTGCTTTTTTTATTGCCAGCTTATCTTAAACGCATTGAGGCTGTCATAGTTTCGGTTCCTCCTACATCTTTGTTTATATCAATTTATAGTATAACACAACAAGATGATATGTTCAATATAAAAGTTATGGAATGAGACTCATACTTCCAATTCGATGCCAGATTTAAAGGATATGACGAAGTTTTCTTCATAGACTGTAACGCTCTGGATTATCTTCCTTAGTAGCAAGCGATTAGCTTTCACAAAATCTTCTGTTTGTAGTTTTAAAAATTCATCAGGATTTTCTAACTCAACCTCAAAATATTTCATTTTACATTCCCTCATTTCATTTATTGATAAATTGAGTTTGCAAAAAAGAGTGGACAATTTTTGTCTACTCTTAACCTTTAAAATAGTTTTTTTTAATCGATTTGAAGTTGCCTAAATTATTACTTATTCGGTAAAATGAAGTATTGCTTTCAACAGATTTCCTTCAACTACACTTCACTTGATTCAAACAAGGTGGGTACATTTCTATTCCCACAAACTCCTTGTCAATGGAAACAAACACGTACCCACAGGGTAAATGGAAATAGAAACTGATAATTTCTAGCTATCACTTCTACTCATTCCAAAAATTTTCTCACTCTGATACTTACCCACCATAAAGCAAAAAGCCTTGCAATCAAGGCTTTCATTATCCCTTTCGTTCAAAGGTTTCTAAGCTTTTACGAGCAGAGCGACACACTCAGCGGTTCGCTATCTCCGTTCTGTCTGCGTGCTAGCACTTGTCAATCACGGACAGCTATCGCATGGGCGGAAGTAAATGCTAATCTTCGTCGTTTTACTCCTTGACTAGCAAACTTACCGCCTCAACATGTCCTGTATGTGGAAATAAAACACGATTAAAGATAAGGGAAGATACTGAATTAAAAAAATTCCCCCTCTATTGTCCGAAATGCAGACAAGAAAATTTAATTGAAATAAAGCAGTTCAAAGTAACTGTGATTACAGAGCCAGACGCAAAGACGCAGAGCCGATAAAATGAGATTAATACAATCTCATTTTATCGGCTCTTTCCGTTATGTATGGATTCTTTTAATTAGTCTTCGATGTTTCTTGCTTCGTTGATACCGCTGGCTAAAGATTCCATTAAGGATAGTTCTTTGTCTGTAAAGCTATCCATGTATTTCTCTATCTGTAATCGTCGGGTGCTTTTTACCAAGTTATTAGCAGGTAAGAAAAATTCATCAACGGAAACATGAAGTAACGATACAAGGTCATAAAGAACTTGTATGCTGGGGTGTTGCCCTTTATTTTCAATATTAGTTAAGTACCGTGGGTCAATTTCAATCAATGCTCCCACTTGTTCACGAGTTAAACCTCGTTTCAATCGAGCTTCTTTAATGGCTAAACCAAAGGCTCTAAAATCATATTTATCTTCTTTTTTACGCATAGTAGACCACCTCTATACATTTTATTGTTCCTACTGAATTAAAAACAGGTATAGAAAAACGTGTTATATGGTTTATAGGTTTATATTTAATAAAAAGCACTACTAAACGCCAATAAAAAAAACCGTTATATGGTAGTGCTATTTACGCTGTTAAAATATTGTATATTACTTCCAAATGGCGGTTTGTTGGAGGTCAACGTCGCCATGAAGTACATCATATACAATAAATTTCCTTACATTGGGTTCTTGTCAAAAAAAGTCGTCTATCTGCAATAGATAAGTACGTCCACCAATGTGGTTTTATAAATCATATAGATAGAATAACAGAAGCATGTAAACAGAGAAATAAATCTGTTTATATGCTTTTTTGGCTATTCAGAACTTTTTTACAAAGTTTATTTATCAGTAATGCAACAAATCCCCCTTTCACATTGGGACTAAGAGTGAAAGGAGATAAACGAGCAAGGCTCACTTCCTTTCCTAGACAGAAAGGGGGTGAGAAACATGAAACCATCTTCTTTTCAGACCACAATAGAAAATCAGTTTGACTATATCTGTAAACGTGCTATGGAAGACGAGCGAAAGAATTATATGCTTTATCTTTCAAGGATTGCAAAGCGTGAGGTGTCCTTTTCGGATGTTGGCGATTATCTTGTTAGCCAGTTTGCGACAACAGATAACTATTCAACTGACTTTCAGATTTTTACACTCAATGGGTTATCAGTAGGCGTTGAAAATGATTTGTTGAGTGAAGCATTACGTGAGTTGCCAGACAAGAAACGTGAAATTCTACTGCTGTTTTACTTTATGGACATGAGCGATTCAGAAATTGCAGACCTGTTGAAATTGAACCGTTCTACTGTCTATCGGCATAGAACCAGTGGACTAGCCTTAATTAAAAAGTTTATGGAGGAATTTGAAGAATGAAAACACAATATCCTATGATTCCCTTTCCTCTCATTGTAAAGGCAACAGATGGCGATACCGAAGCGATTAACCAGATTCTACATCATTACAGAGGGTACATAACGAAGCGTTCCCTACGACTTATGAAAGATGAATATGGCAATCAAAGTATGGTCGTTGATGAAGTCTTACGTGGAAGAATGGAAACCAGACTGATTACAAAGATTTTGTCATTTGAAATTAAGTAATATCCTCTCTCCTTTCGTGGAAGCGTGCTAAACCATTCCACGCTTCCCGAACAGGGAGGTTTGTTATTCCACCAAAGCATATTGAGCTTTCAATGTGTTTTGATAGGCTAACGAGCCATTGTTCTTTGAAAACTGAATAAAAGTAATCGAATACGTTTCGATAAGAAAAGAGCCAACGGAACTAACCGCCATGACCTATCTTATAAAGATAGCGAGCGATTCATGTTAGTGATCCGAGAAGCAATCTTTAGCAGGATTGCCTGCAACGACATTCTTATCGTGATAATGATACTCCCATACAGTCAATAGTCCGAGCGTGATAAAACCGTCGCAGGCAATGAGTATGGCTACATGAGAACCATGCAGGGGTGGAACTCCCGTGAGCTTTGCTAAAGCTGTTCGATTGCTGGTAAAACAACTTTTATGAAATCCAAATAAGTGATTTGGAAAGGAGGATTTTATGAAGCAGACTGACATTCCTATTTGGGAACGTTATACCCTAACCATTGAAGAAGCGTCAAAATATTTTCGTATTGGCGAAAACAAGCTACGACGCTTGGCAGAGGAAAATAAAAATGCAAATTGGCTGATTATGAATGGCAATCGTATTCAGATTAAACGAAAACAATTTGAAAAAATTATAGATACATTGGACGCAATCTAGCGTCGCCAAAGGGTCTTGTATATGATAAAATAGTATTAAGTCGTATCAAGGCTCTTTCCATAAAGGAAAGGAGCAAATGCCATGTCAGAAAAAAGACGTGACAATAAAGGTCGAATCTTAAAGACTGGAGAGAGCCAACGAAAAGACGGAAGATACTTATACAAATATATAGATTCATTTGGAGAACCGCAATTTGTTTACTCGTGGAAACTTGTGGCTACAGACCGAGTACCAGCAGGAAAGCGTGATTGTATCTCACTTAGAGAGAAAATCGCAGAGTTACAGAAAGACATTCATGATGGTATTGATGTTGTAGGAAAGAAAATGACACTCTGCCAGCTTTACGCAAAACAGAACGCTCAAAGACCAAAGGTTAGAAAAAACACTGAAACTGGACGCAAATATCTTATGGATATTTTGAAGAAAGACAAGTTAGGTGTAAGAAGTATTGACAGTATTAAGCCATCAGACGCTAAAGAATGGGCTATTAGAATGAGTGAAAATGGTTATGCTTATCAAACCATCAATAACTACAAACGTTCTTTAAAGGCTTCATTCTATATTGCTATACAAGATGATTGTGTTCGGAAGAATCCATTTGACTTTCAACTGAAAGCAGTTCTTGATGATGATACTGTCCCTAAGACCGTACTAACAGAAGAACAGGAAGAAAAACTGTTAGCCTTTGCAAAAGCTGATAAAACCTACAGCAAAAATTATGATGAAATTCTGATACTCTTAAAAACAGGTCTTCGTATTTCAGAGTTTGGTGGTTTGACACTTCCAGATTTAGATTTTGAGAATCGTCTTGTCAATATAGACCATCAGCTATTGAGAGATACTGAAATTGGGTACTACATTGAAACACCAAAGACCAAAAGTGGCGAACGTCAAGTTCCTATGGTTGAAGAAGCCTATCAAGCATTTAAGCGAGTGTTAGCGAATCGAAAGAATGATAAGCGTGTTGAGATTGATGGATATAGTGATTTCCTCTTTCTTAATAGAAAGAACTATCCAAAAGTGGCAAGTGATTACAACGGCATGATGAAAGGTCTTGTTAAGAAATACAATAAGTATAACGAGGATAAATTGCCACACATCACTCCACATAGTTTGCGACATACATTCTGTACCAACTATGCAAATGCAGGAATGAATCCAAAGGCATTACAGTACATTATGGGACATGCTAATATAGCCATGACGCTGAACTATTACGCACATGCAACATTCGATTCTGCAATGGCAGAAATGAAACGCTTGAATAAAGAGAAGCAACAGGAGCGTCTTGTTGCTTAGTAGTACAAATGAATTTACTACTTATTTACCACTTCTGACAGCTAAGACATGAGGAAATATGCAAAGAAACGTGAAGTATCTTCCTACAGTAAAAATACTCGAAAGCACATAGAATAAGGCTTTACGAGCATTTAAGAAAATATAAAAAGATAATTAGAAATTTATACTTTGTTTAAGAATAAAAATTTGTTATCAACTCATCATTAAATTCATCTTTTTGTGCCTTACTTACGATAATTAAAAATATCATTAATGCAGCAATGTTTGCTGCATTCATTTGATTTTGGTTATTAGATGAGTATCTAAATTTTTTTAGACCACCGTCAATAACCCATCTACTCGGCATTTTGGACCAATATTTCATTTTTTTTTGTACACCCATAAAAATAGACTCATACATAAGAACATAAATCCAATACCAATTGAAAGATCGGTTAATTCAGTTACAAAGGTAGATAAATGATCTAAATTGAAGTTTGATAAAACGGTCATGATTAATGATAAAAATCTCTGTATTTGCATATTGATAAACTCCTATATAAATTTTTATACGGTATATTTATCTTTATACGACCCTAATATCTAGATATAGTTTTTATAAAATCCCCATAGAAACGTAATAAAATCAAATTGTTACTTATTAAAAATCAGTCTTTATTTTAAACTAATTAGTTCATAATGGATAGATTTATTCACTATACATTTCATCCAGGCTATCATAATCGCTATATTCATTCTCTGATTCAGTTGTATCTTCGTTTAATTCTGATTCTAATGTTCTTCGGTCTTCATCACCTAAAAATTTCCAGTAGTTACAAATCAACTCCTTTTCGCCATATTTTTCCCATACTCCTGGATAAAAGTATTCTGCTTCAACGTGACAAATCCCTCCTTCGTGAGGGTCTCTTATATTAGCTATAGATTCAAGACTTTGAGTTGCAATAATACACGTGATATAGAGTAGATGGCGTTTCATAGTTGGGTCAGTATTTTAAAAATGACTAATTCTAAACATCCTATCCAATACTAAGTAGCTTTATTTAGAAACTCTCCTGAAGATAAAAATAAATTATCAATGATGATACAGGGCTAAATCTATATTATTTGTCTAGAAACTTTGATTTTGGTTTTTAGACGGTCTAAAAACTAGAGAAGGGTAAGATTTTAGACTGGCAATATTAGGTAGTCTAAAAAGTATTGAATTTTGAACAAAGGAGTATTTATGAAAGGCTATGAAATTGAACTTGAGGACAAAGGACAGGATTTCACAAAGTTAAGAACGGATGAACAAGGTATAGTGATAGCAGCCGAACCATATCAAACAGATGTATGGAAAGGGGCTTTAATTCCTATTTCTCAACAAAAAATAGGTGATTTATGTATGATTCATCACTTACCGCATATTGAATATGGTTATCTGAAATACAAAGTGTTATCCATTAAAGAGATTAACTATTAAGTTTTGCACATACAAGGAGAGAAAAATGGATACATCATTTTTAACTGACGGGGGCCTATTAAAAGGGGGGCTTGCAACAATGTTATTTGGAATTGTTAATTTAATCTATGTTAAATATATGGAGAAAAATAATCCTAATCCGTCAAGGAAAGAAGTATTAAGAGATTTTGCAGGGTATAGTTATCGAGAATACACGTTTATTTCACAAGTGATTATCGGTTTAGGTTGGTTAGCTGTCTTGAGTTCTATCGTTGGCTATTTGCTTGAATGGTTAGGTTGGATTTAGTTAAGTTTTGATAAGGATATAACAATGAAAGACAAGAAATTTGTTGAGGTAGTAGATATAAGTTCTAATCATACTTTTGTCGTGGGTTCGGTAGGAAAAGGAAAAAGAAGTGAGATTTTTAAACAGTTATTGAGAGAAAAAGAGAACAATGAAATGCCTGAACCTCTTATTGGTGATCGTGTAATTCCTGCTGATGAGTTACTTCATTCAGATAAAACAAAGTATTAAGTTTTGCACATACAAGGAGAGATCAAATGAGCTTTAAAGAACAAGAAAAAATGCTATCCGACATAAAAAATTTAAGAAAAGCAAGAAGAGAATTATTTTCTACAAAAATTTACTTATTTTGCTGTGCAAATATCTTCTTTTACTTTTTTGTTGTTTTTAATTTATATAATAGTTTCTATAAAGATGGAGTAAAAATTCTATTCATTCTTCTTGCGATAATTCCATTATTATTTTCAATTACCATATACAGCTTTAATACATTAAAGGTGTCAGCTAAAAAACTATTATCTCACGATGCAATATCTATGTTATCTAGTAATTCATTAAATGAATTAAAAAATTTTGTCTCAACAAAACTTTTAAAGAATAAAGTTCTTTTTATTAGAAAATATGAATTGGATTCATTTATATTAAAAATGGAAAAAAAGTTAAATAAAATGAAAAAGGAAAAAGCCGATAATGAATTTAAAAGTAAAGTTAATTTAATTTTGAATGAAAAATAGATTAAATTGAGAAAATAAATGAAATTTGGAAGTGTTTCTTTTGAATTTTGAACAAAGGAGCAAAAAATGGAAAAAATCACAGTTCGCCTAAATTATTGTCTAGCAGACAATGAAATTCGATTAGCAAACATAGATAAATTAAAGCTAATCATTTATTTATGTGAAATGAAATTGGAAAAAGGTATTGATTTACCTTTTAAAGAGGTAACAGTAATAGGTACAGATTACATATCTGATGATTACACTCTAACAAAATCGTTGGGGCAGGTTGTAAATCGATCAAGAAAAATAGGGGTCGTTTTCACTCTATGGGAAAAATGGGAACAAAAAGAATCTGATTTTTCTAAGTGTTGAAATTTGAACAACGGAGTAAAAAATGCAGTTTAAAAGTTTTTCTTTCAAGGTTTTTTTGTATGCCAACGTACTTATGTTGGGGTTATTTGCTTTTTTTCTTGTTCCTGCAATTTTACTTAAACAGCTTGAATTTAATGGAGTTGAAATAGTTGAACTTTTAAGTATTTATATGGGAATGACCGCTGTTATATCTACCGTTTGTTTTCTTACACAGAAGAGCGGTATTGCAAAGTATTTTTTAGTGGAATTTATATTGCTAGCGATAATTTTTGCATATTTAGGATATAAATTTAATGTTTTGAATTTTTAATAAAGGAGTTAATTATGGACTATGATTATCAAAAAGGCTTTGAAGAAGGTTATAGAATGATTATGGGGGCATCTGCATTGCTACCTTTAGCACCTATTCAACCATTGACACCGCTTGGAAGTACTCCATTTAGAGAGGGATTAAAAGCTGGTATAAATTTAGCTAAAAGAAATAACCAACAGTCATTTAATAACATTTTTAAATAATTTTAAGAGAGAAGATGGCATTAATAGGATTTGCTCGAGTATCAACTCAACAGCAGGATCTAAGTGAACAGATTCAAGTATTAAAAGAATACGGCTGTAAGAAAATTTTTTCAGGGAAGCATTCCGGTAAAGCTGAGAAAAATAAAGCACAATTGGATGAACTACTGGATTATATCCGAGAGGGTGATGTTGTTGCAGTAACTAAGCTTGATCGCTTAGGAAGGAGTCTTGCTCAGTGTTTGAATACACTTGAACTATTTAAGAATAAAAATATTGGTTTTGTTGCAATACAACAAGGAATAGATACCCGAACCCAAAACAATCCTATGGGGATGGCCTTAATTCAATTGTTAGGTATTTTTGCTGAATTGGAAAGAAGTTTTATTGTCGAGCGTACTCAGGAAGGGAAGCGAACAAAACTTGCTTCAGGTCATAAAAATGCATTAGGTGGCCGTCCACCTAAAGTGACAGATAAAATACGTAAAAAGATTTATGCGGATTTTAGAGCTGGTGATTCTATTTCAACAGTAATGAAACGATATGATTTATCTAAATCAACGGTGGCGAGACTAAAAGGTATTTATAATAGGGAAAATTTAATGTCTGAAGAGTAGAAAAAAACAGTTAAGTATAAGCTTCCTGGTTTTTTATTCGTTACAATGTATCTACGATGTAGTTCATTTAGCTATTAACCCCCTAGTTATTTTCTGACTCAGAGTTCTTATTTCTGAGAATTATAAACAAAAATGGCAGGGCTCAACTCTGCCATTTTTGTTTGTTTTGTTATATTGAATAAGTTTCTAGAAGTTTTTTTAGCATTTCCGCCCTTGATAATTTTTCCTTTTCACAGATTGAATCAAACATATCTGCTACATCTGGCTTTAGGCGTAAAAGTATCTGTCTATAGTTATCCTTGGTGTATTTATTAGCATTAACACTGATAGTCTTTTTCCTGGTGTTGCTTAACTTGCTATAGCTCATTGTTATCCTCTAAATATTTTTTCAAAATCTCAATGGATACCGCATGTTTTCCGGCAATCACTAAATTTTTACCATCTATTTTTAAATTTTGCGTTAGTCGGTAAGTCTTTTTCGGCTTTGATTTTGACCGCACTTTATTGCGGACTAACAGGATTTGATACTGCTGTTCTGGTGTTTTTATTTTGCCATCACCGATAGTTTGATAAATTTGGGCTGCTGTGAGGTCGGATATTTTAACCTCTTTAATTAGCTGTTGATTATCGTCACCCAAAATAACAACATCCAAAGTGCCTTTTTCGGCCAGTTTTTGTTGCTCTCTTAATGGTAATTTTGCCATGCTGGATAACAGCGTTTTTTGCCCGGCATAATTGACAACAAGCCGCGCGTCAAGTTGATTTGTAGCGATTAACGGGATATAAGTCATCACACCATGGCGTAACTCGCTCAAGTCCTCTCCACGCGACTCTAACTCCCGCCATATTGCCGCAATATACATGAGATATTCCGCCGTAATGCTTAGTGTTTTGGCTAATTCCGCTTTTAAATCTTGGATTGTCATGCTTTTAACGGCGACAATATCAAAACTATTTGTCTTTGTTGGTAACATTTAATAACTCCTTTGTGCCGGTCATTAATTCATTTAACGCCTTTCTCTGTCTATGTTCGCGCTGCTTTGTGCGTTGATACTCTTGATATTCCGCCCACTTTTGCGGATCTAATTTCAACTCTTCCCGCTTTTTGGCTTTGTGCTTTCGCTGTATCGCTTGATTTCGCTCAAGTCGCTCCGCTTTCTCTATATCGCTTAAACTATCCCAAAATTTGCGCCGTTGAGCCTGTATCTCATCTTTTTTATCTTGCCATCTATTAGCTTGATAAGTTTTCCTAACTGCCTGATAGGTCGGATCTTGCATACGTCTATAATGTCTTTCCCTCTGCGCCTCTAGGTGTTCGCGCATTCGTTCTGGATCAGCTTTTCGGTTTTCGCGGGCTTTGGCGTGGTTGCGGATATTTATCTCTGGGTTTTCGGCGATCCGCTTGGCGTAGTGCGCATTTTGGATATTGTGTATCTTCAATTTTTCGCACTCCGCACAGCAAGTATTTTTCCGCCCACGTTCCGGCGGTACTTTTTTACCACAAACTACGCAATCAAGATTGCGACAATATTCGCAAAGCTCAAAAGTACGCCCACTTGCCCGCCGATATTGATAATTTCTACCGCACTGCGGGCATGGTCTTGTTATCGGCTTGTTTTTAATTCCCATCTTCGCCGCTCGCCCAATACACTCGGACGGCATCAAGCACAGCAAATTGTTGCGCCTGTGTCATCCCCGCTAATTTGTTGTAAAGTGCGGTCAAATCTTGCGCTAAAGCGCCGTAGTGAGTGCGCAAGTCATCAGCCAAATCAAACGGCATTACAAGTCGAGTTAAATCACTACCTGCATAGATATTATACAACTCAATCCACTCAGATTTTGATAGTTCGGGTTTTTCCACTCGAGCTAAATGAGCTAACTGCTCAAACGCGTTATTAATGTGTGCCGATAGTCCTTTTTGCTCACCCTGAGGCGTGCGATCTGTCACATATTGCAATGCGCCTTTTGATAGGTGTACTGCTGTTTTTGCCATTTTAAAAGCTCCAATTAAAGCCCCAGAAGGGGCTTTTGAATTAATCTAATCTTACTAGCTCATCATAATTTGATGCGTATCTGTTTCCGTCCGCATCGATGATTGTAAAGCTATCTTCGATTTTTCTTGCCGCTTTTGCGCAAGCCTCGGCTGTTTTAAATGTTTTGTAGATGTCGCCGTAAAAACTCGCCCAAACAATCGCATATTCACAACCTTTTCTAAATTTGATCTCGCGGTCGTAGTGTTGGCTTGCGATGTCATGGATAGTGCCGGTACCGCTCATTTTCTGTGGGATAGTGTAAGTTTTCATAATTTGTTTCCTTTTTCTGCCCCTGCCGATTGGTGGGGTCTGGTTAAAGTTTTTGATGGTATAGCCTTATATCTTGGCTATAGGGTGTATATTATATAATATACGTCTTGTTTACAAGCACTATTTTGTCAGTTTTGTGTAAATGTTTAAAAGCCTCTTATTTACGCCAATGCGTACATTGTTAAATATGTAAATGCCCTTATCTGTTTAGATAAAGGCATTTATGTTAGTAAAACATAGGTTCATTTTCCCAATCAATGTCAAGCGGGGGTTCTTCTACTGGTTCAGGTTCAATAACTTGATATTCTGCTTCAGTATAGGAATCTGCACTCTCCAATTTTTTGTTCCAATTTCCTAATATGTGAGCTGGTGTGTATAAATGGTAATTCACCTCATCTTTAAGGGTGTTACCAATAATGACTTCTCCCGGTATATGTAAGAGTGTCATTTGTATATAACACATTAATGCAGCAGTAAAATCCAAATCTCTTGCTTGAGCCCACATTTGTTGCTGAGGGTTAAAGTCCTCTTCGCGCAAATAATTATAAGCCTCAATAATCATTACGCCCGATCCACAAGTTGGCTCTTGCAATGTCAAAAAGCCACGTTTTTTAATTAAACTATGACAATCTGATAGAGTTACTGCTGCCATTAAGTGTGCAATGTGACTAGGTGTGAAATATTGAGCTTTATATTCATCACCTAAATCTAACGCCATGAACACAGAGCCTAGGAAATCATAGGTTTTATGCTCCAAAGCCTCAACAATAATGTTGAAAAGGCGACTGAGAGCTTGTTTTTCATCTTCATTATAATGCCCGCCAGCTGTCTGATAACGTTGTCTCAACGATTCATCTGCTTGTGCACCATATATAATGAGATAGAATTCCAGGGCAAAGATTGTAATAAAGTCGTAAAACACTTCTGAGCGTCGATATTGTGGTGCAATCGATTTAAAAAGTGCGGTAAATTTTTTCTCGAAATCCATAGATTACTCCTAAAATAACGGGAGCAATCCCCTTTGAGGATTACTCCCCAAAGGGTGGTTTATGAGAACTCTAACAAAAAACGTTAGAATAGTTTAATAGAAGCTAAGCCGCTAATTTTGCTTCTTCATTCGATGTTAATTCGAGAGCATTTAACAAGAATTGTGTTGCTTCACGTGCTTGAGAAGATGCTCGGAAAATAGCTTTTTTATCGGCTTTTAATGCGTTAATCCAATGTTCAATATACGCTGCATTTTGTGAAATTTTATTGCAAACATTCACGTGCGCACAGGTAAAGGCGCTTGTGAGTTCAGCTATTAATTCTTCAAATGCATATTGTTCAGAGCCAAATTTATCAAATTTAGCTACACCGTCACGATTTAACCGGTCTTTATGTCCGGTGGCGTGACCGCATTCATGCAGTAGAGTTGCATAGTAGTCGTCAGCTGTATTGAATTTTTTAAAATCCGGCATCACAATGCAATCTTTTCTCGGCATATAACAAGCACGATCTTGTGCTTTGTTATACAGCTGCATACCCATTTTATTGGGTAATACATCTAAATCCGGACGAGCTTGCATTTCAGAAGATTTTTCTGGTTCAGGATATTCTTCATAGTATTTTTCTAAGCCTTCACACTGTTCAATATTAAACACGTGATGACCACGAATAAATACAGATGACTTCATTTTCGGATCACCGTTTTCATCAAGTACAATGTTTCCGCTATCGTCTTTTTCTTCAAACATATTTTGTTTATAGAAAATAATAACTGTACTTTTCTCACCTGTTCGGACTTGGCCACCTAGATGATTTGCTCCTTGAAAAGTTACCCACTTGCGTTGAGTAAAGTTTTTTCTAATAGCGCTCATCCAAAGCAGAAGTACGTTGATCCCGGAGTATTGACGACCACTTTCACCGTTGCATGGAATAGCCATTTGTGGCCATCCACTATCCCAAGGTTTTTGCCATGGCATCACACCTTGTTCTAATGCTTCGAGAATTTGGTCTGTAATTTGTTGGTATAAATCTTTGGCAGGTTGAGTTCTTTTTTTCATGGTTGTTCTCCAATAAAAAAAGGGAACAACCCCCCCGAATGGGAAATTGCTCCCAGTCGGGTAAAAGAAAACCTTGAACACGCCAATGGCATGATCAAGGTTTGTTGTAAAGGTTGCAGGTATTAATTCAGTTATGAATTAACACCAAGGGAATGTGTTTTCTTGCTTTGTGCTTTTTGCTCTTGTTGGCGTTTTAATGATCGCACGCCAATAAAAGCAACTGTTCCCATAAAAAACAGTACAAAGACAATTGCAAAGAGGAACCCATTCCAGTTTAACGTAATATTCATACGTTACGCTCCGTCTGTCTCCATTAAGTTGTTGCAATATTTAGCTAACAACACACCACAGAACCAAGCTATTCCGCCAAATATCATAATGATAATGGCAAGAAGTAGCGGAATATTGTCATTCTGAACAAACATTGCGACAAACGCAATACCTAAGATGTAAGTGCCGATTTTACGAAAATCTTCAGAAACCAGCAGCATTGTTTTTTTGTCCCAATTGGAACTAACAAGCTTGAGTAAACGCTTAATCATGTTTACCCCCTTACACTTAACAAATCTTTACGGTTTGCGTATGGCGAAACTGTAAAGAAGTGATATTTCTGTCCGTATTGACTAGGGATATTCACCATAATACGAGTAGAAGATACATCTTTTCCTCGATTTTCCCAGGCATTTAATGCTTGAGTGCGAACTTCCTCTATTAGAGATTCTGAGTCATTATGTTTGGCTAGATAAGCTAAACAACTGTTATGTAATGTCACTTTCATAAGTTTTCTCCTACAGCAAGGGAAACCTTTACCTCTAAGGGTAAAAATTCCCCTTAGGGTTGAAAATGAATAGCTTATGCAATGTTAATGCATAAGGTAGTAAAGAGTACCCACTGTACCAACAATACCGACAATCAAAAATAAAATGCTAAATAACGTTGTTCGTTTTAACCACGTTCTTTGCACATCATCAATAATTGCCTCATATTCTTCCGCTTGGCTATCTAGCATCATTTGTAATTCGCAAAGCCGACGAGCTTCTTCGTCTTCAATGCTTTGATTGATACCAGATGTCACTTGTTTGTATTTATCGGTTGCTTTGTTTTTAGCTGCAACGAAAAAACGGCCCAAGTGTTTTCCCACACGAAATGATAATGTTGGAGTTTCAAGAGGGTTACTTGATGGAACATCATAGTGTTCCAATTGAGTGGATGAGGACATAGTCATTCTCCTAATGTGAAATAAAAAATTCCTTGGAAAAATGACATGCCCGAAGGGAATCATTTTCCCTCGGAAGGTCTTTAAGGTGGCATTCCTACGATTTCGTAGAGTATCCTTTCAGAATGCTGGATAACATTTTGGCTATGATTCTACTTGCACTAAGGCAAGGCGTTGCTTCTCAAGAATCGTGCAACTTATAAGAGCTGTTTGCACAGCGACTTATCAAGTCCAATCATACTTAATAAGGCTGTCGAATCTCTATTAAAAATTGTTTTTTGGAAATGGAGAATTTATCTCAAAATCAAAAAGAATTTTTTATATATTCCCCCCTGTCATTTCGTTAATGTTTCAACTATCCAATTTCATCGTAAGGGATGGTTATGTCTATAAAAAAATCACTGTTTCTTTTCGGTTTGTTACCACTATCAGTGTTCGCCCAGGGGCCTAATCCCATAATTACTGTTTATTCAACACAAGATTATCCAATTCTTCACGCAGAGCTTGCAAGCCAGGTGTATTTACTTGATCAAGTTGAGCAATGGGAAAATTTGATTAGTCAGCGATTGAGTGCGAATCCTAGTGTAGCAGCTCAGCAAGCATCTCAGTTTTTTCAGTCTGCTGAATGGAAACAATCTGAAGAGCAATTAAAGCGTTCTTATCAGGGCCTTATAAGTGGTTGGCAAAATGGAATCAAGAAGGTGCCTGCAATTTTATTTCAATATCCGGGAAAAGAGGATAGCGTCATATATGGCGAAACCAATATTGCTCAGGCATTAAGTTTATGGCAACGAGAGATTACAAAAGAGGGGACAAGATGAAATTGAAAAAAATGACATTATCCGGGCTTTGTATTGCAATTGCGTTGACCAGTATTTCAGGGCAAGCTTCGGAGTCCGGTCAATCTTCTTTAAATACTGCATCGATTATGGCATCAAGTGCTTCGACAAGTTGTTTAGATTATAAGGTCGTTGGCACCTGTTTTTGGTTATTTTGTACAAAATTCGGCTGTAAAATCCGGACATCTACGAAAATAAAACACTATATTCCCGAGGTAGTGGTTTCAAGTTATAACCATCAGGCTCAAAATCCTTGGGTGGAAATGAATTTCCTTAGTAATGGGGTAAAAGGTGGAGATTATCAATCACCACATAAAGACTACACGCAAGCAACATTTAAAAATGTTGATGTAATCGGCCATCCGCAGGGGGCGATTAGTCAAATGCTTAATAGTACAGGGTATTACTGCAAAAGTCAGACAACGCCTTTTGTGCCTTATTACTTGAGTGGTTTGGACTTTTTAGCGTGGCGATTTGGTGTTCCGGAAATGGTTTATCCTGAAGCGCTTATTCCAGGTATGAGAGAAATTAGAGCAAATGGAGACACTTGGGGAAATATTTATCCACGAGCGGGTACAGTAACACAAGTTCATGACTATAAAGCTTCAGCTGTAACAGCGCATCGAGTAGCGGATGTTGTGACAAATACTTTCCAACCACATGTCTATATACCGATTGCGAAAAAAGATAATCAATCGAATGGTGAGTGGTTTCCCCCTCCAGTGAAAGAAGGGGATGCTAAGACACATAAATGGCAACAGCTTCACCCGGTTACTTCACAGTCTTGTGCTATTTTTCCTGATAACCCGCCAAGCATGCTATCTGAAAATGGTAGTTATGCCTGGGCATTATGGCGTCCTTACAAGTGCTGTAAAAAACGCGGACAAACATTTTTGTATAGTATTGATTGGTCTAACTAATAAAGGAATTGAGTATGAAATTACATTACGCGCTGAAGGCATCCTATATTGCTATATCATGCGCAATCTTATCCTCAACCATGCCTGTATCAGCCTCGAATAGCAATCCGTTTGGATTTAATAAAGCCGATTCTATTTTGTCTGATAAGGTGTTTTATCAGATCGGGGGCGGTGTAGGTTATATGGCTCCCCCAAGTCGAGGTACAATTCCCGCAGCTGAATTTGGGATTGGCTGGAAAGCCAATTTGATGTGCGGTAATTTTGATATTAAAACGAGTATTAAAAATCAGTTAAATGGTTTAACTGAAGGTTTTAAAGACCTTTATAGTAACGTAATAGAATCAGCCACTGGGGCGGTTGCTAGTTTACCTGCAATGGTTATTCAACGAGCAAACCCTCAGCTGTACGATATTCTTACGAATGGTTTATATCAAGGTAAAATTGATTTTAATAGCTTAAAAACCAGCTGTGAAGAAATGTCTAAGAAGCTTGCAGACGCAACTTTAAATGGTCGTTGGTCTCAAAGTTCGGATATGGAATCCTATAAAGATATTACTTCAACAGAGCCAGATGCGACTCGAGCTAAAAAGAGACTTGAGGAATCTCAAGGTAAGGAAGGTAAAGAGTGGGTCGGGGGTAAAAAACGCGGTGGCCAAGGGCAAGAACCAATCAAAATTGTTGAGGATGTTGCAAAAGCTGGCTACAACATGCAAAACAAGCGTAATGTATTAGAATCAGGTCGAATCTCCGGTAGTAGTTGTAGCGGATTACTTTGTCAAACTTGGGATAATCCTAAAGATATGACAGATTGGTTAACGAATGTGATCGGTGAGAAGCAATTAACTACTTGTAAAACAGATTGTGGTACGGCAAGCAGTTCTCGAGCTGGAGTGGGCCTAACACCTGAAATTGAAAAAGAAAATATTAAGACGGTAACTCAATTACAAAAAGCACTTAACATGAGCACTCCTTCCGTTGAAGTACTTGCAGAATTAAGTTCTACAACAGTTCCTGTAACTCGTGGCTTAATTGAGTCTTTACGAGAAGATCCCGATGCTCAAGTATTAGGACAGCGTTTAGCCAGTGAAATTGCTGTAGCTAAAACAATGGAGAAAATGCTTCTTGCACGTCGAGCTGTTTTAACGGGTATGCGTGAGCCAAATGTGGCCAACAATAAAGATGCTCAAGAAGAGTTAGAAAAGATCCTCACTTTAATTGACCGAGAAATTGGTCAAATTAGAATGGAGATTGATCTACAAAAATCACTTACCGGGAATTCCGCAGTTGCAATCCTACAAAATAAAGAGCTACGTGAATATAACACTGGAACCGGAAATGTTACACGTGACAGTGTAGATAAACGGATTAGCGATTTAGCTAATGGTACGAATAGCAATGCTGCTGAATTGGCAGATGCTGACAATATCAATATTCCTCGTAACAATGTCACTTTAGAAGTGCCTCAGATGTCAAACTCCCTGTCTTACACCGGGACTGGCGGTACATCCGGAAATAGTAGAGGTAACACTTCTTATTCATCAGTTCCAGCAATTAAAGGGACTGCACTTGATCAAGCTACAGGGTTGTTGAAAAAATTTGAAGGGTTTAGTGATAAAGCATATTGGGATGTCAATGCTTATCGCACTGGATATGGTTCAGATACTATCACAAAAGCAGATGGTACAATTGTCAAAGTAACGAAAGATACTGTAGTTAGTCGTGCTGACGCAGAGCGTGATTTAGCACGTCGAACACAAGAATTTGCAAATAGAGCGAGAAATAACGTATCATCTTCAACATGGGATAAGTTACCGCCAAATGCCCAAGCCGCATTAACATCTTATGCCTATAACTATGGCTCATTAACAAAAGATGTGATTGCTGCAGCCCAGGCATCTGCGCAATCAGGCGATATGAACGCACTAGCAAATGCAGTAAGAAATCGTCAAAACAATAATAATGGTGTAAATGCTAAACGTCGTAACCAAGAAGCAGATTACATTTTAGGAAAATAAATAAAGGATATTTTTATGAAAAAATTACTCACTATTGGAGCGGTAGCTATGTTTGCAACGCCAGCTTTTGCAGCTAATAATATTTTTTCTTGTACAGCAGAGAACGGAAGCCCGGTGTCTGTAACAAAAAATGGTTCAGATTATGAATTCACTTATGGCCAGGTTTCTTTTAAAAATCCAGTAAAACAAGTTTTTGCTAATCAAGATTCTTATGTAGCTACTGGTTCAGGATTTATTACTAGCTCATTAGAAATGAGAAATAATGGCACAAGTTACACGATTCAATTTGTGCAACCACACAATAGTAACAGTATTGAAGAGCCAATGCTTTATATCACCAATGGCAGTAAAATGGATACGGTGAGCTGTAAAGCGGGTAGTGCAACTCAAAACTTTGAACGTCGCAGTATGAAAGCTTCATAAGCGTAAATAGAGATAAAATAAGCGGGATTTTCCCGCTTATTTTTTTAGTGGTATTCACTATTTTTAAAGATTTGTATTAAATTATTTAAAATCTCCTGTTCACATTCATTTCCGTTAATGATGTTCAGTTCATCATCAAGATGAGTAAGCATTTCATCAATTCCTAATTCATTAAGCGCTACTTCGTTTAAACTGACCAGCCATTTTTTAAAACTAACTTTCATACCCCCCCTATTGAGCTATTTATTTGCGTTGTGTTATCAAGATACATTGAAGAAATAGATAAATCAGTAAAATGAGTAAAATTTGCGACGTGGATCGCAAAAATCACATTTTTCCTGCTTAAAACGAGGTTTTAATAAAAGAATAATAAGAGTACAATGAGAGTAAGTCAGAGTATTTTAATAGGAGAGAGAATATGGACGCTCAAAAGTTTGGCCATACTGTCGGACAATTTTTTAAGAAAATTGACCGCACTTTGTCATTTCTCCCAGGAAAGCCTCGTAAAGCTGTTGTGACAGCTGCTGCTCTTGCTGCGAGTCCAATTTTGGCTGGAGTTGTAATTTCTAAAGCTAAATCCTTTAAAGAGACTGATTATGGCAGTGGCGCTGAGAATAAATCCATAATGAATACGCTGTTAGAATTTGAAGAACATGAGGATGGCTATCGAGATGGCCCTGAGGGGGTTGGTTTTTATTCTTTTGGAACAAGAATTGATGTTGAGGATGACGTAGATACATTTGAACACATGGATGAGTTTTATGAGATAAAATAAAAGGGGAATATAAATTCCCCTTTTTATTATTTTAACTTGCTTTGAATTAACTCTCCGCCTTTTCCCCCTGCTGAACTAGCATGATTTGAACCTTGTTTTAATGCTTGAGACATAGCCCCGCCCATATTAATACCTGCCCAAGACATAGCGCCAAACCATAATGTTGGTAAAAATATAAACATACTTCCCATCACAAAATTAGAGATAATATCGTCTTGCGCATTCTCTAAAAAATTAATATTAAATGAGTTATGAGACGGTGAGCTGTACATAATCTCAATCATATATGAGTCTAACCATCGAGCTAATTCCCACCAAAATGTGGTTGTAATAAGTGCAAAATATACAAAGCTTAGTGTCACTACAGCTTTAATTGAAAAACCACTTAAAATCGTAATGACTGGAATTAAAACTATCAGGGCCATAATCATAAAGGATTGAACCATTGGTAAGGCTTGTCGCATTGCATCGAGGCCAGGGAATATCGCTAAACTTCCTACTGCAGTTCCTACAGTTGAGGTGAGTCGAGTGATGGCATTCCAAAATCCAAATTCAACACTACCACCGTAACCTTGGTACATTTTCCCTTTTGAAACATCTATGTTTTCAGAGCGTAAAAGTGTTCTCAATAAAGCTTCATCTTGGTTGTCGATAGAGTTAAAGAAATCACTCACCTGGGCAGATAAGTTTTGACGCATATCTGTAAGTAAGCGAGATTTTAATCCAGCTCCACTTTCATCCCACCATTGATCACAACTTGGGAAACCACCTTTTCCCGAATTAGGTAATGCCGCATCTCGATTTGCATCATAAGGGAACGTGCTAATAGGTTGCTGAGCCCTAAAACGAGGGTAGAGCTCGCTGTTATTAATAAGCAATTTACCACCTAACCAGGATGTTTCGCGGATTTGTGCCGGACTCAAGGCAATTTGGCTTGTTTGTAATTTTTGACGAGCCGGGATATAGCATTGTTGCACAAATTGCTGTACTTCAGTTAATAATGCTGGGTTAGTGATTTTTTGATGTTGCACTTCAAATCTAACTTGACGTAAATCACGCTGGCAAGGCAATACTGCAGTCATACCATAAGTTAGACCTTTATCCACTTTGTGCATCAACATCCACCAAATAGGAATTCGGGCTTGTCTGTCTCCAAATGTTGTCGTAAATGGCGCATAGCCTGATTTATCCGGGGAAGCAGGAACTTTATAGCCACATTGAATAGATGAACGTTCATTGTATTCAAGGTTATTCAATGATACCGGGATAAGAGGGGCTAATGTCAAAACAACGATAAGCATTGCTGGAAGGAGTTCGATTGTGAGCCAGCGGATTAATAAATCCCCTTTCTCACCTTCATCATCCCCTTGTTTAGCTACGTCACGCCAAATTTTAAAGATCATTCCGATAAGCGGAAGAAGCCATAACCCTGTTCCAACAAATAACGCAAAAACTCCGTTATTAAGCAACCAACCAAGTAGAGTCAGGAAATATTCAAGATAACTGTCAACTGAGAATGTCATATTTCCCCCTAAGCTAAAGTAATCTGTGTAATCGCTTCAGCAAAAATTAAAATCATCGCAATTAACCATTTTGCTTTTGCCGGCATAGAAGATGGTTGGCGACGAGAAATGGAATAGACCATCAACATAATCGCACCATATAGTAATAATCGTACTGCAAACCATATCCACTGCGTTTTAATAAACCAAGCACGAATATCAACATTCTGAAGATATTGAGTTGCAAAGATGCCAATTGCAGTAAGGGCTAAAAATAAAAATAAAAGGATAGCGATAAAACGGAGTACATTTTTAAGCCATCCTCTTGATTGTGGCTTTTCACCTTGAGACATCAGGGCTCCTTATTCATTACCCACAGTCTTATCCCCAAAAACTGGGGATAAGTCTGCAGGAGATTCCCAAATTGCAGCTAATTTCCAAAGCAAATATTGAATTAACCAATATGCATCAACGTGATCGGTTAATTCTACATTAAGTCTAGCTGGCCAGTTTTCTGTAGAAAATGCGGGTAATTGAAACCGCCCAGAGATATTAAATAATAAATGCACTTCACCTTTATCTCCTTTAGCGTGTACTTTCCAACTTGATTGAGTGAATACACGCTGAGGAAATGCGCTTAATTGGCAGTTTGAACCAATTTTTGTCTTAATTTTAGCAATGAAATGCAGCACGTAGGCTTTCACCTCATCAGAGGTAAAAGCAAGTGATTGGATGCGAGGCCCAATGTCAAAAATACGATGAAAAGTCATATTAGGATTAGGCTGCGATTGAGTTAAGTTCGTCATTGACTGCAATCCCCCGTTTTTTGTCTAAGTCTTTAGCAACCATCAATGCCGCATCTAACTCAGTACAGTTATGTTCCATCATTAATTGTTTACGTTGTGCTTTCTCGTGTTTTTCGGTCATCCCTAGTGCTAAGTAAAGACTAGGTGGAACAACACGGAATAAGGCTTCCATATTGGTTGCAAGCACCACACCTTCAGTATATTTCTTATCTGCTTTTTTCGCAGATAACAACATCATTTTCTGAGCTTCGGATAAACGACGGAAACGGTTTACCTGTTCGACTTCATCATTAGAAAGGTTAAGTAATTCCCACCATTCAACCATGCTGAGTAATTTATCAGATTCATCAGGGAAGTCAGCCATATTCTGTGTGGCCAACCATAACCAAATACCCAATTTACGCCACATTTTAGAACCTTTAACCAGGAACTTCGCTAGAAGTGGATTTACGGTAATGATATGCGACTCATCCGTAATGTTCACGATAGGGCGGAAACTGTGTTGATATTTTTCACCTAATGAGTTGATATGGTTAATTAGGGAAATATACGAAATCGCTAATTCAGCTTCATAGCCATCACGTGCAAACATCGCCAAATCGACAAGTGTAATATCAGCTTCAGGCCAAATTTCCCCTTCACGGTTAAAGAATCGACCATTTACCCCAGTGCAGAAAATACCCATTGCTTCGGCCATATCTGCAAGACGAGATGCACGTTCCGGGCGAATATCTTGGCGACGACTTAACTCCTCAAGTGCGGCTTTTACATCCCCGGTTAAAACTTGACGAGGTGTGGTCTCTTGTGAAGTTTTCTCTGCAGCTAATAAAATAGCCTGGCGAATAGCCGAGCGGTCAGCACGGCTCATTTTCTCATCTTCCTTCGCTTCTCCCCCGGTGATCATTAAGCGAGCGGTTAATTCCATTTCCGCAAGTAAGTCTCGTTGTTCCTCGCCTTCATCTTCATTATCGTCATCATCTTGAACTTCAAGATCGATATCCATTTCCAATAAACGATGCGCTTCAGAGAAGAGCGGTAAAGCGATGTTACTACTTGGCTCAAGAGATACCCGGTTAACCGTTAAACCGTAACGCTCCGCATAATCTGAAAACAATCCAAAAGAGTTACCCGCTTCTACAATAAACAAGCGAGGACGGTGCACAGCCATCAGTTGCGCCATTTGTGCGGTTAATGTTGCCGATTTACCTGAACCTGTAGGGCCTAAAATGAGCTTATGCGCATTTTTAGTCCGGTCTTTAGGGTTTAGTGGGTCAAAATCTAATGGGCTTCCACCGCGGTTAAAATAGGTGATTCCTGGGTGTCCCGTTCCTGTCTCACGACCAAATACAGGTAACATATTCGCAATGTGTTGCACCCAATAATATTTGGTATAAAAACGAGATTTTGCATCTAATTGAGGATTAAAATTCATCGGTAGCCAGCGTAAATAGCTATTAAGAGGCGCAACTTCGTTGCCTTCTTTTACCGGCACTAAATTATTACTGAGTAAAACCGTTCTTAATTCTCTTGAGCGAATGCGTAGCTCTTGATCGTCTTTCCCTCTTACATAGAAAACCATGCCAGCTTGATAAAGCTTGTGTCCGTCTTTTAAATATTCAGTTACTGTGAGGGCATCTTGTTTTAAATAGATAGACTCATAGTTATTACCGACAGCTCGACTACTTAATTTGTCTAAATGCGCCTGTAATTTATCTTGAGGATGAATGACTACAGTGATAGCCATAATGGTTGATTCCGGCAATAAATCAAATAGTGCATTAATATTACGACCTCGAGTGACTTCGCCTGTCATGTGGCCAACATCCGGCTGCTTACGAATATTATCAACTACAATGACTTCGTGAGGTTGCTCATTAAAATACCAATAGCCATTTTTACTTTCCGGTGGCGTAAAAAAGAGATTTTCACTAAAATCTTGGTCTTGTAATGGTAGAGCAGACTCATCCTTAGAGAGTGATAAAAGATCATAGCAAGCTTTATCATCGAGTCCGTTAAAATAGCGTGATGGATTTGGATTAAACCATTCTAATAACCAACGATGAATTTGTGTTTCATTTTGGCGTTCCATGGTTAATCCAGCTGTGATAAAAGCACTTTGAACACGATCACAAGCTGTATTTAATTTCTCGATTGTATCTGTCTCATTATTTCCAGCATAACGATAAATAACCATGCGTGTTTTACGCACTTTTCCAGCCCATGCCGTATTTGTTACCCGGTCATCAACAAAAAGCCCACCTGGTTTACCTACTGCTTTTAAGTGACGCTCCATTTCACCAAGCCACTGTTCTGTAAAGTCACTACCGCTCGCTTCAGGTGAAGTGGTTTTAATGTACTGTCTCAGATTCTCAACATAACCGCTTAAATCCTTGTCATCCTGGAAATAGAATTGTACAACGTAAGGATTGGTATCAAGTTCATCGAAACTATCCTGTAAGGCATCTTTAACCAATGTGCGAACGCGATTAAGATAGTCGCTGCTTCTTCCCTCAGTTCCTATAGGCTTAATATCAAATACCGCACCTGCACTTTTAGCATCATCAAAAAGCATTACGCCTTCTTCTTCCAAATATTCCGCATAAGGAAGATTGGAGATAAAAGAGGGATCGCGCCCATAAAGCATTTTAACATGTTGCTCTCTGGTCATTTTTCTATTACGCATAACAGGAGTGATTTCAATCGTCTCTTCTAGGTTATTGGTATCATCCTGCTGTGCTTCTTCCGGTGCAATGGATGTTAGGATAGGTTCCTTTTTAGGTTGAGGCTTATCACCCTTTTTAGCAGGGAAGAAAGCCTCTAACACGTCTTGGAATAATGCCATCGTTTCTTACCTCATCTAGTACATTCTTGTACGCTCACCCGGTTGGGCATATTGCACACGTCCATAAAATGGAATTACTGAAGAATAACCTGGTACAGGCATTTGCTCTGAGGAATCAGTTAAGTGCGGATAAACATACATCACTAAATCAGGGTTTGGTAAACGAGGGAAAAGGTTTTTCACCTCGTTTTCTGCTGTACGGGTATAATTTTGTTGTTCACGAGATGAAACGTAATTTGGTGCATCAATAAGACGGCCATTCGGTGTCCGATAAGATGTAATATTGCTATCATTACCACCTTTATTCCAAATATCTTTCATTGTTGCATCACCAGTTGGCAATAAATCACCTTGAGAAGTTGAGCAGCCAGTCAAAACACTGCTTGCGGCTAAAATCACGCCCATCATCATTAAAACTTTCATTATTGCTCCTTAATCCAAGTTAGATTGTCTTGAGGCTTGTCCGTATTTCACTTTTCGAGACATGCGGTCATAATCAATATCAATTTGTTTTTCGATGTGTACAGCCACTTCTTTACCCGGTGGAACATATACCGCATCAAACATTTGGCCATAACGCTGACGGAACCAGTCTGCTGTTTCTCTCAAACCGCCACCTAACGCTTGACCAAGAATATACTTACCGTTATTACCTGTTACCGCACCAATCACTGCACCGCCATCAACCACTGTTGTTGATTGAGAAGATGATAAGCCTTGTGCAGCTGCTGAAGCCCCCGTTAAGAAGAAGTTGGTCGTTAGATATTCCGGAGCATTCGTTCTGCGTTCTCCAGGAATGCAAGGCACACCATGTGGATCAGATAACCAGCCAATTTTATTGTTAGAATCATCCGTTGAAACAATGCGCCCATCGCTAAACACAAAAGTTAAGCTTTTCACATCACCACGAACACAAGATAGCGTCCAGTCACCGCTTGCTGTTCCTGAGACAATTGCGCCTTCAATATCCGGCAGTTCAATACCATTTGCAATTAAGTTATCTCGACCAATAAGCAATTTAAACGGATAAGGCTCGGTCACATTATTATCAATCGGCACACGCCCAACAAGCGCAGTCATAGCAACCGAATTGGTTAAAGTAGAGTTAGCTGCAATTGTGAAAAATGGTGTAGCGGTATTAAATATTGCATTATTACCTGTACTAGATTGCAACCCATCATTCGATTTTCGGATGTCATTCACATTGTTATCGAAGGTTTTGGGAAAACCGATTCCCGCACCATTTACACCAATACCTTGTAGAGCATTCCCTTGGCTGTCTGTAGTTGGCATATCACTAGGGTTCACCCAATTAATTCCCCCTCGAGTTTCAACCTGAGGGCCAGTTGTTGCTCCGTTTATTGGTAGAGGAGCATTGGGATTTACCTGAGCATTTCCATTCCCTACAACTTGATTGCCAGCTTGTACAACCTGATCTTTTAACGCATTAATCTCATTAACTAATGCACCAGTTTCTGCTTGTACCGCCTGTTGAATTTGATAATCCGTATTGTTTGCTTGATTTTTTAACTGCTCATTCTCTTTTACCAAGCGTTCATTTTGTAAAATCACTTCATCAAATCGCTTGTTATGCTCTTTCACTTTACCTATAAGTGTTCTTACCGTATCTTTAGATGTATCACCCTCAATCCCCATTGCTCGTAATTCTTCCGGTGATAAATCTTTAAAAGAGATATCTAAAGTATCTTCTTTCTTGGTTTCTGCTGTACTTGTTGAGCTACTACCAGAGAAAAGAAATCCGACCATCATAGTCACGACAAGCGCGGTAATCCCACCAATAACATAGAACGCTTTATTTGCTTTCATTTGCATTATTCGCTCCTTATTTTGTTTGAGTTGTCACTGTTGTGGTGACTTTTTTCAATTTTTTCGGTTTGTATGAATTTGACTGAGGGATTACAGAGTGGTTAGGTGCTCCTTCTGTCACGAGATATAATGTTGTGGTATCTTCAGGTGAACCACGTCCCCCAAGCCAATTATGCTGAAATGTTGCTGCATAGAATCGACCTTGAAGCTCTCGAGGATCTAAATCAATGCGAGATTGTCCCTGATTTTGCAAACGCACCGCAGTAACAACATATCCATCCAATTGCCAGCTGAGCAACGGTGTAGCTCTAACTGGTAATGCAGGTAAGAGCGTTTTAAGCGGTGTAGGAAGTCGATGTGAAACTTGGCGAACACCTTCTAATGGCTCGACTGTACGTAAAGGTGCATAAAACATTTGTGCGGCATAACGTGTTAATGCAGCGGGAGCGGGGAGTGCTGGACGCGCATTTGGCATTGGCTCGTTATATGCATTAGCATCTTGGCTATAAGCCGTTGTTTGTTTTTCAACTTTATTTTCATAAACAAAGCGAATTGGCTCGCTTGCGTTGGCAACAGAATGCTTCGCTTGCACATCAAGCAAAATGATTTCCCCGGTTGCAACATCCATAAGCTGTAAGCGTGTTTTTGGGAAATCTGAAGTTGCTTTTAAATAAACCGCACCGCCAGTTGATTGAATGCGAAGCTTGCTATCTAATTCAGGTGGATAACCTACTTTTACATTTTTATCTACGAATAGAATACGTTCTTTTTCGATTTGTAAATCAATCGGTAATGGTTTACGCGCCCATTTCATTAACACATCGGCTGATGCTGTCATTGGTGAAAAGATAAAAGCCGCGCTCAGTAACAAAGTGAATTTTTTCATTATTGGTTATCCCCTTCTTTAAATTCTTTGGCTTCTAAACGTAATGGAATTGAGCTGTAGCAGTTAAATCCCAATCCCCAAGGGTTGTGTTGTAAATCTGTTTCCATGCGCACGATATTGATAGGGAAGCGGGTTAAAACACGTTTTACTGGTTCATCTTTGAAATACTCATCTACACTTAAATCAAGATTAACCGTCCAGCTATCGGGGCTATGAACAATCACACTACTGTCTTTAAATCCACGTCCCACAATTTCATAAACACCACGTGCACGTTCCCGTAATTCACCGTTAGATAAACGGTCATAGTAGTCTTTCTTCAAAAATTCTTGGCAACTTGGCGTAATAAAGGCTTTATTTCTTTCAATATTTAATTTGTATTCTTCCTCGCCATTCTCCATCCAGCGGTTTAACTGTTGGAAGGTTTGATAAGCAAAGGCATAAACGGTTGATTTTGGCACTTCCCACCAAGGGCGTTGACTTCCCGCACGTAAATCCGGTGGGTTATAAATCATTAATCGACTTGGTGCGGTAAAAATAATGGCACATAGCACCAAACAAATCACAAGCAATGCACCGATAGCAATTCGCCCGGTCATGATTTCGCGATTTTTTTGATGAACAATCCCTTTTAAGTTATTCATAATAAACTCTCTTATCTTTTAACTCGGCGAATAGACCAAGTACCTTGACGGGAGATAAAGCGATTTCCCCCTAATAATCCATCTAACTTAACCTCGATCATTCGATTTAAGTAAGCTTCCGGCTTACCTCGTTTAAGGCGCGCAATAATCACTTTGCCAATCACCACAGAAAGAATGCAAAACAACATGGCAAGAGACGGAATTAACAACCAAAAATCAAAGCCTAAGGCAAAACAACAAAGGAGGCCAAGCACTGCACCTAAGATAAATCCCATTGCTGCAGCCAACATAAATTCACTTACAGATAACCCGCCATACACACTCGATTCACGATTTAATCGAGTAGGAAGAAAGGGGATCGTTTGCTCTTTATCATTTGACATCTTGACCTCACAGAGATAATTAAAACAGACCGATAGCCAATTTCACCAACCAGAGGCTGAAGAAAATTAAAATGAAACCAAGAATAAGAGCGATAATAAATGGGCCCCATCCTTTTTTGTCATTTTCGTCAGTCGCTGCGTTATAGGTTTTAATTAATGCTTTAACCACTGTCATGATTGACCATGCTGCAAATAAAACTGCAAACAAGGTTGCCAATGATTTAGCAACAAGATAGATAATTTCCATCGGGTCTTTGGTATTGCTATCTACGCCTGGAATTTTAAAATCAGGGATTTTAGAGGCATTGATACCATTACCACCGCCTGTAGCAAACGCATTTTCAACGGATAACCAAAGTAAAGTTACTACCGCAAGAAAACGACTTGAAACATTCTGAAAGAAGGATTTAATCAACTTCATGAGATGTCCTTATGGTTTGTTAAATAAAAAAGCTGGCAACACATATAATTAATGCTGCGCCCCATAGAATCAGTTTAAAGAATGACCAAATATCACCGTCGTTCACCATGCCTTTGTAGCCATGATTAGTTGCCCACATATACGCAAGCAGTAATACGACAACCAAAATAATGGCCAGCATGATTTTCAGTTTTAGCGGGTCTAAACCACTTACAGTATAAAAACTGTCTAATGGTGAAACAGAAGGGAAATTAGCGTTACTCATCTGCTATTGACTCCGAAGATTGAGATAATCTTCTTTTAAGTTACGAATAGCTTTAGGATTTCTAGGGATTGCCCGGGAAGGGTTAATATATTGCTTAATCCCTGCCTGTACCGTAGCAATATCTTGATGTGCTGAAGCGTAATCAAAATATTCACGACTTTTCGCAGAAACCTTTGCACTTGCAGCTGCTCGCTGTAATGAGAGTTTTGCTGCATCCAACTGTTTAATTGCTTGCGCTAAATGCTCTTGCTCTGTTGCTTGAGCACTTATAGCGCCAAACAATACCCCTATTGCTAGAGATAAACTGAAAATATTTTTAGTCACGGAGAACTCCTTACTTGAAACAGATTCCAAGCAAAGAGTGCCAAAGAAGAGAGGGAAATTTAATGAGAAACTCTTTTTAAATTCAAAACAGTTTTTAGTGATAAAAAAGGGCGCTTATTCTTGGAAAAATAAGCACCCATAATGACAACATAGAGGAATATTAAAGGTATTTTTTAAAGCTCGCTGCCGTTACACAGATGGATAGGCCAAATAGAAATGCAGCTGGCACCAAAATTATATTCGGGTAAATAGAAATTGGGATAGAAAGATACAATACCCATGCCGACAACATAATCGGGCCAATTAATCGACGTGCATGATGATAAAGAAAACTAGACTCTCTGCCCGCACCAAATTTACGACGGTCACGCATCATTAACCCTTCAGTAAAGCCTGCAAATGCGGCTAACAAAAAGAGTGGGGAAGTAAAAACAATCACTACAAGTCGAATAACAAAGGTGATAAAAACATAAATCACTGACTCAATATACGCTCGCCCATAATGATACACCCACAAACCTACGCCACTATGCTCACGAGGGTTGGCTAACCAATCTTTTACACCTGTTTTCACAAAAAGCCATTCATGTAATGACAAAATAAGACCTTCAGCCAGCTCTTTTGGAGAATGATAGAAAAGACCTCTCGTTAGACTATCAGAAAGCCATCCAAGCTCAGTTAGCATCATTTTTTGACTGTGTAAATGACCTTGTTCAGGCCATAAAAATGCAATACCTAACCATTCAAGAATAATGCTCAAAATCAGGGAACCAAATAAGGCGGCTAATACCGCATTAATGTAGTAGAAAAGACCCTTTTTCTTTTTTTTGACTTGTTGTTCTGCCATTACTGTAATGTTCCCACTGGAGATAATTTACAGTGAAAGAAAAGATAACCTTTTACTTCACCGTCTAAAAAAATTTGAATTGCCTGGATGCCATTTTCAGATTTTTTTACATCATTAGCCGTCCAAAGTGAGATGCCTTTATTCGCATACTTTTTCGCAAATTCATGTGTGGTATAACGCTGATTATTCCAATCTTCCAAATAAGGTAAAAAGTAATTAAGTAATTCATCAGCGTTTTCCAGCCCACAAGAACAGCTAGTGACTGAATTGAAATCTACGCTCATATCCGGAATATCAAGCAAGTTCATGTCCGGCTGATTAATTATCTGTGTCATCAAAATCATCCTCATCTGTATCATCATTCTGTTCAATATCTTCATCTTCCATATCTTCAGCAACTGGAGTTTCAACATCCCCGAAAAGCATTTCTTCTCCTGCGTGTGAAGGTGCTCGATTTAATGACATTGACTGAAAAGCGGTTGCTATATCTTGACTTGGCGCATAATCAGAAAATGCAGATTGCCACCAATTTGGTGAAATATGGTAGTTTTTGCGCATATAAGCCGTCAATTCTTGAAGTGATTCCGGCATAACATCATCTTTATCAACCGCAGGTAAAGGCATTCTTAATTTATAAAGTGTACTTCCCTCAAGAAGGGCAAATGCCTGACCTTTTGGTAGATTTGTAATATGCGCTGGCGATAACATTGGCACCATTTTTTCAGAAATACGTTCACCAGTATTAGAAGTAAACGCCTTGCCATCATCTGGATTGCTATTATCCGTCGTACTTGATGTCACCATGCTTTGATAAATTGTGACATCGTTGAGCTGACGCGTTAAAAACTCTGCAGTGGCCGGCTCTTTTACCCGGAACATTAAAAGTGTATTGAAGTTACCTGTTGTTTGTCCCGTTTTCGCTTTACTTCCAATACGAGCTTCAATATCTGAAAGTGTTTGAGTATAGGCTGTTACCTGCATTCCCGCACCACGACCTTTATTGATTAGCGGGATAAATTCATCACCCATTAATTCATTGAACTCATCGCAATGAAGGTTGATTTTAGGCGGTTTGCTTTTAGTTTTAAATGCCTCCGGCAACCCCTCATCTACGCCAAATTTATAAATATGACCAGCCATTGATACCAAATCAGCAAACATACTATTACCCACAGCTGCAGCTACGGTCGCATCGGATAATGCGTCTAATCCAACGTAAACAATCCCTCTTTTCCGAATAATAGATTCCCAATCAAAGATAGGGCGCTCATCATGAATATCAGTGTAATCAGGCGAGAGAAGCTCTGCAGTTTTACCTGTTGTGAGTTTTTCAAGTAACGGTAAAAGCGATGCCACAATTTTATCAAAATAGGTTTTATCGTAACGTACCGCACTTGACAATCCTTCAAGTACCGGGTCAAAAATCTTATTCTCTAAAATATATTGGTTAATAACAGCAATAAGCGGTCTATCTTTCATCGAGAACGGTAAATTTTTTACATCTAAGTTAGCCGCAACCGAAGCCAAAGTTGGCCATATTTTCTTATCGACGGCATCAAAATGAAGTTTGGCGTAGTCTAAGAAAAGTGCATCAATATTTTGCACAAAACGCGAGATTTGCACATAGTCCGGGCGTTTTCCCATTTCAACCAATGCACGGGAGACAATATTCACAAAACGCCACGCAAACTCTTTAAATGCTGCACTATTTCCCGCGCCACTTAATTGCCCGGAAATACGTCCTGCCACCTCTGAAATTCGACCAAATCGACCAACCGGGTTATATCGAGCAGAAATTTCCGGATGCCCTAAATGGAATACATAAAATTCATTTTCACGCCCCGCACGTTTTGCTTCGGCATACATTCGCTTTAACATATCTGGGTCGCCTTTCGGATCGAAAAAGACAACAACTTCACGCTCTTCAGGCGTTTTACCTCGATGTATATCTTGTGTAACAAGCACTTCAGCAAAACGCGTTTTCCCTACGCCAGTCGTACCAAATACTAAGGTGTGACCGCCACGGTCGCCTAATGGAAGCATAATATCGCGTTCATTCGGCTCTACACCATGCATCACCGGAATGCCGCCAACTGGCGGTAGCGGTCTGACTGGATTTAATGGAGAGTCCATTGAAGTGAGTCTAGATAACCAATTATCATGCACTTTTTCATAATCACGAGCGGCTTTAAACCACTTTCCATTTTTCCAATAAATTTGCCCATTTGCAGAGAAACAGTCATAAAGACGTTGCGTATGCTTTGGCTCCCATTCAAAGCCTCGTCCTAAGAACAAGGCTTTTTTACTTACTGGAATTTGACGACTGGTCAAAGCATAGTGAGGGAGTCTGCGTAAATTTCGGTGATAGCGTACAATTTCCATACCTTGACGAAAACGCATAACCCCCATACCTGCGAAAGCGGCCCCTAATCCATATCCAATAAGAGGATTTAATGCGAGCGACCAAGGCGCACCGCAACAAACAAAAGCACAAGTACCATGGACGGCAGCTGGAAAAAACTCAACAGGCGGTCTAAGTAAACCTTCTAATACATGTTTTTGACTCATTGCGACAATCCTTCTGAAGTCAATAAAGCAGGGTAGTGAGCAAGATTCAATCTTGAAGCTAAGTCATCCCCTGGCGTTGGCATTAAGGTTAAATCAGGTGCTAATTGGCGTAACTCGCTTAATTCGTTTGTTGTTTTAACACTTACCACAAGCCCCATTGCACCAATTTTTTTAAGGTAATTATAATTAGCGTGTAGCCAATTTTTAGATAAGTTATCTGTTCCAATAAGAAAAATAGGCAACATTCCAGGAAGATTCATTCTGACTGGTTGTATTTGGCCCGGTGTCATTCTATGTGAGACAACAGGCAAAATATCCGCTTCGGTTAATGTTGAAGGAACACTGTTAGGGTTGGCTTGAACCATTGATTCGTCCGGTTGTAATGCTTCATAAAAACGGACTGCGCTTTCCCCGCCAAAATCACCAATAACTTTTAATTCAGCTTGCGCCTGAGCTACTGCACCTAAGCAGATCAAAGAGAGGAAAAAGGATTTGTACTGCATAATTCTGTTCTCGTATTAATTGGTTGGATTTTGCCAACGAATAGCTTGTTGATTTGTTTGATTTGACGCTGGCTCAACCCAACGCATAGCGGTTTCTGTTGGAGAAACCCAATGTAAATTGGCTGGTAATGGTTTATTCTCAATTTGATAACGTGGTGATACTGAAGGGCGCTGGAAGTTAGCTATTTGTTTACTGACATTAAAACGCTCACTTTGATAAACAAGAAAGCCTTGTACCGACATTCCTTTTTTCATCCCGTTACGCTTCATATTTAGAATATCTTCACGTGTTGCTCTACCTTGTAGCGCTCGATGTAAACCATCTATACCGATATTATGAGCAAGATATAAATTTTCATGGGATGGTTTTATGCCTCGCTCAAAAAACTGATTAATATGCCATCTCGCATAAAGTGCGGTTGCTAAAGTGTTTATCCGATTATTTTTGCGCGGGTCAAAAGGTGTATCTCGATTATAACGGGTGATCAGCGTCATCCCTAAAGCACGTCCCTCATCTGTTGTGGCAAGCCAATTCCAGGTGCCCCGGGTAAATTGCCCCACACCGGTTGCCCCGGTTGGGGAAACATTTCCATACCACCCATCTTCAATTTTAACTAACCCACGTAACATCGCTTCATCGACCTGGTAGCGATTAGATGCATCTTTAATATAGCCATCAATATCAGTTCCAAAGCCATTAAATGCAACGGAGTGAGTCGCAACTCCAAGACCGATTAAGCTAAATACGATTTTTAATAGACGATTTGTTGCCATTGCCCATCCTGTTGAATTTGGAATGCAGCAGGCATTTTGCCATCTGCATACTGTAACCAGGCTCCATTATCATGATTAAGGGTAATTAATTTTCTATTCACTTTATTTGGGTCGATGTTATGTTTTTTCGCCCAATTATAGATTTGCTCATTATTCTTCACGCCAACAAAATAAATATCTATAGGCGTTTTATCATTCACATATTGCAATACACGATCAGCATTCGCTTCACATTTGTCACAATTTTCTAGGCGAGTAAAATAAATCACCCGTCCAAACCGCTCTGAAATATGAGGTTCAACCTTAAATGGTTGCTCATTTGGATACATTTCAGCAAATACGCGATCATAAGTGCGTTGGAACTGCAGCTCTCGCTCCATGCGGTCGTGCATTTTTTTTGCCAGTAGTCGAGCATAACGCTCTCTCTCCTGCTCATTTCGAGACTCCACGCCAAGCGAGGTTAAAGGGTCAAGACCTGGCGACCATATACCACGAGCACCTTGATTAAGCTCTTGATAGCGCTGCCATTCTTGCTCAGTTAAACCCCACTCTTGAGACTTAGCTAATAACTCTTGTTGATTTAATTTATTTGTCACCAAGTTTTGTTGATTGAGGGATTGAGTAGCAAGTGTATTAGCCGCAGTGACCTCAGCAAATACAGCAGTAGAAAACATCCCTAATATCATCGCCACATAGGATATTTTTTTGACATGATTCATTGCTTATTCCTCGATGATTTCTGTTGTGGTTGTTGTCGTTGTTGTGGTTTCTACTTTCGGCTTTTCCCCTGTAGCACGTTCCGGTACAGCTGGGCGTAATTTAAAACAAACGGTACGAGAAACGTCATTGATGGTAATTTCATAAGCCGGCCCGGCTAACATTTGAAGGGCATCACGTAAAGCCATCGGGCCAAATTGATAATGTACTTTTGGTAATGGACGGGAATAAAGCGTAGATAGTGTTGGTTCATTCTGACCAAAGCCATGACAAAGTGAGAGGCCCGTATCTTTTAATGTAGTACGTAATCCTTGTTCAACTGTTGCGGTCAAGGCACGTTTCTTTTTACCTAACATGTTGACAGTGACACTTTGGTCAAGAAGGTATTTTTGACCTTCTTCCGGAGAGAAATTAATTAAAGTGTATCGACCTTCACGTAACACTTCTGTACGCTCAGGCTGATAGTCTGTGTAAATATCCGGACGAACAATTCGATCTTCCGGTTGTAAAACTTGATGCTGACCTTGTTGAATATTTGGATTTTCTAGGGCTTGTTGCTCATCGGCTGTTTGTTGTTTATGTGCACAACCTGAAAGCACAACCAATGCAAAAGTGGTTAATAGAATTTTTTTCATGATGAGGCTCCAATTAAGGTATTTAAATAATGCCTTAATATGGATAACTCTCACCTGAATTTGAATAATTTATTCTTCTTGAAGTAAAGATAGAAAAATTAGCTGAGAAAAATATATTTAATGCCAACAATAATTGTTAAGTGCACCGGGTAAAAAAGATAAAAGAAAAGCTTAGGCATGCGAGAGATTGAGATATTACATTGGCGAAGGCCTTTAGGGTGAAGAATAAATATCATTGTGCCAATTACAACAGCGACGACACTGATTGTTTCAACAATAGTTTCCCCGAAATTATCAATAAAACTGTGATTGACGAAAAGTGCGAGCAATACACAGGTTAGCATCGTAATAAGACGAAATTGAGTATATTTTGTTTGCAAAAATAGGTAACAACCAATGCAATATAAAAGCCCAGGTAAGCCATAATCAGAGAGTGCGGAAAGAATAATAAAAAAGCCCAATCCAAAAAACATGACCCAGCTATTTAAGTGTTGGCGATTTTTATATACCCATATTACCCCTATTACTGACAGAAACTGAAATAGGACATTCAAGCGATCATAATTAGGCTCAAAAAGTGTAAAACTGATTTCAGATAAAAATGCGGTAGCTATCATCCAGGTGAAATAGCTTTTAAAGTTTACTTTATCTCGAGATAAATTAAGCGCGATGATAAATCCAAACGCCACGTAGGAAAATCGACCTATCACACGGCACCAGGATAGGGC
The DNA here is from genome assembly GCF_001810545.1 of Haemophilus sp. HMSC066D02. NCBI lineage: Bacteria > Pseudomonadati > Pseudomonadota > Gammaproteobacteria > Pasteurellales > Pasteurellaceae > Haemophilus > Haemophilus sp. HMSC066D02. The sequence goes on along the minus strand of NZ_KV801824.1, from coordinate 176,365 downwards.
AGGGTAAGCATTTGAAAAAGCTACACCAATATGATCAATAATCATTGTAATGAGTGCTAACCATTTTAGACATTCAGTTTGAGAAGAGGTTAAATAAGGCATCGTTATACTGTTAAAAAGAGTTTTATTTATCATATCCTAAAAAGGAAAAGCCTATCTACATAAAGTAGATAGGCTTTCAAGGTAAATAGATTAATATTCATATTCGAGCATAATGGTCGTAGAACTACGATCTGCTTCAGTGATGATAAAAACATTTTCTCCATCAATAAAATGCTGGCTCACAATGCGTTTATCCTTCTCTACGGCATGATCGTTTTCAATCCAATCTTCAACGCTGGTAGCACCCCAATCATAACTTAATTGTTTTTCAATTAAGCGATGAATGGTTGGCATTCCCAATAACTGTTTAGCGCAGATAGTACACGAAACATCCCCTAACTTAAGTGGTGTTCTTTTTGATTGACATATATCCCAATCAAAGTGTCCTCTTTGCTCATCTTCACTTTCATCAGAAAAAGAAATCTTAGTTGTTCGATTCCCGTCATCATCTACTGAAGTAGAGAGTTGAATGGTGTCTTTACCATTATCTGCTTGATAGAAATTCATGACAATTTCTGAAAGCGGATGTGGCGGTTTTTCAATCCAATCTTTATTCCCCAGCATGATAATGCAGCCATTTTGATGCCACGAGATGACCTCATTGATCTTTTCGGTAGTTAATTCCGCTAAGATACGACGAGAGACGAAGATTTTTCCAAGTTCTAAAATACGATTTTCCTTACACATAAGTGTTTCTCCTAAATTTTTAAAATGTAAAAAGTAAAGGGGATAACACTGCCATTGAGGGTGTTATCCCCCAATGGGTGAAAGGTTGTTAGCTAAATAAGATGATTATCAGTAAAGCAAAAAGATGCTGAACCAGAAACGATAAAGTGATCAAGTAATTTAATATCCATTAATTCACAAGCTTCCTTTAATCTCTTGGTTACATATTTATCAGCATCACTAGGCTCAACATTTCCAGTTGGATGATTGTGCCCAATGATAATTGCTGACGCATTTAGCTTTAATGCCTGTCGAATAATCTCCCGAATCGACACAGAAATTTCTGAAACAGATCCTTGAAACATTACCTCAGATTTAATCAATCTGTGCATTCTATCCAAGAAAAGTACCACGAAATTTTCTCTTTCTTCATTACCTATAATGGTTTGAAAATAGAGTTTAGCTATTGATGGCTCAGTAAATTCCTGTGCACCTTGGTAAAAGGGCTTTTCTTCCATCACTTTAGTTAAAATAACCTGTGCCTGTTCTAAAATAGCTTGTTGTTGCTCGTTTAATTCAAACATTCGATATTCCTTCTAAAATAGGGAATATCGCCCATAAGGGATATATCCCCTATGGGTGAAAGTGCGGTCAAATTAACACACACTTTAATGGTACATGGTTTTAATAGAGTCCACTTTATTTAAAAAGTCTGACTTGCTACAAATAAAATCACCTTCGATATAAAAATGAGTAGAAATGGCATTAATATCATAGCTGATATTAATATCTATCTCTCCTTCGTCTAACTCAACCAAACGCCAAAACAGCTGTTTAAGCGCTTCAAGTATAAGTTCTTGATAGATATTGCCAAAATGAGGCACATCATTGTATTGACGTGCAACTTCCCAAACTTTATCTTCAGTGATATTACAATTAAAAGCATTCAAAATACTCTCCCAATCAGCGAGTGTAGGGGAAGTATCTTCAGTATAGTTAAAAGACATATTTACGCCCAAAGCACTTCGGCTAATTTTACTTTTTTCTCAAGCTCATTGACTGCTTTTTTAGCATAAGTGAGAGAAAAAGCATGTGTTCGCAATTCAGGTTTATCTTTAAGCTCTTGGTGTTTTTCTTTGGCTTTTTCCAATTCAAACTTAAAGAACTCAAGACTTTCCGGCATGGATAAATCAATTTTCCCAGCCATCTGTTCCCAATAAGCGATTTTACCGTCATAACTTTCTGCTTTACGCATTTCTTCAATAGACTTATCCATGCGTCTTGCATTACGTTCAATCAAGGCTCTATGACGTTTTTCGCTATGATGACCGATTTTAATCGGTTCCCCCAAGCGAAGAAATTCACGGCCTTCATTAGCAGCTTCACAATATTGTTCACTGCGTTTTAATGCATTATTAGCTGCGTTTTGATAACGCTCAGCTTTTTGTTCTGCACGAACTTGACTATTCACTCCATCACAACGGGTGAAGGAATAAAAATACGCATCCTCAGAGGTTTTTACGAGATTATGAATCTCCACTTCAGTCTCTTTACCGTATTTACTGGTTAAGATGATAACGTCACCTTTTTGGTGAGCATCCGGACATTTAGCAACAAAAACATTAGGGCAAAATTTAGCGTAAGTATTCATAGGTTTCTCCTCAAATAGAAATAAAAAAGGAGAAACCACCCATAAGGGGAGTTTCCCCTTCAGGGTAAAGAAAAAGCCAACAAATCTTGTTGTTGGCTTTCATCAGTTTATAGGTTAGTCATTCCCTTGCTCATCTTGGCGTTTTGCTTGATATTTCAACTCACCATCAACTTTAATAAAGTTAATACGATAGAGTCGTCCTTTAATCGACACGCCAGTATCACCTTTTTTGTGATATTCGCTATCTTTTGAATAAGTGAATGTGTCATACCACAAATCACTCATTACAAAGGAAACCAAGACTTTTTTCTTCGCCTCAACCGCGTCTTGACAGCGTTTAATCAAGTTAGTGGTTTCTTCACCGGATACGTTCATATCAAAAAAACGATATTCCGGAGAATCGGAAGAGCCTGTAAGAGCAGCAATTCGACAAGCCCAAAATGCATCTCCTTTTTTCGGCTTGATTTCGCGAATATCGCTTAAATAACCAATGCCAGAAGTATGAAGATTGAAATATTTTGGTTGTGCGTTTTGAGTAGACATAATGTTTCTCCTAAGTAGTAAAAAAGCGGAGAAACATCCTTACCCAACACGGGAAAAATGTTTCCCGCCAAGGGTTAAATTGTGATTAAACTAGAATAAGTAATCTTATTTTAGGTTAAGGGTAGTTTAAGGTGGCACACCTACGAATTATTCGTAGATTCTCCTTTCAGTGTGCTGGAAAAAATTTTGGCTATGATTCTACTTGCACTAAGGCAAGGCGTTGCTTCTCAAGAATCGTGCAACTTCTTAAAGGCTGTTTTCACAGCACCTTAAAAACTGTTGTTATTAAAATCTAAAGCAAACCTTAAATGTATAAAAAATTAAAAATTCTATTTGGAGATATTTTAGTCAAAAGAAAAGGTCACCCAGTTTCCTGAATGACCTTATAGTTTTGACTATAGATTGATTAAATAAAAATTAAGTAGGCCAAACTAATTTGATTCATAAAAATACTGATACGTTCGTTACCATATACGGATTTTTACGGCTCGCCTTATCCGATTACTTTGTGGCCATCAATCGGTTATATCTGTGGCATCAAATTGACACAAAGGGCACCCATTGTTTCACCGGTGGGCTCCGGTAAGGAGAAAGTAGCAAGCCATTGCGAATTTTCAAAATGCACTTTGCAATACACTTTAAAAATCCGCAATGGCCAGCGATTTGAAAAGTCGAGAGTAAATTGGGGCGTTACTCCATCATTACTCTGATTAACTAGGTGGCACACCTCACAAGGAGCGTTAATCAATGTGAGAAATTCCTTTCAGCGTGCTGGAATCATTTTTGGCTAGTGTGAATTGATAACCGACAATTCACGAACGGTCTTACGAAGGCTTTAGTATAGCACTATTTTTGAGGGCTCGCCATTCACAGGCGCTTAAATCCTAGTTCAATAAGCTTCGTAAAGATGAAATTTGCTCACTCACACTTTTACTCGACTTTTTCTTTAAATTTTTTGTACTTTTCGTATTCTTCTTGCTATCAATATTTTCAATATGTTGGCAATTTGGATAAGCAGAACACCCAAAAAAAGCCCCATTTTTACCATTTCTTTTAATCATTGGTGCACCGCACTTAGGGCATTTACGAATTTCAATATTCCCCAAGCTCATTCCCTTTTTAAGGCAATCAGCCATCAAATGCCGCACAAAGACTTCTTGTTTTTGCATAAACACGTCTAGCGAAAGCGTTCTTTCAGCAATTTGATTGAGCGCTTGCTCCCAAAGTGCGGTTAAACCAGGATCTTTTAACATCTGAGGTAAATTATCAATTAGTGTCATTGCTTCATCTGTCGCTAATAGTGATTTACCTTTCTTTTTCAAGAAACCTTTATCAATCAAACCTTGAATCGTTCCCGCCCGAGTGGCTTCTGTACCAAGTCCTTCAGTTTCTCGTAAGCGTTGTTTTAAACGCTCATCAGTTACAAAGCGAGCTGCATTTTTCATTGCGGTGAGCAATGTGCCTTCCGTGAAGTGATTAGGTGGTGATGTTTGTAAGGTTTTTATTTCTGAATCAGAAATCTGACAGACTTGTCCTTGCTTTAAAGTTGGTAAGGCCTGAGGTGCATCATCATCTTCATCAAGTGATTTGCCAAATAGAATTTTCCAACCTGGAGCAATAAGCACATTCCCACGTGCACTTAATATATGTTGACCGCACTTCAAAATAATTTGTGTCTTATCTGTTTCAGAAACAGGTAAGAATTGAGCTAAATAACGACGACGTATGAGATCATAGAGCTTTAATTCTTCATCAGACATTTTGCTAATATCAGCTTTAATCATAGTCGGAATAATGCCATGGTGAGCAGTAATCTTTTTATCATTCCAAACTCGTGATTTTTGATTAAGATTCAACATACCAGCAAGGGGTTGTAATCGATTATCGGATTGCAACAAACATTGGATAATTTGAGGCGCTTCTGCAAACTGAGACTCCGGTAAATAACCACAATCTGTTCTAGGATAGGTTGTCGCTTTGTGAGTCTCATAAAGTGATTGAGCTATATCCAATACTCTTTGCGCACCCAGTCCATAAAGGCGGTTAGCTTCTGATTGTAAGTCACTTAATGCAAAGCAAAGTGGGGCATTTTGTCTTTCACGTTTAGTTTCAACTGATTCCACTTTCGCTTGGCCCAATTGGCGAATTTGCTGATTTGCTGCTTGTATAACTTGGGCAGACAAACAAAGTCCATCAGGATCACAATATTGCTCCGGAATAACATATTGCGTAGCAAAATGCTGATTCCCATCAGAAAGCATTACTTGCAAAGCAAAATGTTGCTTAGGAATGAAGTTTTTTATCTCACGGTCGCGATTAACAACCAGGCTTAATGTTGGAGTTTGTACCCGACCAACACTTAAAGGTTTCCCTTGATACCCTTGTTGTTGCGCTAATAAGGTATAGAGACGAGAGAAATTCATACCAATAAGCCAATCTGCTCGACTACGTGCAAGTCCTGCATAGTAAAGAGGGAGCGTCTCCTCATTATCTTTAAGCGCACCCAAGGCTTTACGAATACTGGCATCATCTAGTGCGGACAACCAAAGGCGTTTTATTTGCCCTCGAAATCCTGCTAAATCCAGCAATTCTCTTGCTATAGTTTCGCCCTCTCTATCAATATCGGTTGCAATGACAACAAGTTTAGCTTGTTTGATAAGTTTCATTACAACGTTGAACTGTTTTTTTGTTTCTTTTTTAGGTGAAAGCCCCCATTTACCTGGGATAATTGGCAAGGTCTCAAAAGCCCACTTTTTAAAGGCAGGATCATATTCTTCAGGATTAAACTGTTCTACTAGATGACCAATTCCCCAGGTAACTGTAAGCTGACCGTCAGGTGTTGATAAACAACCCTCACCACGCTTTGTCGCACCTAATACTTTTGCAATATCATTGCCTTGTGATGGTTTTTCGCATAAAAATAATTTCATGATGTTTTCTCTCATTGATATTTGAGAGATATTTTCGATGTAATAAGATAAACCACAATTAGGAATTCTTTTTAAATTGAGGAGTAAATCATGATAAAACTGACCCCTTCATCAATTGGAGTGATGGTTGATACGCTTAGATATTCAGGTCGAGATAGATATATTATTTTTAGAATGAAAACGAGAGAGCAGAAAGTCGTGTATATGCGTTATCCACAGCATTTTGAAAATATGGCTAATCAAGAGAACATGATTGTCATCGTAGATGCTCAAAAGTTTCTTCCTTTATGGCAGCGATCACCGTATGAGGTAGATAAAAATACATGTGCGGGCGATGAGTCAACATGGAGAAAAGATTATAAGTTTCATCATGCTGAAAACGGATTTGCTAAAAGTATGGATTCTCCAGTTCCACTTGCAGATGTAAATGTTCATATTAAAGATGGAGAAATAAGCTGTAGTCTTAATGATGGTATGACAAGAACGCTTTGGTTGCTTGCAAATGGTGTAAAGGAGTTTCCTATTTTGGTTAGAAACCATAAAGAGAAAGCTAAAATTCTGTCAAAGTATGCAAGCCCATTATCTTCACTTCATTTTGAGCCACTTAATTTATATTTTGCTATTACAGGAGAAAAATACCCCTTGTAACCAAGGGGTAAACGTTTGAGATATTAAACAATATGAGGAAAAGGAAAAGTTTGGATAGATCTCAAAAAACAAATTTGTTTCGTTATCTATCATATAAAATAATCGTTATTATCGGTATCGAAATTTAAAAATAGCTTAAATAAAAAAAGCCCCACTAAGGTTGGGGCAAAGGAGAATGAGGTATTGATTACCTACACTATGTTTATTGTTATCGTATTATTTTATTGCTTTTATCACTTCTGATTTAACAAATTGAGCAAAATCAGACTCGTTTGAGGATGCAATCCAGGAAATTCTAACCTTGCCATCCTCTTTTGCAAGCGTTATGTCAATTTTTCGACCGCCAACATAGCTATTTGCCATGTGATAATAGACCCCAGGAGTCGCTTCATGAGCATGTCCTTCTTCATCTAAAAGCGATTCGTAACGTTGACGCTCATACCCGGATAGCCCACTTAATGCTTCCTCCCGAGTTTTGAATTTTAAATTACGTTTAATTTTTACGTAAAGAGAGTCAATATTTTTAGATGATGTAATTGAATCCTCTACGTTATAGCGATGAGAACGAGAACTTTGGGTGTAAGCCACTCCGGAAGAACTCGATGAATTATTTCCCCCGCCAAGAACACTGCTAAGTTGACCTGCAGCATGACCAACCGCATCATTCAATGAATTTAATTCAGCACAACCACTCAAAGCCGTCACTGCAGATAAAACAAAAATTATTTTTTTCATCACAATTAACCTCAATTAAATTATATAACTCAGAATGGAATTTGATCATCAAAACCATTCATCTGAGGTTCTTGCTGAGGTATTGAGCGAGGATTATTGGCTTTACCTTCTTCCTCAGTAGCTTGCGGGCGAGTACCCAACATTTGCATTACATCCCCTTGGATTTCTGTAGTATAACGATCTTGACCGTTTTGATCTTGCCATTTACGAGTACGTAAGCGACCTTCAATATAGACTTGAGCTCCCTTCTTGAGGTATTGACCGCAAATTTCAGCTAATTTGCGATAAAAAACGATTCGATGCCATTCAGTCACTTCACGACGTTCACCTGTGTTTTTATCCGTCCAAGCTTCGCTAGTTGCTACACTGATATTTGCAACAGCCTCACCATTCGGCATGCTTCGCATTTCAGGATCATTACCTAAATGTCCCACGATAATTACTTTATTAATTCCAGCCATATTGATTTCTCCTAAATCACAAAATTAACTGTCAAGATTGTGCATTTTTTACATCTAATCCTTAAGGGTAAATTCAGTAAAAAACACAGAGATTTTTTAACACAACCACGAAAGGCAAAGGCTTTTTTTCGTTAAGGTAAGGGGCTTGTCCCCTTACCTTTAAAAGGCCTTTTAGTGAGCCGATCACAAACTATATAAATTAGCCGATTACAAACTAGAAGATCCAACGTTCACAAATGTGAATGTTATAAATGATCTTCTATCTCTTTAATTTTATCTACCGCACTTGATACCTGTCTCATCATAAAATTTAGTACGGAGACCTGCAGATTAATCAAAATGCGTTCTTTCTCAGCTGAGACAAGTTTTTGTCGTAAGTCTGAAGATAACTGAGGATTATTAAATACCGGATTTAACACAGCATCACCAGTCTTAGAGGCTTGAAAACTGCGCCAGCGTAAAAACGTCCCACCGGATGATGAAGCCTTATCTCGGATCATGTGAATAGGTAATACACTAAGTTCACTTTTACGAACGTTCTGCAACATTTCATTCTGCTGCAACATTAAAGCTTCACGGACTGTAGCAAGGGATTCAGCTAGTAATTCATACTGTTGCACTGAGTCTAACTCACTGAATAACTGTTTCAGCGAGTCATTAAGTGGGGTTGTGCGTCCTAATTGTTTATACATATCAGAAGGAATGAGCACGTTATCCATAATCCCAATCTCCATTATTCAGTTTTATTTGCTGTAATTTGGACTTCAACAGAGCCATTATCATCTGATTCAGCAAGTGATGATTTTTTAATTGTTGGAGCAAATGTTGCACGTGTTGTACCGGAAAGCACGTCAGGCGTTAAGGTATATTTCATACGTTTTACAGCAGCTTGATAGCGAGCGTTATTTTCAAGCGCATCTTGGCGTGTAATACCGGAATTTCGGTAATTCTCAAGCACACCAAATGCACGACGAATTAATTTAGCACCGGATTCTAACCAATCATACGCATCATCTTTTGTAAGTAATGCAATATGTGAAGCGGTCATCACTGTACGAGCTAACGAATCAAAATCAGCCAAAAGATACAATAATTGATAACCCAGCTGAGTATTCACAAAAATAGGGTATTGAATCGGAGCAATATTGGCGCAACGCTCAATTTGAAAGTTTTCAGGGATTTTCTCACTGTAGAGATTAACCATTCTCCAGGTCATATCTTGCATCTCTTTTCTAAACCCTAAGACTTTTTGTTCAAAACGAAGTAGATAATCATCAGCATAAGGATCATCTTGTTCGGCAGCTTGCTGAATTTGACTCAATAGAGATAGAGCATTAGGAATACTGAGAATTGATGATGTAACGACTTCACCTGCTTCATTTTTAACTAAGTCACGACCATTCCAAAGACGTGTTGCATACTGAGTATGAAGCGTAAATGTAATTTCACTACGTAACGGCCCAAGCTGTTGGTTGTATGTTGTTGTCATGTTATGTCACCTTTTATCATTTGGTTAAAATTTGTACTTTGTAAAGTCCCTTTACACTGGTTAAATTTTGTTCACTGTGCAGTCCCC
>NZ_KV801824.1:160742-166953 GCF_001810545.1 Haemophilus sp. HMSC066D02 | reverse complement strand
CCCCGCACACTGGTTAAATTTTGTTCACTGTGCAACCCTAGCACAGTGGTTGAATTTTGTACTTTGTATAACCCTTCTACACTGTTTGTATAGCTAATTTAATTGCAAATTGAAGCCTTAAACTGTCGAATGCGATCAGCTCTCGCTTTTCTTTCTTCTTCAGATTGCACTCGCATTGGTTTTATTGCGCTATCGGCTTTCACATTATTAATTAAGCTAGTTTCATCATGTTGTGATAACCGATTTTTTGATGATAATGATTGTGCTTGTGTAGCCAAAAATTGTTCATACAAATACGGTTTAAATTCACCACGGTGTGCACGTTGGATTAATGTCACTACATAGCCTTGTGGTTTTTTCACTTCACCTTTTATCACACGCTGTTCAAGCTCAAATAAAATCGCTTTACAGATCCCTAAATCAAGTCCACGCATCGCTTGCATAATTGCTGTTTTTTCCAATGATGAAAACTGAATATTAGTCGGCCAGTCAATTTCATCCGCATTACCAGTACAGTACGTATTTATATAAATACTAGTACTTGTACTGTACTGTGAAAAACCTGAGTTCCCTTTTGGAACTAAGCCTGAAATCAATGACTTATCATCATTTTGGGTACTGAGTTCCATTTTGGAACTCTGCTTGATTTTACTGAGTTCCATTTTGGAACTAAGGTTATTTTTACTGAGTTCCCCTGTTTTTTCACTGAGTTCCTTATTGGAACTTAGTAAGTTTTCTTGAATAAATGTTGATTCTTCTTGCTCTGAAATATCCATTTTTGGACGTTTTTGATAGTCTTGAAGGCGAGCTCGCATCCAGTCAATGTGAGAAATATAATGCCACTGAGTATTATCTGAGAGCAGATTTTCTACAATATGGTTTGCTACACCTCGCACAAAGTTATCTCGATGCTGGATAGATTTTTCAAGGAGTGCGATGTAATCATGATTTAATTGAATCGTATCAATGATTGGCATAGGTTCATCATGAAGGATGTAAAAATTACCCAATACTTGACCTTGTTCATTACGTACTGTTTCGCAAAGTGTTAGCCAGCGAGTTAATCTAAGTAATAACAATGTTTGGCTAACAAGTTTGCGAGAGAGTTCTGCTTCATCATAAGGTTTATCTGAAAGTAATTTTGCAAGCACTTCGTATGATGGGAACATGCCGGATTGAAATTCTCTTGCTTTATATTTTATAAGTTGCCATGCCAATTTTGCTCTTGATGTTAAATAAGAATCAAATAGCAAACGGGTTGGAACTGTTTCATGCTGGTTGCCAAAAAAGAGCAACCCATGCTCTTGTAATTTTGTTTCCATAATTTAATTCTCTCTGAGAATATTTCATTTTTATTGTTGCAATGTGCTTAAACATCTTTACAATAGCCAATGAACTTTCCCAAGTTCCTTACTAACGATATGAATAACGCCCAACTTAACGTAACGCACTAGGTTGGGCGTTATGTTTTTTAAGCTGCATTCCAGCGGCTAACAAGTTTCCAGATTTCAGTTAAATTAATACCGGTTTCTTCAGCAATTAAAATTAACAGCTCTAGTCCTTCTGTTGATTCAATTGTTTGAACATCACCTTTATGATCTTGCCATAAGTCCCAAATTAATTTTTCTTCCTCTTCGGTTGCAGCTGGCTTACGTCCCATTGGTTCTTGTTTTCCAAGTAGGCTACGACGAGCAGATACTTTTGAAGTGGTTAAGCCGAAGTAGGAATTGAGCATTTGGATGGATGCACCTAACATTAATGCGCGATCAATAAGGCGACGTTCTTGTGACGACATGCGTACTCGAGCCACTAATCGCCAAAATGCATCGTGATTAATTTCAACTTTGGCAAAGGGAGCTTTGGTGTTAGCCAGTTCATAAACTTCCTCTGTGCTGAGTTTTTCAATTTCTTGCAATTCTTGTTTTGAGAAACCATAGTTCCGGCAAACATTGATATTGCCTTCTTGTAAATTAACCAAAATCTCATTCAATACCACTTGGTTTAAATTGCTGAACATGCTCATTATGCATCTCCTTCTGAACGAATATAGCGAACGAGGCGAATTAAACGGAATAATTTAACTAGCGTGGTATCATCAATTTCTTGAGTATTGAGTAAATATTCCGGTAATAAGGTGAAAGATGTTTGTGGGTGCACATCTGTTTGCAATAAATTTAAGAAGTCATAACACATCTGTGCTACACCGCTCACATCTTTATCTAATGGTTTTACGCGGTAAGTGTAATCAACAGGCTCTTTTACTACATGTTCAATGTAGTCAGTTAATCCAACACTTTCCGCAATGTCGAGTGCTAGTGAATAAGCTTCTACTTTATGCTGACGACCAGGATAAATTTTCCAAATATCATCAACTGGTTGACGGCCTACGCAAGCAAAGCCTAATCCATTTTCTTCTGCACGTTGTTGGCGTTGCTCCTGAATGCTCATGCCAGGAGTAATGCCAAATTGTTGAGTTAAATTTTTAGCAAAATCAAAAGAAAGCCCTTCTGAATTAGCATTAGTTTCATCAAACTCCTCATCCTCTGTTTTATTATCTGCTTCATCCTCAAATGAAGGAGAAATTTCAACACTTGCTTGCTTTAATACTGGCGCAGGTATTGATTTTTTTCAGTAGTAGTCATTTTTGGAGTAGTGACTAAACTAGGTTGAGATAATGTATCTAATGCGGTTTCTTGTGGCTGTGGTGTATTAAACGCTTGAACATCTTGGATGCTTTCTTGTACGCTTTGCTGTATTTCGTGTTGTTTTTGCGCCATTTTCTTGAATTTTTGCTCATCGAGATCAATTTCAAGGTAAAGGACTTCATAACTTACACGATCACCTAACATGGATGACATTTCATCAATAAGATAATCTTGGAAAGTTTTAATATGGAATGGCTGATCGTCGTTACAGCGAGATAAGCTATTTCCCCAAATTTCATCGAAAGAAACATCTAATTCAAATTGATAATTTTGCCAAATTGCTAAGGCGTTATTACGAATCGCAAGCAATTTATCAATTGGCGCATGTCCCAGCCCATTAAATAGCACATCAGGAATGTATGGATATAGGAAATTAATACAGCGTTCCATTTTTGCTACTGTTGTATTAGCAATAATGTATCCATCATTTTCTAACTCACTTGAAAGCTCGCGAGAAGAAAGGGATTTTCCTAACTTTTGCTCATAGTATTCTTTCGCTTGCTGAATTCCTAACGCCTTCTCAATAAAGGTTAAATCTGCACGTGTATCATTTTCAATTAAATGACCAATAAGCAAATCTAATTCCGCTTCTACGCTATCAGCACTTTCACCTTTCCAAGGTTTATATAAGCATTCAATAGACCAAAAACGTTGATCTTGAGTCTCTGTAAATAGTTCTTTTAATGCTTGAATACGAGTATTCCCACCGTCAGCAATGATATAGAAAGGTTCACCAGGTCGTTGAGTGATATTGGGTTTGTGATCAAGACCACGACGACGAATTGACTCTTTAATTATTTCAAAGTTAGGATTGAGTGTCTTACGAGGGTTGTGTTCATAAGGGCGTAATTTATCTAACGTAACGGTAATGTATTTAGATTGCGCAGGATAATGTGTTGCTGTTGTTGTTTGATAAGCAGCAGACTGATTATTAATAGGTTGAACATTTAATCCTTTCGCAATCGCGTCTAATTGACTTTGTTGTTTTTTATTTTTAGCAATAAATGGATTATTCATAATATCTATCCTGTGTCGTTAAATTCTCAAAAAGGCTGTATTGACCTTGAAACAGTGTTTTTACTGTGGCTAACGGGCCATTACGTTGTTTACCAATGATGATTTCAGCAATGCCTTTATCTTCTGTGTCAGGGTTATAGATTTCATCTCTATAAAGATGGATGATGACATCAGCATCTTGTTCAAGAGAGCCTGAGTCACGTAAGTCGGCATTAATTGGACGCTTATTAGCTCGATTTTCTAAACCTCGGTTTAGTTGAGATAATGCATAAATTGGGCATCCAGTTTCTTTGGCTAATTTCTTTAAATCATTGGATATTTCGGCAAGTTCTAAATTGCGATTTTCAGTTTTACTTCCGGTTCTCATTAGTTGAATGTAATCAATGAAAATCGCTTTAGGTTTGCCGTATAGACGAGTGTTTTTACGTACTTTGGCGCGTAAACGATGAGGTGTTAAAGAAGCTTCATCATCAATTAACAAACGGCCTTTCCAGTCTTTTTTAATTGTCCCCATTGCATTAGCAAGGCGAGTCCATTCTTCCTCTTCAAGCTCAGTCGCTTGACGAATAGATTGCAAGCTGACGCGAGAGCGCATTGCCATAAAACGCTCTAATAGTTGATCAGCTGGCATTTCTTGACTGTAAAATTGGATAGGACTGTCAGGAAATTTATCTAACGTACTTGCGGCAATCGTTTGTGCAAAGGTTGTTTTACCCATTGCTGGACGAGCTGCAATAATGATAAGTTCTCCTGGTTGACCGCCTGTTGTTGCTCTATCTAATTCAATAATGCCTGTTGGTGTTCCACTAACTGGATCGGCATTAATAGAGGACGTTTCCATGCGAGAAAGGATTCGCTCGAAACTTGCATTAAGATCAGCAACACCATCCGTCTCTTGTTCGATGACAATATTGGTATATTGCTTATCAACACTTTCCTCAAAAGAAGTTAATTCAATTTCATCTTTTGAAGATTGCATTTCAGTTACAATAAACTGGCCCAGGGTCAAAAAACGACGTTGTTTGCTATAACGAGAAATAATCTCAGCATACGCAGTGATATTTGATGCAGAAGGAGTATTGTGAATAACTTCTGCTAGGTATGCTAATCCCCCTATCTGATCAATCAGTTTTTTATCTTTGAAATACTGCTCCAAAGTTAAAATATCAGCGGGTTTTCCTTGTGTTAATAGATGGCTAACACCTTCAAACAATACTTTATGAGCTGAGACATAAAAATCATCAGAGCGCAGTAAAGTTGCGATCTCATCAAATTTGTCATTATCAATAATGAGAGCACCAATGACCGCACTTTCCGCTTCAATAGAAGCAATAAGTTTATCAGTCATATTAGCCTTCCTTTTTCATTGGTTTATCAAAAAGTGTTTTAAATTGAGGGAGTAACAAGCAACACAGTTCTTTGATAACAGGATATTCAGCTTGGCTATGGCGATAAACTGGCAATGAATAAGTTGCAGCTTCTCTATATGCCACATGCGCAGGGATTGAAAAATCAAGGAAGGTTTTGCTTTCATCAAAATTGGTTTCAAAGAGTACGTGTAATTGATTGAGTACAAATTTCACGTCATTAGTATTATCAACGCAATTTGCGATAGCTTTGAGAGGTGGTAATTTGAAGCCAAATGATTCAAAGGTTTCTAAATCTTGATACATTCCGATAGTTCCACGGATAAATTCTTTCGCAGAAAGAATGTGTGGAAGAATAGGGCAGAATAGGATGTCAGCTGCTAAGACAGACATATCGACAGTAATGTCTCTAGTACCTCGAGTATCAACCACAATAACATCATAATTATCAATGTTTTTAATTAAGTGACTAAATCGAATTGCACCATCAGGGGCATTACGTAGAGTTTGACTTACATTGTTTGATGGGTCATTTGATTGAATTAAATCCAAATTTGGAATGGATGTTTTTGAAATGATATGGGAAGGTTCAATATCACGACGGGTTAAAAACTCATAAATACCACCGGGAGCTTCTTCAGTTAAAGCATAATAAGAGCTTAAGGTTGGTTGAGTATCAGTATCAATAAGAAGAGTTCTTAAACCGTGGTCAGCGCAGAACGCCCCAATATTGGCAGCATTTGTACTTTTTGCAGAACCGCCTTTAGTACAAGCGACAGTAATAATATAAGGTTTTTTAGAAATAGAAGAGAAGTCCATAATTCCTCACCTAACGATAATTAAAAATTAAAGTTAAGTATTGGACTAGGTACTGATTATTGGTTTGGAATTAGATGGTGCCCGAAGCCAGACTTGAACTGGCACGCCTCGAAAGGCGAGGGATTTTAAATCCCTTGTGTCTACCGATTCCACCACTCGGGCATCGAGTGATTAACTAACTGCGTGGTTATGGAGGCGTGTCCCGGAGTCGAACCGAGCTACATGGATTTGCAATCCAGTGCATAACCGCTTTGCTAACACGCCGTTAGTTTGGAGCGGGAAACGAGGCTCGAACTCGCGACC
>NZ_KV801824.1:124371-160642 GCF_001810545.1 Haemophilus sp. HMSC066D02 | reverse complement strand
AGGTCGTGCTCTACCAACTGAGCTATTCCCGCATACGCTGTTAGTGCGGTGCATTTTACGGGAATTTGAAATTCTGTCAATCGAAGATCTGAAAAAAAAATTCAAATGTTGAAAAAATCTTCGTTTCGGTTGAAATTACAGCAAAATTTGACTCAAGAATATAATTTTAGCTTAGTTTTCAATTTCTACTTTTATCGTGATTGGGTTTGTGACAAAATTGGAGCGTTTTGTTCGCCATTAAATCAAGAAAAGTGCGGTCAAATTTTTGCATGTTTTAGAGGTAAATTATGACACAACAATATTCTATCGATACATTATTAGCTCAAGCGGGAAATCGCAGTGATGAGCGCACTGGTGCGGTTTCAACGCCCATTTATCTTTCAACGGCTTATGGCCACCATGGGATTGGTGAAAGCACAGGGTTTGATTATACCCGCACGAAAAACCCAACACGTAGTGTTTTGGAAGATACCGTAGCAAAATTAGAAAATGGTGATCGTGGTTTTGCCTTTTCCTCTGGCATGGCGGCAATTCAAGTGCTGATGAACCTATTTAAAGGCCCTGATCAATGGATTGTGTCAAGTGATGTATATGGTGGGACTTATCGTTTATTGGATTTTGCCTATAAAAATAACAACAGCGTAAAACCCGTTTATGTGAACACCGCTTCTTTAACTGAAATTGAAGCCGCAATTACAGTGAATACAAAAGCGATTTTTATTGAAACGCCATCTAATCCATTAATGGAAGAGTGTGATGTAGCAGAAATTGCGAAATTAGCGAAAAAATACAACTTATTAATGATTGTGGATAACACCTTCTTAACTCCTGTTCTATCTCGTCCATTAGATTTAGGTGCGGATATTGTCATTCATAGTGGCACGAAATATATTGCGGGTCATAATGATAGTTTGGTGGGCTTGATTATTGCAAAAGGGCAAGAACTTTGTGATCGTATCGCTTATATTCAAAATGGTGCAGGCGCCGTACTTTCGCCATTTGATTCTTGGTTAACCGTGCGAGGAATGAAAACCCTTTCATTACGTATGAAACGCCATCAAGATAATGCGAAGGCAATTGCAGAATTTTTACGTGAACAGCCACAAATTGATAGCGTATTATATCCAAACAAAGGCGGCATGCTGTCTTTCCGTTTGAAAGATGAAAATTGGGTGAATACGTTCTTAAAATCAATCAAGTTGATTACCTTTGCTGAAAGTTTAGGCGGAACAGAAAGCTTTATTACCTATCCAGCAACCCAAACCCATATGGATATTCCAGAAGCAGAACGTGTTGCTCGTGGTATTACAAACACATTATTGCGTTTTTCTGTTGGTTTAGAAGATGTGGAAGACATCAAAGCCGATTTATTACAGGCGTTTGCACAACTTAAATAATTAGTTTTTATCAATCGGACTAATCTGTGCAATCCAATATACCTTGTGCTATTATGCACAACATTAATTAACGTTAGGTGTTGATTTGTCAGCACCTTATTAAATAAGGAAACAAAAATGAGCGAAGTATTACATATTAATGATGCAGATTTTGAAACTGTCGTTGTGCAATCTGATATCCCAGTATTAGTGGATTTCTGGGCACCATGGTGTGGCCCTTGCAAAATGATTGCGCCAATTTTAGATGAAATCGCACCTGAATTCGCAGGTAAAGCAAAAATCGTAAAAATCAACGTAGATGACAACCAATTAGTTGCAGGTCAATTTGGTGTACGTAGTATCCCAACTTTACTACTTTTCAAAAATGGCCAACTTGTTGCAACACAAGTCGGTGCGTTACCAAAAAATCAATTAGCGGCGTTTATTAATCAACACCTATAATTGAGTTATTAAACATAAAGAGCGGTCAAAAATAGCGATGTTTTTGACCGCTTTATTTTTTCTCTCGCCAATAAGTGGCAAAACGAGGTTTTCCTGAATTAGTTAATCCACGATATTTATAGGTGATTGTGGTACCAATAGGTGGTGGATTTTCGCGCTCACTCAGATTAAATCCTGAACCAATTTTGAATTTTCCACGATGGTTTTCACAGGTGAGCGATCCGAGTATATTCTCAAATTGTCCTTTCCCTTTATGATGTGCTATTACGGTGCATTCTTCATCATAAGTGCTTTTTAACTTTAAAATTTGTGTACTGCGTTTTCTTTCGTAAGGCGCATGAGGATTACGTAATACAATCCCTTCACCTTTTTTCGCTTCCACTTCATGCAAATATTCGAATAAATGTGTTTTATCTCGTATCGGAATTTGTGAAATAATCTTGATATAAGGTGTAGGGTGTTCTTTCAAATAATCTTCTAAGATTTTGAGACGTTCAAAGAGATTGCCTGATGCATTAGGCACATCGAAAACATAAAGTGTTAATTTTGCCCAATTATCACCTTTAAAGGATTTTGTGATAGAAGCAATTTCTTCAAATTGATTACGTTCACTAAATATCTCACCATCAATGGCAAAAGGCGGAAATTGAGCAGTAAAATAGGTCGGTGCGGGCAAGGGCAGCCCTTGACGACTTAATAATGTTTTGCCATCCCAATAACCTCGTACCCCATCTAATTTTTCTGACATTACCCAACCTTGAACATCTTGGTTTTCATAAGTTTCTAATAGCATTAAATCACGCTCATTCGCCCAGGTTATTTGGCTGAATAGGAGGCAAAGTAATAAGTAAATCGCTCTCATGATGTTTCCTTTTTAAATTTATTGAGTTTAAAAAGTGCGGTCATTTTTTACAGAGTTTTTAATTGAATCTGTGATTCGTATCGCAAAATAATGAGAAGTAAGCTGAAAAATAGAGAGATAAGAAAGAGCGCTAGATTATTTGAAATGAACGCTATACAATGCCAACGCGATTTCGAATTTTAATTTTTAAGGAGAATAAAATGTATTTTGATCAAATTAAAGCTGAGCTTGTGGAAGCACAAGACGTATTAAACAAGTTCGTTTCAGATGATAACAACATTAAACTCATTGAAAAAGCGGCTAAATTGTTAGCGGAAAGCTTTAAAAATGGCGGTAAAGTATTATCTTGCGGTAATGGTGGTTCTCACTGTGATGCTATGCATTTTGCCGAAGAACTAACCGGTCGCTATCGTGAAAATCGTCCTGGTTATCCTGCGATTGCGATTTCAGATGTGAGTCATTTAAGCTGTGTAAGTAATGACTTTGGTTATGAATATGTATTCTCTCGCTTTGTTGAAGCCGTGGGTAAAGAAGGCGACGTTTTATTTGGATTATCAACATCAGGCAATTCTAAAAATATCTTAAATGCGATCGAAGCGGCGAAAGCAAAAGGAATGAAAGTGATTGCGATGACAGGTAAAGATGGCGGTAAAATGGCAGGTTTAGCGGATGTTGAAATTCGTGTGCCACACTTTGGTTATGCAGATCGTATTCAAGAAATTCATATTAAAGTGATCCATATTTTAATGATGTTAGTTGAATTTGAGATGGCGAAAGAGGCCTAATTCGCGATAAGTGCGGTTTAAAATTCAATGATTTAAAGATCCCAAAAACTTTTTTGGGATTTTTTTACAAAAACACTTGCATAATTAATCATTAAAAAGTAATATTTATTCATTCTTAAGAGTCAAGAGAGGATAGCAGTAAACTTAGTATGGCGATTAGTGTTAAAAATTTGAATTTCTTTTATGGTTCATCACAGGCATTGTTTGATATCAATCTTGATGCACAAGAAGGCGATACCGTGGTGTTACTCGGACCAAGTGGGGCAGGAAAAAGTACGTTAATCCGTACATTAAATTTATTAGAAGTGCCGACCTCTGGCGAATTGCATATTGCGAATAATCATTTTGATTTGTCTAAAGCGAATAATAATCCAAAAGCTATTCGTCAACTTCGTCAAGATGTTGGTATGGTATTTCAACAATACAATCTTTGGCCGCATTTAACGGTGATTGAAAATCTGATTGAAGCGCCGAAAAAAGTGTTGGGCATTAGCGAAGAAGAAGCGAAAAAAGATGCATTAGAACTTTTAAAACGTTTACGTTTGGAAGAGCATGCCGATCGTTTCCCTCTTCACTTATCAGGCGGTCAGCAACAACGTGTTGCTATTGCTCGAGCATTAATGATGAAACCACAAGTATTGTTGTTTGATGAACCAACTGCAGCACTGGATCCTGAGATTACAGCTCAAGTTGTTGATATCATTAAAGAACTTCAACAAACAGGCATTACTCAGGTGATTGTGACCCACGAAGTGAATGTGGCACAAAAAGTGGCGACCAAGGTCGTCTATATGGAACAAGGTAAGATTATTGAAATGGGCAGTGCAGATTGCTTTGATAATCCAAAAACCGAACAATTTAAACAATATCTTTCACACTCAGAATAAGGAAACACAACATGAAAAAATTACTTTTAAGCGCAATGTTAATGGGCTCAGCTTTTGCTGCGAATGCACAAGAAATTACTTTTGCGATGGAGCCGAGCTACCCGCCATTTGAAACAACAAATGAAAAAGGTGAAATTATCGGTTTTGATGTGGATGTAGCGAATGCAATTTGTAAGGAAATCCAAGCGACTTGTCATTTCAAAAGCCAATCTTTTGATGCATTAATTCCAAGCTTGAAAGCAAAACGTTTTGATGCAGCGATTTCTGCGATGGATATTACTGAAGCGCGTGCAAAACAAGTTTCATTTTCTAATGCGTATTATGATAGCACAGCAAGTTATGTGGCTTTAAAAGGCAAAGCAGATTTAGCTTCAGCAAAAACAATTGGTGTTCAAAACGGAACAACATTCCAACAATATACTGCCGCAGAAACCAAACAATATAATGCAAAATCTTATGCAAGCTTACAAGATGCGATCTTAGACTTAAAAAATGGTCGTATTGATATCATCTTCGGTGATACTGCCGTATTGTCTGATATGATTTCTAAAGAGCCTGAAATTCAATTTGTTGGCGAGAAAGTGACTAACAAAAAATATTTCGGTAATGGTTTAGGTATCGCGGTGAATAAATCAAGTAAAGAATTGCTAGAAAGCTTAAATAAAGGTTTAGAAACCGTGAAAGCAAATGGTGAATACCAAAAAATCTATGACAAATGGATGACAAAATAATCTATGTTTTATGATTATCTTACATTAATTGGACATGCAGCCCTAATGACCTTAGGGCTTGCTATTTGCTCGTTAATTGTCGGCTTATTGCTCAGTATTATTTTTACCGCCTTAGAAGCGAATAAATATGTCTTTATTGCAAAACCAGCTTCTGTTGTGATTGCTTTATTGCGTGGTTTACCGGAAATCTTGGTGGTTCTACTGATTTATTTTGGTTCAACCCAAGTAGTAGAAATGCTGACAGGGGAGTATATCGAATTCAGCGCCTTTGGTTGTGGTGTATTTGCATTGTCTTTGATTTTTGCCTCTTATGCTTCACAAACCTTACGTGGTGCGATCCAAGCCATTCCAAAAGGGCAGTGGGAATCAGGTGCAGCGTTAGGATTAAGCCGTCCTTATACCTTCATCCATTTGATTATGCCACAAGTATGGCGACACGCTTTACCGGGCTTAAGCAATCAATGGTTAGTATTATTAAAAGATACGGCGTTGGTGTCGTTAATTGGTGTCGATGATTTAATGCGTCAGGCTGGGTATATCAATACGAACACCCATGAGCCTTTCACTTGGTATGGTATTGCTGCGTTAATTTATTTGGTGATTACGTTGATCAGCCAAGCAGGTATTCGCAAATTAGAATTACGTTTCACTCGATTTGAACGGGGAGTCGAATAATGTTTCAAGAGTATTTAGCTGTTATTGCTCAAGGTATTCCGACTAGCCTGTTGCTTACGGTCGTCGCGTTGTTTATTGCCTTTTTCTTAGCATTAGGCCTAACTTTCTTGCTTTCTATTGGCAATAAATTGGTGAAAAGTGCGGTCAATTTGTTCCTTGTTTTATTTACAGGCACCCCACTTTTAGTGCAGTTTTTCTTAATTTATGCAGGCCCTGGTCAATTCCAATGGTTGGTGGACAGCCCATTATGGGGATTATTTTCCAATGCATGGTTCTGTGCAGCGTTAGCTTTGGCTTTGAATAGTGCGGCTTATTCAACCCAATTATTCCACGGAGCAGTAAAAGCGATCTCTAAAGGTCAATGGGAAAGCTGTGCGGCATTAGGACTAAGTCGTATGCAGACTTTAAAAATTCTCATTCCTTATGCGTTAAAACGCGCACTCCCTTCTTATACCAATGAAATTATTTTGGTATTTAAAGGTACAGCATTAGCTTCTACCATTACGATCATGGATATCATGGGATACGCACGCCAACTTTACGGCACCGAATATGATGCACTCACTATCTACGGTATTGCAGGCGGTATTTACCTCATCATTACTGGTATCGCCACTTTATTACTCCGTCAATTAGAAAATAAAGTGTTGTCATTCGAACGTATTGATACCGCAAAAGCATAAAGTGCGGTCAAAAATGGAAACAAATCGGGCTGTTTAAAAATTGCCCGATTTTTTATTATAAATGCGAAGTGAATCTGTTTTTCAGGCTTATAATATAAAGTACTGAGGAGGATATTATGAAACCTATTTGTGTCGTATTAACTGGCGCAGGAATTAGTGCCGAAAGTGGTATTCCTACATTTAGAGCGGAAGATGGTTTGTGGGCGGGTCATAAAGTCGAAGAAGTTTGTACGCCTGAAGCTTTGAAGAAAAATCGAGCGAAAGTATTAGATTTCTATAACCAACGACGAAAAAATGCGGCTGCAGCTAAGCCAAATGCTGCACATATCGCCTTAGTTGAATTAGAAAAAGCCTATGATGTGAGAATTATCACGCAAAATGTGGATGATTTACATGAACGAGCAGGAAGTTCGAATGTTTTACACTTACATGGTGAACTGAATAAAGCTCGTAGTAGTTTTGATGAAAGTTATATTGTGGATTGTTTTGGCGATCAGAAATTGGAAGATAAAGATCCTAACGGTCATCCAATGCGTCCATATATTGTTTTTTTCGGTGAAATGGTGCCGATGTTAGAACGTGCAGTGGATATCGTAGAGCAAGCGGATGTCGTGTTAGTGATTGGTACTTCTTTGCAAGTGTATCCTGCGAATGGCTTAGTTAATGAAGCGCCAAGCAAAGCGCCAATTTACTTAATCGATCCGAATCCCAATACAGGATTTGTTCGTAAGCAAGTCATCGCAATAAAAGAAAAAGCGGGGAAGGGCGTACCGAAGGTAGTGAGCGTATTGTTAGATAAAATAAAAGATTCACCTATATCTAAGCAATAAAGATGGAGTATGGCCAAAATTCTTATCGTGTTTTAACCGCACTTTGTTATTTCCCCGTCAGCCAACTTGCCAATAAGATAACGATAGTAAAAATAGCCAACCAAATAAGGTGAAGTTTAGTGCTTTTTCGATTAATTTCGGCATTTTGTTGGCGTCGTTGTTCAAGTTTTTGTTTGTAAATTTCAAGATCTTCTTTAAAAGAGAACCCACAATTTGGACAAAATTGGGCAGATTCGCTGATTTTTTTACGACATTCTGGGCAGCGGGTGAGAGCCATTGATGATCCTTTTTTAATTATTTTAATTTATAAACATATTGTAAGTGAAAAAAACGTAATGATAAACGTGACATGGATCACAAAATTGAAACAATATAAAAATTAAAATTTTGATTTTGATGATTTTCACTTAGAATACCGCCGACGAAGTCTAGTATATGACTAAATTTCGGTATTCATTTATTCCTGAGGAGTATTTTTTATGTTGTGGTTTTTCTTCTGCGTGGCGTTATTGCTTGCAGGTTATTTCTTTTATAGTCGTGTAATTGAACGCATTTTTGTGATCAATCCAAATCGTCAAACGCCAGCTTATACCATGAATGATGGCGTTGACTATATGCCAATGTCTAAAACTAAGATTTGGTTAATTCAATTATTAAATATTGCAGGTACAGGTCCGATCTTTGGTCCGATTCTTGGTGCGTTATACGGACCAGTTGCAATGCTTTGGATTGTAGTGGGTTGTATCTTTGCTGGTGCGGTACACGATTATTTCTGCGGAATGTTAAGTGTGCGTAATGGTGGAGCATCTATGCCAAACCTTGCAGGTAAATACTTAGGTCGTCCAGTTAAAGCATTCATTAACGTATTAGCTGTTGTGCTTTTATTATTAGTAGGTGTGGTATTCGTAGCAAGTCCTGCTCAATTAATGGGTACGATTACAATGGATGTGTTCGGTGCTGCATCAGGTAGCATTTCTATTAGCAATGCGGAAGAAATCCATCAGGTAGCAGAATCAGGTGGTATTACCGTTTGGGGTATGGATAAAGCAACTGTTATCAGTGTTTGGACTGCTATCATCTTCATTTACTATATTCTTGCGACATTACTTCCAGTTGATAAAATCATCGGTCGTATCTACCCATTCTTCGGTGCATTATTACTCTTTATGTCTGTAGGTATGGTATATGGTTTAGTAAGTGCAGATCTTAGCTCAGCAGACCCAATTTCTTTCTATCGTTCTGTGGACGGTATGTCTTTTGAGAAATTCTTCCAAAACTTTGAAACCCGTGCAGATTTACCATTATGGCCACTCTTGTTCTTAACAATCTCTTGTGGTGCATTATCTGGTTTCCACGCAACACAAAGCCCATTAATGGCGCGTTGTACTGAAAACGAAAAAGAAGGACGTTTTATTTTCTACGGTGCGATGATCGGTGAAGGTGTAATCGCATTAGTATGGTGTGCAGTTGGTTTAAGTTTCTATGATTCTTTACCAGATTTATTAGCAGCGATTAAAGCAGGTTCTCCTTCTAAAGTGGTTTATGATTCTTCTATCCACTTCTTAGGTCTTGTTGGTGGTATTTTTGCAGTGTTAGGTGTGGTTGTTCTTCCTATTACATCTGGAGATACAGCATTCCGTGCAGCACGCCTTGTTATTGCAGAATTTTTCCATTTAGAACAAAAAACCTTAGCTAAACGTTTAATTATTGCTGTGCCATTATTCGTGGTTGGTTATATCGTATCAAAAGTGGATTTCTCTATCTTATGGCGTTACTTCACTTGGGCGAACCAAACTACTGCAATGGTTATGTTATGGACTGCAGCAGCGTACTTATACCGTTATAATAAATTCCACTGGGTATGTACAATCCCTGCGGCATTTATCAGTACTGTATGTTTTACTTATCTTGCATACAACAAAATCGGTTTCGGTTTAGACTATCAATTATCTGTTTATATCGGCTTAGGCTTAACTGTTCTTTGCTTGGTATTATTCTTCACACAGCTTAAACCATTAGGTGATCGTGATGAAGAAGCGTATGTAAATAACTAATTAAATCGAGTTAAAAATTGAAAAACCGTTTGAGGGAAACCTTAGACGGTTTTTTTGTTTATTTTATTGCCAAAATTTACCAATCTTTACGTTTTAATTGCTTGCAAGTTAAGGCTACAACCGATAAACTTACGCAAAGTGGTGAAAAGTGGAATTTTGTGGAAAATTCTGCCAAATTTTTCTAAAAATAAACGTTTAAAGGTAGAGAAATGTTTCGTGGTGCAGCAGCGGTAAATTTAGATGCGAAGGGTCGTGTAGCGATTCCTACTCGCTATCGTGCTGAAATCATGGAAAAGAACCAAGGCCAAATGGTTTGTACCGTTGATATTCGTCAGCCTTGTTTATTACTTTATCCTTTAGATGAATGGGAAAAAATCGAACAAAAACTACTTTCACTCTCCAACTTTGACCCAAATCAACGCCGTTTACAACGTGTTATGCTCGGTTATGCCACTGAATGTGAAATGGATGCGCAAGGTCGTATCTTATTAAGTGGTCCATTACGTCAACATGCAAAATTAGAAAAAGGCTTAATGTTGGTAGGGCAGTTGAATAAATTTGAAATTTGGAGTGATACCGAATGGTATGCACAAATTGATGAAGATATCGAAATTGGCTCAAGCGCTGAGTTCGGAGCTTCTGAAGAACTAAAAATGCTGTCATTATAGAACAGCAGCACTAGCAGGATAAGCGGTGCTTGCGCCGCTCTATCTTCTCTTTATCGATTTTGATTTAACTTTTACTTTTTACTTATGACTACGCAAAATTCCTTTTCTGCACCTGAACATATCACGGTTTTGCTTCACGAAGCGGTGAATGGTTTGGCGTTGAAAGAAAACGGAATTTATATCGATGGTACCTTTGGTCGTGGTGGTCATTCTCGTCTAATTCTCTCCCAACTTTCTGAAAATGGTCGTTTAATTGCTATTGATCGCGACCCGCGTGCGATTGCTGAAGCTGAAAAAATTCAAGACCCTCGTTTTCATATTGAACATAATAGCTTTTCTCACATTCCAGACATCTGTCAAAAACTCGATTTAGTTGGTAAAATTGACGGCATTTTGCTGGATTTAGGGGTGTCATCTCCACAGCTTGATGAAGCCGAGCGTGGTTTCAGTTTTATGAAAGATGGCCCGTTAGATATGCGCATGGATACCACACAAGGTTTATCAGCAGCAGAGTGGCTAAAACAAGTATCTGTTGATGATTTAACTTGGGTGTTAAAAACCTTTGGTGAAGAGCGTTTTGCAAAACGAATTGCCACTGCCATCGTAGAATTTAATAAAAGTGCGGTTAAAAATGGCACTGAATGTTTGAGTCGTACTTCTCAGCTCGCTGAGTTAATTGCTCAAGCTGTGCCATTTAAAGATAAACATAAGCATCCGGCGACGCGTAGCTTCCAAGCCATTCGAATTTATATTAATGCAGAATTAGATGAATTAGAAAGTGTATTAAATTCTGCATTAGATATGTTGGCCCCAGAAGGGCGTTTATCGATTATCAGTTTCCATTCACTTGAAGACAGAATGGTAAAACATTTCATGCGTAAGCAAAGCAAAGGCGAGGATATTCCAAGAGGTTTACCACTACGTGAAGATCAAATTCAACGTAATCAAAAATTAAAAATCATTGGTAAAGCGATTCAGCCGAGTGAGGCAGAAATTTCGGCAAATCCACGTTCAAGAAGTGCGGTTTTACGTATTGCGGAAAGGGTGAAATAAGATGTTAGAAAATAGTGAACGTTATCCTTTACAACATATTCTCGTTGAAGATATTTTTTCTTCTAATAAATTAATTGTCGTCTTACTTTTATTAATTTTAGCTTCTGCAATGGGCACAATTTGGATGACCCACCAAACAAGAGGCTTGATTTCTGAAAACGGGCAATTGGTATTACAACACCAAGCGCTTGAAAACGAATATCGCAATTTGCAATTACAAGAAGCAACCGAAAGTGATAATACAAGAGTTGAATCCATTGCAATCGGTACATTAAAAATGCAACGTGTTCAAAGTGAACAAGAAGTGGTTATTTTTGAATAGGGATTTTGAATAAAATGGTTAGATTTAATTCCTCTAAGAAACCAGGAAAGCCAAAGAAAACAATTAGAAAATTGGCTCAACCTGCGTCAGTAAAACCAAATAAACCGAAGATGGTGTTTGAGAAATGCTTCCTTCGTGGTCGTTATCTCATCGCGACAAGTTTTATTTTCTTAGGCTTAGGCGCATTAGTGGCTCGTGCTGCTTATGTGCAATCTGTTAATTCTGAAACCCTTTCTGGTGAAGCGGACAAACGTTCACTACGTAAAGATGATGTCCTCTCTGTTCGCGGCTCAATTTTAGATCGTAACGGTCAATTGTTATCGGTGAGTGTACCGATGAGTGCAATCGTGGCTGAACCGCGTTTAATGCTAAAAGAAAATGCATTAGATGATAAAGAACGTATTAAAGCCCTTGCTAACGAATTAAATATGACACCAGCCGAGTTGGTGAAAAAAATTGAGAAAAATGCAAAATCAGGCTTCTTGTATTTAGCACGTCAAGTAGAAGCGAGCAAAGCGAATTATATCCGTGAACTCAAAATTAAAGGTATCTCATTAGAGACAGAACCACGTCGTTTTTATCCTCGTGTAGAAGAGGCGGCTCAATTAATTGGCTTTACTAACATTGATGGTAAAGGGATTGAAGGGGTTGAGGCAAGCTTCAATTCAATGTTAGTGGGTAAAGACGGTGCGCGTGTTGTTCGTAAAGACAAACGTGGTAATGTGGTTGAACATATTGCTGATGAGAAAAAATACGATGCACAAGATGTCACCTTAAGTATTGATGAAAAGTTACAATCCATGGTGTATCGTGAAATCAAAAAAGCGGTAACAGAGAACAAAGCAGAATCAGGCACAGCCGTATTGGTGGATGTACGTACGGGTGAAGTATTAGCTATGGCAACTGCGCCTTCTTACAATCCGAATAATCTAAACAATGTAAAAGATGAGTTAAAACGTAACCGTGCGATTACGGATACATTTGAACCTGGTTCAACCGTAAAACCTTTCGTTGTTTTGACCGCACTTCAACGCGGTGCGGTGAGACGTGATGAAGTGATTAATACAGGTTCATTTACAGTAAGTGGTAAAGAAATTGTTGACGTAGCACCTCGTCCACAACAAACATTAGATGAAATTTTGATTAACTCCAGTAACCGTGGTGTGAGCCGTCTTGCTTTACGTATGCCACCTTCGGCATTAATGGAAACTTACCAAAATGCAGGTTTAGGTAAAGATACTGAGTTAGGCTTAATCGGTGAGCAGCGTGGCGTATTAAATGCAAACCGTAAACGTTGGGCAGATATCGAACGTGCAACTGTTGCTTACGGTTATGGTATTACTTCAACACCATTACAAATTGCGCGTGCCTATGCTACTTTAGGTAGCTTCGGGATTTATCGCCCACTTTCTATTACTAAAGTAGATCCGCCAGTCATTGGTCAACGTGTATTCTCTGAGAAAATTACGAAAGACGTCGTGGGTATGTTAGAAAAAGTCGCGATCAAAAATAAACGTGCGATGGTTGAAGGTTATCGTGTTGGTGCGAAAACAGGTACAGCGCGTAAAATTGAAAATGGTCACTATGTTAAGAAATATGTGGCATTTACAGCGGGTATTGCACCAATTAGTGATCCACGTTATGCATTAGTTATTTTGATTAACGATCCGAAAGCAGGGCAGTACTATGGTGGTGCGGTATCTGCACCGGTGTTCTCTAGCATTATGGGTTATACCTTACGTGCTAATGGTATTGCACCAGATGCAGAACCAACAGAAAAAACAGCAAGACGTACCGTTCGCTTAAGCGATCAAAAATTTGAAAAAATGAATTAAGAAAAGGCAAAACAATGAAAAAATTGACCGCACTTTTTGATCTTCCGGTGCTTTCAGACATTAATGTGAAGGCAATGGTGTTAGATAGCCGCAAAGTGACTCAAGGAGATCTATTTGTGGCAGTAAAAGGGCATCGTTTTGATGCGAGTCAATTTGTTCCTCAAGCCATCTCTTCTGGTGCAAGTGCGGTCGTTTTAGAAACAGATTTAGAAAACGAGCATTTAAGCATCCAATGGCAAAATAATGTGCCTGTGATTCATTACTATCATTTATCTACCAATCTTTCTGCATTGGCTGGTAAATTCTATGAACATCCTTCCGAAAAACTGACTTTAGTTGGTGTAACTGGAACAAACGGTAAAACCACCGTTTCTCAATTATTAGCTCAATGGGCAAGCTTATTAGGACATAAAGTTGCTGTCATGGGCACCATTGGCAATGGTTTATTAGGTCAAGTCAAAGAAGCAAAAAATACCACAGGCTCAGCCGTTGAAGTTCAAGAAAACCTTGCTGATTTTGTAGAGAATGGGGCAGATTTTGCTTCTATCGAAGTGTCTTCACATGGTTTAGTTCAACACCGTGTTGAAGCCCTTAAATTTAAAGCCGCCATTTTTACCAATTTAAGTCGTGATCACTTGGATTATCACGAGACTATGGAAAAGTATGCAGAAGCTAAAAAACGCTTTTTCATTGATTTAGCGCCCGAATTACAAATTCTTAATGCTGACGATCCAATTGGAGCCGCATGGTTAAGTGAATTACCAAATGGTATCGCAGTCAGCTGTCACCCAGATTTCCATCCAACATCTAAACAATGGCTTTATGCTACGCAAATTCGTTTTACTCATGAAGGTGCAGTCATTGATGTTGCATCAAGTTGGGGAAATGGCACATTACATAGCCCATTAATTGGCGCTTTTAACGTGAGTAATCTGTTGTTAGCCTCGGCTGTTTTATTGGCTTTAGGTTATTCTTTCGATGATCTTATCCATACGGTTTCACAGTTAAAGGGAGTAAATGGAAGAATGGAATTAATTAAAAAAGCAGGAAAACCGACCGTTATCGTTGATTATGCACATACTCCGGATGCATTAGAGAAAGCCTTAAATGCAGCCCGTGAACATTGCAAAGGTAACCTTTGGTGTATCTTTGGTTGTGGCGGTGATCGTGATGCGGGCAAGCGTCCGCTGATGGCAAAAGCTGCTGAACAGTTTGCAGATTTAGTGATCGTAACCCAAGATAATCCACGTACAGAAGACCCAAATAAAATTGAAGCAGATATCCTTACGGGATTTAGCCGTATGGAAGATGTTGGTGTAATTCCAGATCGTGAAGAAGCCATTAAATTTACCATTGAGAACGCCGTTGAAGATGACGTGATCGTGATTGCCGGTAAAGGCCATGAAAACTATCAGATCATTGGGGATAAAACACTTCATTTCTCCGATCAAGAAGTGGCTGAAGCCTATTTAACGAAAAAATAAACATAATGATTAAACTTACTACCCAACAGCTTGCCCAAATTTTAAATGCCAATCTTATTGGTGATGGGCAGGCCGTTGTTGAAAATATCAATACAGATACGCGCAAAGCGGTATTTAACTCGCTTTTCTTTGCATTAAAAGGTGAGCATTTTGATGCGCATCAATACTTAGATAAAGCCGTTGAGCAAGGTGCGACAGCCTTAGTTGTGCAAAAAGTTAACACTAACATTTCAACACCACAATTAGTTGTTTCAGATACGCGTTTAGCCCTTGGTCAATTAGCAAAATGGTTACGTGAAAAAATTAATCCTCGTACCGTAGCGATGACTGGTTCATCAGGTAAAACCACAGTGAAAGAGATGACTGCATCGATTTTGCAACAAACAGCAGGCAACCCTGAAGCCGTGTTATTCACGAATGGTAATTTCAACAACGATATTGGCGTGCCATTAACGTTATTACGCTTAACCGAACAACATAAATTTGCTGTTATTGAATTAGGTGCAAATCATCAAGGTGAAATTGATTACACCACGCATCTTGCGCAGCCAGAAGCTGCATTAGTTAATAACGTGGCAGCCGCACATTTAGAAGGTTTTGGCTCAATTGAGGGTGTAGCGCGTGCGAAAGGTGAAATCTATCGCGGTTTAACCCCAAATGGTATGGCCATTATTAACAGCGAACATAATTATATTGAATTGTGGCAAAAAGAAATTGGCTCTCATGCCATTCAATATTTTAATGGTGGCGATTACAAAGCTGAAAACGTAGAACATTCACCTAATGGCTCAACGTTTATGTTAGTTTCCCCAAAAGGTGGCATTGAGATTAATTTGCCTTATTTAGGTGAGCATAATGTAAAAAATGCGTTGGCAGCAACGGCTCTTGCTATGAATGTGGGCGCAAGTCTTGCTGATGTTAAAGCGGGTCTTGAACACCGTTCTCAAGTAAAAGGACGCTTATTCCCGATTCAAGTGAATGAAAATCTGCTGTTATTAGATGATACCTACAATGCGAATGTGGATTCTTTACAAGCCGCGATTGATGTTTTAAAAGGTTATGATGCTTTCCGTATTCTACTTGTGGGTGATATGAAAGAATTAGGTGAGGATAGCCTAAAATGTCATCAACAAGTGGGCGAGCACGCAAAACAAGCTAAATTAGATTTGGTACTTTCTTATGGAACAGAAAGTGCGGTCATTTCTGAGGCTGTTTTGGGAAAACATTTTAAAGATAAAGCTGAATTGACAGCTTATGCGTTAGATATTATTAAACAGAAATTACAAGAAAACCAAAAAGTCGTCGTATTAGCGAAAGGCTCGCGCTCAATGAAAATGGAAGAGACGATTTATTCATTAAAGGATAGCTTATGTTAGTTTGGCTTGCTGAATATTTAGTTCGTTATGAAACGGCATTCAATGCCATTTCCTATATTACCGTACGTGCGATTTTGGCATTATTGACCGCACTTTTCATTTCTTTATGGATTGGTCCGAAAGTGATCAAACGCCTTCAAATCTTAAAATTTGGTCAAGAAGTGCGTAATGACGGTCCTGAAAGTCACTTTGCGAAAAAAGGTACGCCAACCATGGGCGGTGTGATGATTTTATTCTCCATCGGTGTAAGTACGTTATTATGGGCTAACTTAACGAATCCTTATGTTTGGATTTGTTTATTTGTGTTATTTGGCTATGGTGCAATTGGCTTTGTGGATGATTTCCGTAAAATCACGCGTAAAAATACAGACGGTTTAATTGCGCGTTGGAAATATTTCTGGATGTCTGTTGTGGCATTAGTGGCGATCATTTGGTTGTATTGGTTAGGTCATGATACCGATGCAACTCGTTTAGTCATTCCATTCTTTAAAGATATCATGCCACAATTAGGTTTATTCTATATTGTGTTGTCTTACTTTGTGATTGTGGGCACAGGGAATGCGGTAAACTTAACCGACGGTTTAGATGGTCTTGCAATTATGCCAACAGCGTTAGTGGCTGGTGCATTTGCTTTAATCGCATGGGCGACCGGTAACGTTAATTTCGCAGAATACTTACATATCCCTTATATCAAATATAGTTCTGAAGTGGTGGTGTTCTGTACCGCAATCGTAGGCGCAGGCTTAGGATTCTTATGGTTTAATACTTATCCAGCTCAAGTCTTTATGGGCGATGTCGGCTCTCTTGCACTAGGTGGCGCACTTGGTGTCGTTGCTATCCTTGTTCGTCAAGAGTTCTTATTAGTGATTATGGGCGGTGTATTTGTTGTTGAAGCCTTGTCCGTGATTTTACAAGTGGGTTCTTATAAATTAAGAAAACAACGTATTTTTAGAATGGCGCCGATTCATCATCACTTTGAATTAAAAGGTTGGCCAGAACCAAGAGTGATTATTCGGTTTTGGATTATTTCCTTGATGTTGGTGTTGATGGGGCTTGTAACGCTCAAACTAAGATAATTTTTGTAGGGTGCACTTGTTGCACCCTGCGTGATCCCAGAATACGAGAGAAGAAAAACAACATGACAACTCTATATCAAAATAAAACTATCACCATTATAGGCCTTGGGAAAACAGGCCTTTCTTGCGTTGAATATCTTCAATCTCAACAAGCTAACATTCGTGTAATTGATACTCGCCAACATCCAGCAGGTGCGGATAAATTACCTAAAAATGTTCCCTTACATACAGGTAGCCTAAATCAACAATGGTTACTTGAAAGCGATATTATTGTCATTAGCCCAGGACTCGCGGTAAAAACACCTGAAATTCAGACCGCACTTTCAGCGGGTGTGGAAGTGATTGGGGATATCGAATTATTCTGTCGAGCTGCCACCAAGCCAATTGTCGGGATTACAGGCTCTAACGGTAAAAGCACTGTAACAACATTAGTCTATGAAATGGCAAAAGTGGCGGGAATAAAAGTGGGTATGGGTGGAAACATTGGCATCCCTGCGTTGTCATTATTAAATGAAGATTGCGATCTTTATGTATTAGAACTTTCCAGTTTCCAACTTGAAACCACTTATAGTTTGAAAGCGGCTGCAGCGACGGTACTTAATGTGACTGAAGATCACATGGATCGCTATGTGGATTTAGAAGATTATCACCAAGCCAAATTACGCATTTACCACAATGCAGAAACTGCGGTGGTGAATTTAGAAGACAAACTCACTTTTGGCGAAGGTGAAAATCAAGCTAAGAAAGTGGTGTCTTTTGCTGAAAATCAAGCGGATTACTGGCTAAAAACCGAAAACGGTAAACAGTACTTAATGGCGAAAGAAGAAGTGATTTTACCTTGTAGTGAAGCCACTTTAGTTGGTCGTCATAATTACATGAATATTTTAGCCGCAACAGCATTAGCACAAGCTGTAGGCATAAATTTAGAGGCAATTCGAACCGCACTTCGTCAATTTAAAGGCCTAGATCATCGTTTCCAATTGGCCCATCAAGCGAATGGTGTTCGTTGGATCAATGATTCTAAAGCGACTAATGTCGGCAGTACCGTTGCGGCATTGGCTGGTTTATATGTTGAAGGAACATTACATCTTTTATTAGGTGGTGATGGTAAAGGCGCAGATTTTTCTGAACTCGCTGATTTAATCAATCAACCTCATATTTCAACATATTGTTTTGGTCGTGATGGTAAACAACTTGCAGCACTTTCAAGTCAAAGCCATTTGTTTGAAACCATGGAACAAGCCATTTCATTTTTACGACCACGTTTAAAATCAGGTGATATGGTGTTATTATCTCCTGCTTGTGCAAGTTTGGATCAATTTGCCTCTTTTGAAAAACGTGGCGAAGAGTTTACTCGTTTAGCAAAATTAGCTTAAAGAATTAGGGTAGTAATGGAATTTATCAATAAAATTAAACAAAATTATGAGCAATGGGCGAGAGTGACGCCGCAAGGATTACTTTACGATCGCGCATTGTTTTGGCTTTTTGTCGTGCTATTGCTGATTGGTTTGGTAGCAGTAACTTCTGCTTCGATGCCTTACAGTGCACGTGTATTTAATGATACATTCTATTTTGCTAAACGTGATGCCGTTTATGTCTTGCTTTCTTTAGCAACTTGCTATTTAACTCTCCAAATTTCTTCTTCCCAATGGGAAAAGTGGCACGCAAAAGTTTTCTTATTAGCTATTGTTTTACTCATACTGGTTCTTGGTATTGGGACTTCTGTTAATGGTGCTAAACGTTGGATTTCTTTAGGGATTTTAAATTTCCAGCCTGCGGAGTTTGCGAAGTTAGCGTTAACCTGTTTCCTCGCGAGCTATTTTACGCGTCGTTATGATGAAGTACGTGGTAAAAAATTCAGTGCAGCTAAGCCTTTCATTGTGATGGGCGTATTAGGGATATTCTTACTAGCTCAGCCTGACTTAGGGAGTACCGTTGTACTTTTCGTTATTACCTTTGGCATGCTTTTTATTGTCGGTGCGAATTTTTGGCAATTTATTTTGCTAATTGGTACAGGCATACTTCTCTTTGTATGGCTGGTTCTCTCTGCCTCTTATCGTTTAAAACGGTTTACCGGTTTCTTAGAGCCGTTTAAAGATCCTTACGGAACAGGATTCCAGTTAACGAATTCATTGATGGCGTTTGGTCGTGGTGAAATTAGTGGGGAAGGGCTCGGTAACTCTATTCAAAAACTCGATTATCTTCCTGAAGCACATACTGACTTTATCATGGCGATTATTGGTGAAGAATTCGGTTTTATTGGTATTTTTGTTGTTGTCATTCTCTTGGGTTTATTGATTTTCCGCGCGATGAAAATCGGACGTGAATCACTCATGTTAGAACAGCGTTTCCGTGGTTTTTTTGCTTTGGGTATTAGTTTCTGGATTTTCTTCCAAGGGTTTGTCAATCTCGGTATGGCATTAGGGATGTTACCGACAAAAGGTTTAACTTTCCCGTTAGTGAGTTACGGCGGTTCAAGTATCATTATTATGTCGGCAACCGTAGGGATTTTATTGCGTATTGACCATGAAAATAGATTACAACGTGGTGGTCAAGCACGTTTGAGAGATGATTAGGGATATTTATGAGTAAAAAATTATTAGTTATGGCGGGCGGTACGGGTGGACATGTTTTCCCCGCCATCGCTGTTGCTCAAACTTTACAAAAAGAAGGTTGGGAAATTTGCTGGTTAGGCACAAAAGATCGAATGGAAGCACAACTTGTACCAAAACATGGTATTCCAATTCGTTTTATTCAAATTTCAGGGTTACGTGGTAAAGGCATTAAAGCATTACTTGGTGCCCCTTTTGCTATTTTAAGAGCGGTATTGCAAGCTCGTAAAATTATTCAAGAATATCAACCTAATGCGGTATTAGGTATGGGCGGTTATGTATCTGGCCCAGGTGGCATCGCTGCAAAACTTTGTGGTGTGCCGGTTATTTTACATGAACAAAATGCCGTAGCGGGCTTAACCAATGAATGGTTAGCAAAAATTGCAACCCGAGTTTTACAAGCTTTCCCAACGGCATTCAAAGATGCCGAAGTGGTAGGAAACCCGGTTCGCCAAGATTTATTTGAAATGCCATCACCACAAGCGCGTTTTTCAGAAAGAAGTGGAAAACTGAGAGTGCTTGTCGTGGGGGGGAGCCAAGGTGCTCGCGTGCTCAATCAAACGATTCCACAAGTGGTTGCGCGTTTGGCAGATAAATTAGAAGTACGTCATCAAGTGGGTAAAGGTTCTGTTGAAAGTGTGACCGCACTTTATGGTGAACACGCCGGTTCGGTCAAAATTACAGAATTTATTGATGATATGGCAGAAGCCTATGCCTGGGCGGATGTGGTGATTTGTCGTTCTGGTGCCTTAACAGTATGTGAATTAGCTGCAGTGGGGACTCCAGCAATTTTCGTACCATTCCAGCATAAAGATCAACAACAATATTTAAATGCAAAATATCTTGCCGATGTCGGTGCAGCAAAAATTGTTCAACAAAATGAATTAAATGCGAATGTGTTAGTTGATTTCTTAGAAAAAATAGATCGTGAAACCTTGTTAGCGATGGCGATTAAAGCAAAAGAAATGTCAGCACCATTAGCGGCTAAACGTGTAGCTGATGTCATCGTAGAGAATGCGAAATAAGAACAGAGAAGTTAAGGGGAGTAAATAAACCCTTGATCTAAAAGTGCGGTTAAAAGTAAAGGTGAAATAATATGAAACATATTTCGGACGAAATTAGAAAGATTATCCCTGAGATGCGTCGGGTTCAACAAATTCATTTCATTGGTATCGGTGGTGCTGGTATGAGTGGAATTGCCGAAATTTTATTAAATGAAGGTTATGATATCTCTGGTTCCGATATTGCAGATGGTGTTGTGACTCAGCGTCTTGCTCAAGCAGGCGCAAAAATTTTCATTGGTCACCAAGCGGAAAATGTGCAAGGGGCAAGTGTAGTAGTTGTATCAAGTGCGATCCATGAAGATAACCCTGAATTAATCGCCGCAAAACAAAATCGTATTCCAGTGATTCAGCGAGCACAAATGTTGGCTGAAATTATGCGTTTCCGTCATGGTATTGCGGTAGCAGGTACCCATGGTAAAACCACTACTACAGCTATGATTTCGATGATTTATACTCAAGCGAAACTGGATCCAACTTTCGTTAATGGTGGTTTAGTTAAATCAGCCGGTAAAAATGCGCATTTAGGTGCAAGTCGTTATTTAATCGCTGAAGCAGATGAAAGTGATGCCTCTTTCTTACACTTACAGCCGATGGTTTCTGTTGTGACCAATATTGAACCGGATCATATGGATACCTATGAAGGTGACTTTGAGAAAATGAAAGCCACCTATGTAAAATTCTTACATAACTTACCGTTCTACGGTTTAGCGGTGATGTGCGCAGATGATGCGGTATTAATGGAACTTGTTCCTCAAGTTGGTCGCCAAGTATTAACCTATGGCTTCAGTGAACATGCTGATTATCGTATCGAAGATTATGAACAAACCGGTTTCCAAGGTCATTACACCGTAGTTTGTCCAAGTGGTGAACGTATTAATGTATTATTAAATGTACCGGGTAAACACAATGCGTTAAACGCAACCGCAGCACTTGCAGTAGCAAAAGAAGAAGGCATTGGCAATGAAGCAATTTTAGAAGCGCTTGCTGATTTCCAAGGTGCGGGCAGACGTTTCGACCAATTAGGCGAGTTTATTCGTCCAAATGGTAAAGTACGCTTAGTGGATGATTATGGTCATCACCCAACAGAAGTTGGCGTGACAATCAAAGCAGCACGTGAAGGCTGGGGAGATAAACGTATTGTGATGATTTTCCAACCACACCGTTATTCACGTACTCGCGATTTATTTGATGATTTCGTGCAGGTATTATCCCAAGTGGATGCATTGATTATGTTAGATGTTTATGCGGCAGGGGAAACGCCAATCGTTGGTGCAGATAGTAAAGCACTTTGTCGTTCTATTCGTAATCTAGGAAAAGTTGATCCAATTTTAGTTTCAGATACGGAACAACTCGGTGATGTGTTAGATCAAATTATTCAAGATGGCGATTTAATTCTTGCCCAAGGTGCGGGAAGTGTAAGCAAAATTTCTCGTGGTTTAGCAGAGCGTTGGAAAGCATAAATACATCGAAAAATAACCGCACTTTTAATGAAAAATAAAAAGAAAACAGGATAAAACAATGAATTTAAAACAAGAAAAAATTGCCGTGTTGTTAGGCGGCACATCAGCTGAACGTGAAGTGTCTCTTAATTCTGGTGCAGCTGTGTTAAACGCCTTAGTAAGCCAAGGTTATAATGCTCACGGTATCGATCCTAAAGAATATAATGTCGCGAATTTAAAAGCAGATGGTTTTGATCGTGTTTTTAACATTTTACATGGCCGCGGTGGTGAAGATGGCACTATGCAAGGTTTATTAGAACAAATCGGTTTGCCTTATACTGGTTGTGGCGTGATGGCTTCCGCGTTAACCATGGATAAAATGCGCACTAAAATGTTATGGAAAGCCTTTGGTTTACCTGTTGCCGATATGGAGATCGTGACCAAAGAAAACGCTCACGAACTAAACCCACAAGCTGTGGTCGAAAAATTAGGTTTACCTCTGATGGTTAAGCCATCTCTTGAAGGTTCAAGTGTGGGTTTAACAAAAGTAAAAGCAGTCGAAGAATTAAAAAGTGCGGTCGATTACGCACTTAAATTTGATAACACCATTTTGATTGAAGAATGGTTAGCGGGTGATGAACTAACTGTGCCTGTTTTAGGTGGCGAAGTATTGCCGGCTGTTCGCATTGTGCCAGAAGGTGAGTTTTATGATTACGATGCGAAATATATTTCAGATAACACCCAATATTTTTGCCCTGCGGGCCTTTCAGCTGAACGTGAGCAAGAATTAGCAAAATTAGTTAAACGTGCTTATGACGTTGTGGGTTGTCGTGGCTGGAGCCGTATTGATGTAATGACCGATGCACAAGGCAATTTCCGTTTAGTCGAAGTAAATACAAACCCAGGCATGACAAGTCACAGTTTGTTCCCTAAATCTGCGTCAACAGTCGGTATTTCATTTGAACAACTCGTCGTGAAAATTTTGGAGTTGAGTGCGTAATGAATGTAATTAAGCGCAAAAATACACCGCCAACGCAATTTGGTCGCTCATCTAACGGAGAAGGTAAATTCCGTTTTATGTTGCAGATTAAACTTGCTTTGGTGTTACTTTGTGCGGGGCTAGGGTATTTCGTTTATTCAAACTGGCAAAGTTGGCTCGAGAGCTTAGACGGTGATAGAAAAATTACTGCCTATGCATTAGTGGGCCAAAATGAATTTACCACTTATCCGGATGTGCAAGACGTATTGCTCAAAATGGGTTCACTCAAGGGTTTTTGGGGGCAAGACGTTAAGCAAATTCAAGAGCAGCTTGAAACGATTCCTTGGGTAAAAGGTGCGGTGGTTCGTAAAATTTGGCCAAATCGTTTAAGTATCTGGTTATCAGAATATCAGCCAGTCGCCATTTGGAACAAAACAGAGTTCGTTACAAAAGAGGGAACCGTTTTCCAATTGCCGATGGATAAGTTAAAAGAAAAAGCTTTACCTTATTTAGGTGGTCCGGATTATCAAAGCTTGAAAGTTTTAGAGGCTTGGAATCAAATTTTTGCTGATTTTAAGGCGAAAAATTTAGTGGTTAAAGGTGTGGCAATTGATGATCGTGGTGCGTGGCAAGTTACGCTAGATAATGATATAGTATTGAAACTTGGGCGCGGAGATTGGAAACCAAAATTAGATCGATTTGTAACGATTTATCCACAAATTGAAGTGCCTGAAGGTAAACGAATTGATTATGTAGATTTGCGCTATGCATCTGCATCAGCAGCGGTTGGATTGACAGAGAAATAAAAAATAATTCATTGGGTGTAATAAGAAAATGGCAAAAGAGTTGGAACCGAAAGTAATTGTAGGTCTTGAAGTTGGTACATCAAAGGTTGTTGCTGTCGTTGGGGAGGTGCTTCCTGATGGCGTAGTAAATGTACTTGGCGTGGGTAGTTGTCCATCAAAAGGGATTGATCGTGGCAGTATCACTGATTTAGATGCCGTTGTTAATTCTATCCAACGTGCCATTGAGGCAGCTGAATCAATGGCCGATTGCCAAATTATGAGCGTGACTCTTGCGATTACAGGTGAACATATTCAAAGCCTGAATGAGAGCGGTTTTGTTGCTATTTCTGAAAATGAAGTAACCCAAGATGAAATCGATGATGCTTTGCATACAGCGAGCTCAGTGAAATTACCTGAGGGTCTTTCTTTATTACACATCATTCCACAAGAATATGCCGTAGATAAACAAGTTAATATTAAAAATCCATTAGGCTTACAAGGTGTTCGTTTAAAAGCAAACGTACACTTAATTGCGTGTCACCAAGACTGGCAAAATAACTTAAAGAAAGCAGTTGAGCGTTGCGGATTACAAGTTGATAAAGTTGTGTTCTCCGGCTTTGCAGCAACACATTCTGTTTTAACTGAAGATGAAAAAGATCTTGGTGTTTGCTTAGTTGATTTCGGTGCAGGCACCATGAATATGATGGTTTACACCAATGGCTCATTGCGTTTCAGCAAGGTTATTCCTTACGCAGGAAATATTGTAACGAACGATATTGCTCATGCATGTACCGTTTCTCGTGCAGAGGCAGAGCGCATTAAAGTGAATTATGCGAGTGCATTATATCCGGCACGTTTACATGGTGATAAGAAAATTGAAGTGGCAAGTATTGGTGGTCGAGCACCACGTGCGTTAACAAAAAGTGATTTATCTTTAATCACTTCAGCAAGATATATTGAACTATTAGGCGTTGTTAAGGACGAATTAGATAAGCTCAAAGCAGATTTAGAAACCAAACATATTAAATTTGAATTAATTGCGGGTGTTGTTATCACCGGTGGTGGTGCACAGATTGAAGACTTAAAAGATTGTGCATCAAGTGTATTTGGTTGTCAGGTACGTATTGGTAGTCCATTAAATATTACGGGTTTAACAGATTATGTAAATCGCCCACAATATTCAACTGTGGTGGGATTATTACAATACCATCATCAAAATAGTGATAATGATCCTGTGGATAGTAACTATGGTGATGAAGCATTAGGCAAAAAATTCTGGAAAGGCCTTAAAAATATTTTCAATAAAGTGAAATCAGAATTTTGATCATTTTGGCTTTTTCATTTACAATAGAAAAAATTTAACTTTTATTAATGTGCTAGCAGAGTATTAGCAGTAACGGAGAACAGCAAATGTTATACCCAGAGTATGGTGATTTTGAAGAGCAAACAGGTGCACTGATTAAGGTTGTCGGTGTCGGTGGAGGCGGCGGTAACGCAGTTAACCACATGGTTGCTAACATGGTGCAACAAGAATTCAATGGTAATTTCTTGGGCGAAAGTGCAATTGATAGCGAAGAACACGGTAAAATCGTATTCTATGCGGTGAATACCGATGCGCAAGCATTACGCAAAAGCCAAGTTCAACAAACTGTACAAATCGGTGGGGCAACAACAAAAGGTCTTGGTGCAGGGGCAAACCCAAATGTAGGTCGTAAAGCAGCTGAAGATGACCAAGAAGAAATCCGTAAAATGCTTGAAGGTGCAGACATGGTCTTTATCGCTGCCGGTATGGGCGGTGGTACAGGTACTGGTGCAGCACCAATCGTCGCTAAAGTTGCAAAAGAATTAGGCATTTTAACTGTTGCTGTTGTTACTAAGCCATTTAGCTTTGAAGGCAAAAAACGTATGCAATTTGCTGAATTAGGGATTAAAGATCTTTCACAATACGTGGATTCAATGATCATTATTCCTAACCAACAAATCCAAAAAGTTCTCCCGAAAAATGCAACGTTAATTGATGCTTTTGCTGCTGCAAATGACGTATTACGTAACTCTGTTATGGGCATCTCCGATATGATTACCTCTCCTGGTTTAATCAACGTGGACTTTGCAGACGTAAGAACCGTTATGTCGGAAATGGGCCAAGCAATGATTGGTTTCGGTTCAGCTCAAAGTGAACCAGGTGCAGGTCGTGCAGAAGAAGCGGCGCGTCTTGCGATTAAAAATGATTTATTAGAGAAAGTCGATCTTTCTAATGCTAAAGGTATTCTTGTTAATATTACCTCAGGTATGGATCTCGGCTTTGACGAATTTAACGTGGTGGGTGACACAGTAGGTAGCTTTGCATCAGAAGACGCAACTATCGTTGTGGGTACCAGTTTAGTTCCTGAAATGAGCAATGAAATTCGTGTCACGATCGTTGCAACAGGTTTAGGTGATGTTGTTGC
Organism: Haemophilus sp. HMSC066D02; assembly: GCF_001810545.1. NCBI lineage: Bacteria > Pseudomonadati > Pseudomonadota > Gammaproteobacteria > Pasteurellales > Pasteurellaceae > Haemophilus > Haemophilus sp. HMSC066D02. Next base: position 134,157 of record NZ_KV801824.1, on the reverse strand, counting down.
GGCTGAGCCAGTTGTTATTGCTCGTCCTCAAGCAGCAGTACAACAAGCGCCAGTTCAACAACCAGTAGCACAAGAAACGATTCAACCACAACCGCCAGTTGGTTTACATGGTTTAGATGCATTAAGACATAATCCACAGCCAGAACCAGCACAGGAACAAAATCCGCAATACGGTAACTTAAATAAACCGCTTGATCCAAGTCGTTTAGAACAGTTAAGAAATAACCCTAATTTCTTTAACCCGGCATCATTTGGTCGTGATGAGAAATAAGAGTAGAAGTAATCTTGTTGTGAAGCAATAAGGTAAAAGAGATGATTAAACAAAGAACATTAAAACAAAGCATTAAAGTCACAGGTGTAGGCTTACATAGCGGCAAAAAAGTAACGTTAACGTTGCGTCCGGCTATGCCAAATACTGGGGTGATTTACTGCCGTACTGATCTCAATCCGCCGGTGACTTTCCCTGCGAATGCAGATTCCGTGCGCGATACAATGCTTTGTACTGCACTTGTGAATGAACAAGGTGTGCGTGTTTCAACCGTAGAACACTTAAACGCAGCATTAGCAGGTTTAGGTATCGATAATATTATTATTGAAGTTGATGCACCTGAAATTCCAATCATGGACGGTAGTGCAAGTCCATTCATTTACTTGCTCTTAGACGCAGGTATTGAAGAGCAAAATGCACCGAAAAAATTTATTCGTATTAAGAAAAATGTACGAGTAGAAGACGGTGATAAATGGGCAGAATTTAAACCTTACAATGGTTTCCGTTTAGATTTCACCATCGACTTTAATCATCCAGCGATTAGTAAAAATGTACGTAATTATGTGATGGATTTCTCTGCACAAGCGTTCGTACATCAAATCAGTCGTGCAAGAACCTTTGGTTTCATGAAAGATATTGAGTATCTTCAATCTCAAGGTCTTGCCTTGGGTGGTAGCCTAGATAATGCTATCGTATTAGATGATTACCGTATCTTAAATGAAGACGGATTACGTTTCAGAGATGAATTAGTTCGTCACAAGATGCTTGATGCAATTGGCGACCTTTACATGTGTGGCTATAACATCATCGGTGATTTCAAAGCTTATAAGTCTGGTCACGGTTTAAATAATAAGTTACTCCGTGCTGTACTTGCCGATCAGGAAGCGTGGGAATTTGTTACCTTTGAAGATAAGAAACAAGTTCCACAAGGTTATGTTGCACCTGCGCAGGTACTCATCTAACAATGTTTTGTTGAAAAGCTATACTTCTTTCGGGAGTATAGCTTTTTTATTTCCCATCTTGCTCTGTTATTTTTGTTTTCTGCGAAGGTAAAGAGCGGTCAAAAATAGAGGTATTTTTATTATGAAAAAATTATTTACCGTGCTTCCTCTTGTGCTAGCAACTTCTGCTGCAATGGCATATGAACAGGGCAAAACCTATCAATTTACCATATTGCACACGAATGATACGCACGGACATTTTTGGCCGAATGCAAAAGGTGAATATGGCTTTCCTGCTCACAAAACAATTGTTAATCGCGTAAAAGCTGAAGTCGAGCAAAAAGGTGGCTCACTCATTTTATTAAATGCAGGTGATTTTAATACTGGTGTACCTGAGTCAGATATGCAAACAGCAGAACCTGATATTAAAGCAATGAACGCAATGGGCTATGAGGCAACTGTATTAGGTAACCACGAGTTTGATAATCCACTACAAATTCTTGATATGCAAGAAAAATGGGCAAACTTCCCATTCTTATCTGCAAACGTGATTAATACGAAAACAGGTAAAACCTTAGTTAAACCTTATACGATTTTAAATAAACAAGATCTTAAAATTGCAGTGGTTGGTTTAACCACAGAAGATACTGCAAAATTAGGTAACCCAGAATACCTCCACAATGTGAAATTTGAAGATCCAACAACGGTAGCAAAAGCCACATTAAAAGAGCTAAATGAAAAAGTTAAACCGGATATAAAAATCGCTTTAACACATATGGGCTATTACTATGATGCAAAACATGGTTCAAATGCGCCAGGTGATGTAAGTCTTGCACGTAATTTAGATAAAGGCGCATTCGATATGATTATCGGTGGTCACAGCCATGATCCGATTTGTGTGGATGATAAAGGCGTATGGATTAAAGATTATCAACCAACTCAGCCATGTAAACCAGATTTCCAAAATGGTACTTGGATTATGCAAGCATTTGAATGGGGTAAATATGTTGGTCGTGCAGACTTTGAGTTCAAAAATGGCGAATTAAAATTAGTGAATTATCAATTAATTCCAGTGAACTTGAAGAAAAAAGTGAAAAAAGAAGACGGCAAAACAGAATATGTAAACTATGCCGAAGAGATTCCACAAGATCCAGAAATGGAAAAACTTTTAAAAACTTACCAAGATAAAGGCGATGCGTTATTAAGCCAAAAAGTGGGTAAACTAAAAGGTAAGTTAGAAGGCGATCGTACCATTATTCGTTTTGAACAAACTAACCTTGGTCACTTAATTGCAGAAGCACAACGTCAAAAAGCGAAAGCAGACATTGGCATCATGAACTCAGGTGGTATTCGTGATTCTATCCAAGAAGGTGATGTGACTTATAAAGACATTTTAAAAATCCATCCATTTGGTAACATTGTGAGCTATTTTGAATTAACCGGTAAAGAATTATTGGATTATTTAAATGTGGTGGCATTGAAAGAAGTGGATTCTGGTGCTTATGCACAATACTCAGGTATCAGCATGACAGTGAATCGTGCAGATAAGAAAGTTGAAAATGTGAAAATTCAAGGCAAACCATTGGATTTAAATAAAATTTACCGTATTTCTGTACCAAGCTATAATGCTGCAGGTGGAGATGGTTATCCGGTTATGACCAAAAATCCAACTTTCGTTAACACTGGTTTTATTGATGCGGATGTTTTAAAAGAATTTTTTGAGAAAAATTCACCTATTAGTGCTGAAAAATACATCCCTCACAATGAAGTAACCTTTAAATAAGGAATGAAATGGCATTAGATTTATCAGAAATTCGTCAGCAAATTACGCAAATTGATCGCAGCTTGTTAAAGCTGCTTTCAGAGCGTCATCGCCTGGCGTATGATGTAGTAAGAAGCAAAGAAGTGACGCAAAAAGCGTTGCGCGATTTAGAGCGCGAGCAGCAACTGTTGCAAGAGCTTATTCAATTTTCTGAAAGTCAAAATTATCAGCTTGAACCACAGTATATTACATCAATCTTCCAAAAAATCATTGAAGATTCTGTGCTCACACAGCAAGTGTATTTGCAGAAAAAGCTCAATGAGCAACGAGAAGAAACGTTACATATTGCTTTCTTAGGCAAGCGTGGTTCTTACTCTAATTTGGCTGCCCGTAACTATGCGGCTCGTTACCATCAACAATTTGCTGAAATCAGTTGCGATTCCTTTGCTCAAATTTTTGAAAAAGTTGAGAGCGGAGAAGCTGATTATGGTGTACTGCCTTTAGAAAACACCACATCTGGTGCAATTAATGAAGTTTATGATTTGCTTCAACATACCACCTTATCTTTGGTGGGCGAGTTGGCTTATCCTATCAAGCACTGTGTTTTAGTGAATGAGCAGGATGATTTAAGCAAAATTGATACACTTTATAGCCATCCACAGGTGATCCAGCAGTGTAGTCAATTTATTCAAAGTCTTGAGCGTGTGCATATTGAGTACTGCGAAAGTAGCTCTCATGCAATGCAGCTCGTGGCAAGCTTGAATAAACCAAATATTGCGGCATTAGGCAATGAAGATGGTGGCAAGCTTTACGGCTTACATGTGTTAAAACATAATATAGCTAACCAAGAGAACAATATTACTCGTTTTATTGTGGTAGCTAAACAAGCTCGAGAAGTTTCACCGCAAATACACACGAAAACCTTATTGTTGATGACAACATCGCAACAAGCGGGTTCTTTAGTGGATGCTTTACTTGTGTTTAAAAAGCACGGTATTAATATGACCAAGCTTGAATCTCGTCCTATTTATGGCAAACCTTGGGAAGAAATGTTCTATTTGGAAATTGAAGGAAATATTCATCATCCTGATACCCAAATTGCCTTGGAAGAGCTTAAGCAATTCAGTAATTATCTAAAAGTGCTAGGTTGTTATCCAAGTGAAATTGTGAAGCCTGCGAAGGTATAACGAAAATAAAAAAGAGCGGTCGATTTAAAACAATTTTAAAATCGACCGCTCTTTTTATCAGGAATTCTTAGGCTTTTTTCAAGAACTCTGATTTCAACATGATTTTGCCACAATCGACGTTGTGATCACCGTTAACTAAACGGATATTTTTGAATTTCGTGCCTTTCTTCAACACTTCAGATGAACCTTTTAATTTTAAATCTTTAATTAAAAGCACATCATCGCCATCGGCTAATAAATTACCGTTGCTGTCTTTAACAATCAGTTGATCTTCATCGGCTTCAACTGTTTCGTTACCATTCCACTCATTGCCACAATCAGGACAAACAAAATTCACAGAATCGTGATAAACATATTCACCTTTACATTTTGGGCAAGCTGGCATTTGATCCATTTCTTTTTCCTTCTTTATCTGATTTAAGCAAAGTATAATGCGCACGGAGTATAACAAAAAAGTGACTATTCGCCAAAAAATGGGCAATTTCACGGAATTTATGAGGTATTTATGAAAAAAATTATGCTTTTGAGTGCAGTGATGGGCAGTTTAATCTCAGTTAATGCATTCGCTCACAATATCCAACCTAACCAACTTTTAGCGAACGTAACGGTTTCAGATAAGGGCGAAATCACTTTAAATGGCAATGATGTGGCGTATAAATCATGGAGCTCAACGGCATTACCTGGCAAAGTACGAGTGATTCAACATATTGCAGGCAGAAGTGCAGCAAAAGAGAAAAATCAAGCGATGATTGAAGCCATCAAAGCCGCTCATTTTAACCAAGCTAAATATCAAACCACAACCATTATTAATGCTGATGATGCTGTTGTGGGCACGGGCATGTTTGTGAAAAGTAGCGCAGAAAAAGGCAAAAAAGAAAATGCCCATAGCCAAGTGATTTTAGATGATAAAAGTGCGGTCAAAAATGCATGGGGATTACGTGAAAAAGACAGCGTGATTATTTTGCTTGATAAAACCGGCAAAGTGCAATTTGTGAAAGAAGGTAAATTGACGGATGATGAAGTCAAGGAAGTAATTTCACGTGTAACAGCGCTAATGGCGAAGTAATATAGCAATAAGCGGAAGTTGTCTTCCGCTTTTTTATCCTTTGAAATCCTTCATTAATTTTCTCAATGTGCCGCAATTTCGTTGAAATTTACGGCAATGTGTACAGATGGCAAGATGCAAATTGAGCCCAATTTTTTCTTTAGTCATTAATGAGCGTTCTTGCGCATCTGAAATAAGGCGAGTCGCTTGGCGACATTTCATAAAGTCACTCCTTAAAGTTTATGAGATAAGCAGTTTTGAAGTTGTAAGCGGGCACGATAGAGTGTCGTGTGCAAGTTACTTATGCTTAGTTGATTTTCTTGGCAAATTTCTTCGGAAGATAATTCCAAAAACTCTCTCATCATAAAAATCTTGGCTTGTTTGGCAGGCAGACAAGTTAAGCAAGTTTCAAAAATCAGCCAGAATTCTTCAGAATAGACCGCACTTTCGCTCAGTTCGAGATCGAGTGGAGAATGTTCAGCTTTCCAGTGTCCCCCTTCATCAAAGAAATGATTAGTTTGTTCTTCATCTTCTATTTCGGTTTCCAGTACAAATTTGCCTTTCTGGCGAAGAAAATCGATGATTTTATTTTTTAAGATAGCAAAGACCCAGGTTTTAAATGCCGCTTGTCGTTTAAATTGCTCAAGATGGTTAAATGCACTTAAAAAACTCTCTTGCACCAAATCTTCAGCTAATACAGAATCGCCCACCTGTAATGTGGCAAATTTCAGCATTTGCTCTCTAATTTGAGCCAAGTCTTTATTGGAAATTCCAGTTTTCATATTTTTTCCTTGAAAAAAGTGTAAGAAATAGATTTCTCATTCGTCTAATGATAATGAAAGGGGAAACCCTTCCATCCAATGCTAATTATTCACAAATTAAGGAAGATTCAAAATGAAAAATATTACTTCAAAAACAACCTTTACTGCTATTGCTGCACTTTTCTTCGCAACCAGTCTTTATGCGACCGATATGAAATCTAATGAAATGTCGATGGCAAAAGATTCCATGCCGATGACAAAAGATTCCATGCCGATGACAAAAGACGCTATGCCAATGCAAAATGACAAAATGGCATCTGATGGGATGATGAAATCTCATGATATGAAATCTCACGACATGAAAATGGATAATATGAAATCAGAAGGAATGAAATCTGATGATATGAAAACAAAAGAAATGAAAGCAAAAGAAATGAAGAAAAAAGCAAAAACAATGGAAAAACCGAAAATGTAATGCTTTCTTCTTAAAAGAAAAACTGCGGTCAATTTGACCGCAGTTTTTGTATCAAAGTGAGATTATTGTTTACGCCACGTCGTGCCGTTAGGGCCGTCTTCTAACACAATTCCCATTGCAGTGAGTTCATTACGAGCCGCATCTGCAGCAGCCCAATCTTTAGCAGCACGCGTTTCGTTGCGTTGTTTGATGAGCGCTTCAATTTTTGCGACTTCATCATCGTCTGAGCCGGCTTGTAAGAATTTTTCTGGATCTTGTTGAAGTAAACCTAAGATACCCGCTAATTCACGTAAACGAGCAGCAAGACCATTGGCTTTTTCTGTATCTTCAGTTTTCAATTTATTGATTTCACGAGCCATTTCAAATAGGACAGAAAGAGCGTTCGGCGTATTGAAATCATCGTCCATCGCTTGCCCCAAGGTTATATAGTCGCCCTCTTGCATCCATTCATATTTAAAGCTGCGGAACCAACGCTCCATTGGAGCATTATCCCAACAGTTACCTCGGCGACTCATACTTTGGGATAAAGCACTTCAGCATTAATCCAATTCACCCAGGTGTTTTCCAATAATGGAATTAAGGGAGTGCTATCTTCAACAACTGTATTTAAGGCAGATAATACCTCTTCTAAAGACGAAGGTTGTTCTTGTATATAACTTAATAGCCAAAAGTCAAGTTCAGATAAGCGTTGTTGCAGAATATTAAAATCGCTATCCCGCCATATAACAGCTTGCATAGGGTTTTCATCAAATTGTTTAAAATCGCTTGATAAAAAATCGACTTCATAGCTTTTTAAATAAGCTGCATCAGATAACTGCATTACGCTATACTTATTCCACTCAAATTTTTCAGGTACTTTTGCTAAAGAAACTTCTGCAAGTAATTGAGTATTTTCAAAATCCATCAATGCCAGTATATTGGCGTCAAAACTCTCTTTTTCTTGACAAAATAAGAGAAATTCTCCAGCAATATCTTGAAAATAAGGCGAATGTGATTTTCCTTTTAATACAAAAAATTCTTTTGTCTGAGACCAACTCTCAGCAGAAACGTGTTTAGGCGCTTCAACAAAACAACGGTCAATAAAACCAAAGATGTTATTTCGAACTAAACGAGCATAAACAGCAAGGCGATTCGGAGCATAACCATTTAGAGGTTGAGCATGAGCCAATCGAACTGCTGTGGCAAGTGCTTTTTGTGTTTCAATAAGCGAAGGTTTAGGCTGCATAGGATATTACCTCTTTTTGAGCATATTTTTGCTGTAGTTGTGCAATATGTTCAACTTCAGCATAAAGTTCTGCAAATGGAGGGAAATTGAAATCACGCTCTAATAATGTTGGCGGAATGACAGGTAGTCGTTGATAGGCATATTCTAATAAATCCCACACAGTACCTTTTACTGCCTCACCGTGTGTATCAATTAATAACTCTGGTAAATAGCGATATGCCCCTTTTATTTTATTAAATGATTCTCCTTCTAAATCCTCCACAACTTGTGCGGCAGAATGTTCTTCGTCGTGTCCTGCTATATGAATGTAATTGACACGTTTCACATCTACTTGATCTAAAAAAACATAAGGATCAAGTAAACCGTGATTGATGCCATTTACATAAATATTATTCACATCTAAATGAATACTACAATCCGCTTCTTGTGCAATAGCATTTAAAAATTCTACTTCATTCATTGTGCTGGTGGGAGAGTGTAAATAATAAGAGGTATTTTCTAATGAAATTTGTAATCCTAAAAAATCTTGCACATAGCGGATTCTCTGTGCTACGTGTTTTACAGCTTCTTCAGTAAATGGCATAGGTAATAAATCATATAAATGCCCTTCACATTCACAATAACTCAAATGTTCAGAAAAAAATGTCGAATTATATTGAGTCATTAATGCTTTAGTATTTTTTAATAACTCGCGATCAAGTGGTGCTTGCCCGCCTAATGAAAGTGATAGTCCGTGTACCGCAAGTGGATATCTTTCAGCGGCTTGATCAAATTTATAACGAGCAGCTCCTCCCATTTTTACCCAATTTTCTGGAGCAACTTCCATAAACTGAATCGCATTATTTGATGATAAATTCAAAAAATCATCTGCTAAATCTCGACGATACCCTAATCCTGCACCTTGTAACATAATTATTTACTCCTTTTAATACAACACTGGTGTAAATTTACACCAGTGTTATGTATGGCATCTAGATTAAAATACGATTATTTAGAGCCACATTTACCTTCACCACATTTACCTTCTGCAGCTTTTGGTTTGCTCGCACCACATTTACCTTCTGCGGCTTTCGTTTCGTTTGCACCACATTTACCTTCTGCAGCTTTTGTTTTCACACATTTATCGCCTACACAAGGTGTTGCAGCTTTATCCATACTGCTTGATTTTGGCTCAGCGTGTGCAACAGTAGCTACTGTCATCGTTAATGCTCCTGCTAATGCGGCTAAAGTGGATAATTTTTTCATTTAAATCTCCTAGAATTTGATATTGAATATATAGTTAGAGGAATTTCAACCAGCTTTTAGTTGGATAAACCTTCTTAATAAGCGTGTCTAAAGAGAGTTTCCCTGCTCCCTGCGTAATTAAGATTAATAAAGTTACCACATAAATTAAGGGTAATTTATAACCATTATCACAAACGTTATAACCTGAATCGGCGTGAATGCTATACCACGCGACAGAGATTAAAACCGTTAAACTTAATGCACTAAAACGTGTTAGCACCCCAAATATCAGCAAGAATGGGAAAATTAATTCAGATCCCATTGCAACGTGCCAATTAATATCGGCTGGAATAAGATTAAATGGAAAAGGAAAACGATCTTGTATTTCAGTAAACCAATTTTGACCATTCCATTTTTCTAACCCTGCCTCTAAAAATTCCCACGCAAGAAAAAAGCGTAAAATCAATAAACTCACGCCGCTGCTGATACCTTGCATCTTACAATCTTTCATTTTTTCCTCTGATTGATTACCTATTTTATGAAACTATTTAGTTCATTATGGTAGGAAATGCTTCCTAGTTATTCTATTAGTCGGAGATAAGCCTTTTTTTCTTACACTTTTTTTTCAAAAAATTGAAAATATTATTTTTTGTAAAAATGCAGATAACATTAAGGGCAAAGATTCTAATAATCTTCGCCCTTTTATCTTTTACTGATTAATGTAGTGATCAGCTAATTCAACAGTCCCCGATAGGTTTTTTTTGTTAAAACAGGCGCCAAACCTTGATTGTAACGATGTGGGCGAACAAAATTGTAATACATCACATAAGCTCTCACATCGTCCATCGCTTGCCCCAAGGTTAGATAGTCGCCCTCTTGCATCCATTCATATTTAAAG
>NZ_KV801824.1:81935-124271 GCF_001810545.1 Haemophilus sp. HMSC066D02 | reverse complement strand
TATCCCAACAGTTACCTCGGCGACTCATACTTTGAGTTACCTGAATGAAGGTTGAGCGGAATAGCTACACCTTGAGTTTGAAAAAATGGAAAATTGATGTGAAAAATTGCGAGATTATTGTTTACGCCACGTCGTGCCGTTGGCGCCATCCTCTAACACGATGCCCATTGCCGTAAGTTCATTACGAGCCGCATCCGCAGCTGCCCAATCTTTAGCAGCACGCGCTTCGTTGCGTTGTTTGATGAGCGCTTCAATTTTTGCGACTTCATCATCGTCTGAGCCGGCTTGTAAGAATTTTTCTGGATCTTGTTGAAGTAAACCTAAGATACCCGCTAACTCACGTAAACGCGCTGCAAGGCCATTGGCTTTTTCTGCATCTTCAGTTTTCAATTTATTGATTTCACGCGCCATTTCAAATAAGACAGAAAGGGCATTCGGCGTATTGAAATCATCGTCCATTGCTTCACGGAAGGCTTCGACAAAATTTTCACCGCCTGAAGCGACCGCACTTTGATCGGTGCCACGTAAAGCCGTGTACAAACGTTCTAATGCACCTTGTGCTAAGTTCAGGTTTTCTTCGCTGTAATTGAGCTGGCTGCGATAGTGTGCGGTTAATAAGAAATAACGCACCGCTTCTGCATTGTAATGGTTTAATACATCACGAATAGTGAAGAAGTTGCCGAGGGATTTCGACATTTTTTCTTTATCCACCATAATCATGCCGGAATGGATCCAATAATTGACATATTGACCGTCATGAGCACAGCAAGATTGCGCAATTTCATTTTCGTGGTGTGGGAACATTAAATCAGAACCACCACCATGAATATCAAAATGTTCACCAAGTTGTTTGCAGTTCATTGCTGAACATTCAATGTGCCAACCAGGACGACCTGCGCCCCATGGGGATGGCCAGCTTGGTTCGTTTTCTTTTGACATTTTCCAAAGCACGAAATCCATTGGATTTTTCTTAATTTCATTAATTTCAATACGTGCACCGGCTTGTAACTGGTCGAGATCTTGGCGTGATAATTTGCCGTATTCCTTAAAGCTTTCCACATCAAACATCACGTCGCCATTGTCTGCAACATAAGCATGACCACGTGCAATCAGTTTTTCCACAATCTCAATAATTTCAGGAATATGATGTGTCGCACGAGGCTCAAAATCTGGACGTAGTACGTTTAACGCATCAAAATCTTTATACATTTCTTGCACCATGCGATCTACAAGTTGATCGCAGGTTTCTTTGTTTTCTAATGCACGTTTAATGATTTTATCGTCCACATCAGTGATATTACGCACATAAGTTAAATCGTAACCTAAAGAACGTAAATAGCGGGCAATCACATCAAAACATACAAAGGTACGACCATGGCCAATATGGCATAAATCGTAAACGGTCACGCCGCACACGTACATACCCACTTTTCCTTCATGGATAGGTTTGAATACTTCTTTTTCTCGAGTGAGGGTATTAAAGATCTTTAGCATATTTTTTCTCTTAGAACTGGTTGGAAAACGACCGCACTTTTTCTGCTCATGGTGGCACTTTCTCGCCATTTGTGGAATAATGAATGCCTTAATTTTCAAGAGGAAAACAACATGGTTACATTACACACAAATTTTGGCGATATTAAAATTAAACTTGATTTTGATAAAGCGCCAATCACTGCAGAAAACTTTTTAAACTATTGTAAAAACGGTTTCTATGATAACACAATTTTTCATCGTGTTATTGATGGATTTATGATTCAGGGCGGTGGTATGGAAAGCGGAATGCGTGAAAAAGCAACAAACGCACCGATCCAAAATGAAGCTAACAATCGTTTAAGTAACAAACGTGGCACAATCGCCATGGCGCGTACCTCTGATCCACATTCTGCAACGGCACAATTCTTCATTAACGTGGCAGATAATGACTTCTTAAACTACCGTTCAAAAGAGATGTTTGGCCGTGAAGTTGTGCAAGAATGGGGATATGCCGTATTCGGTGAAGTGGTTGAAGGCATGGATGTGGTTGATAAAATCAAGAAAGTAAAAACCGGTAATAAAGGCTTCCACCAAGATGTTCCGACCGAAGATGTGGTGATTACATCCGTTTCTGTTGAATAATTAATTCGGTGTGTGGATGCGCAATCTACACACCTTTTTTCTTAACTGAAATAACACTATGCCTTTCTTCGATACTCATACTCACCTTGATTATCTTCATCATGACACAGGTGAGCCATTAGCTCAGCTGGTGGATAACGCTAAGCAAGCTGATGTGCAAAAAATCTTGATTGTGGCGGTAAAAGAGTTGGATTTTAAAACGATCCAAAATATGACCGTACTTTTTCCTGAGCATCTTTATTGTGGACTTGGATTACATCCTCTTTATATCAAAGAGCATCAAGAGCATGATTTAGAGATATTGGATGCGGCATTATCCGTTCGTAATCAAAATTGTACAGCCGTAGCAGAAATAGGCTTAGAATGTGCGATTCCAGATTTATTAACGGATGAATTATGGCAAAAGCAGCAGCACTTTTTGGAAAGTCAGCTTTATTTAGCGAAGAAATACAATCTGTCGATCAATTTACATAGTCGTAAATCCCACGAGCAATTATTCCGCTTTTTGAAACAGGCTAATTTGACAAAATGTGGTGTGGTGCATGGTTTTTCAGGAAGTTACGATCAAGCAAAACGATTTGTGGATTTAGGCTATAAAATTGGCGTAGGCGGTACCATTACTTATGAACGCGCGAATAAAACACGCCAAGCGATTGCGAAGTTGCCATTAGAGGCGTTGGTATTAGAAACGGATACACCAGATATGCCGGTGTTTGGTTTTCAAGGACAACCTAATCGACCGGAGCGGATTGTTCACACCTTTGAGGCGTTATGCCGTTTAAGAAGTGAAAATGCTGAAGTGATTAAAGAAACGGCTTGGCAGAATAGCTTAACCTTATTCGGTTAAACCTTAAAACGATAAATCACTTGATTGGCTGAACCGCGCCAAACCAAGCTTGGGTCAGCCTGTTCTTGTATAAATTTCCCATCAATGAGCACGTCAATATAAGGCAACATTTGACGTTGATAATCATCCAGTTCATCCAGTTTATATCCCGTCCATACCCAAATATCCTTATCAGGGCATTCTTTTTTTACACGTTGTATAAAAGGAAGTAAGGCTTCGACATTACGAGGATGCATCGGATCTCCACCTGAAAGCGTGAGCCCTTGACGTTTAATGCGCGTATCTTTTAAATCATTGATGATCTGTTGTTCCATCGCTTCATCGAATAATACGCCATTATCAAAAGACCAGCTCTTTTGATTGTAACAACCACGGCAACCATGCGTACAGCCGCTAACGAAAAGGGTGCAACGGGTGCCTTCGCCATTTACAACATCTGTCGGGTAGTATTGGAGATAGTTCATGGTTTTGCCTTAAAAGTGCGGTTGATTTTCTCGTCAAATTCACCGAATTGATAAATTAACCTTTGCAATACAGGGCCAATTCTTGCATAATAGCCCACCTAATCGCATTGCGATATCAATGGAAATCTTCTCGGTCTCTCGCAACGGTGTCTGGTTTACTCGGTCAGGTTCGGAAGAAAGCAGCCAAAGTCGGAATTTCTGTGTGCCGAGAATAAGCTGGGAAGATTTCCACCCAACTTATCCTTTCTTATTTTACACTCGCTCTACTAATTGTTTGAAGAACCCTTTTTCTAATTGCAATAATTCTACATAAGTGCCTTTTTCAATTAGCTTCGCTTCATCAATCACACAAAGTTCATCAAATTGCTCAATCGCCGTTAAGCGGTGAGTCACCATAATTAAGGTTTTATTTTCAGCATGGGCAAGAATCAAACGCAGAATTTGGCGTTCAGTTTCGCGGTCTAAACCTTCAGTTGGCTCATCTAATAATAAAATTGGCGCATCATTAAGCAAAATACGTGCTAAGCCTAAACGACGTTGTTCTCCACCAGAAAGTGGACGGCCGCCATCACCTAGCCAAATATCTAAGCCTTGTTCTTGTTCCAACAATTTGCCTAAACCAACTTGATTTAACACCTCGATCATTTTTTCATCTGAAATATTGACCGCACTTGCGAATTGCAGATTTTGACGAAGTGTATCGCTAAATACATGGACACGTTGTGTTAAAAAGCAGAATTGGCTGCGTAATGTGTTTTCTGCATAATCAGCAATTGGTTGACCAGCAAGGCGTAATTCTCCTTGATTGGCATCATAATTACGCACTAAAAGCTGCAATAACGTGGATTTCCCGCTACCTGTTTTACCTAAAATTGCGACTTTTTTACCTTTTTGAATGGTTAAATTCAAATTTTCTAAAGCACGATTTTGACGTTCAGGATAAGTGAAAGAAAGATCTTTCGCTTCAATTAATGTTGTGGCGTTTTGATCGAACTCCGCTTTGCCATTAAAAGCTACTAATGGTTGTTGTTCGATAATATCTGTTACACGTTCAGCTGACGCAATTACTTGCCCGATATGTAAGAACGCCGAGCCTAATGGCATTAGGATTTCAAATGATGCAAGGGCGGCAAAAATGAAGAGCGCAATAAACGCCATACGGTATTCATCGTTACCAAACTCAGCTTGTGAGCTAAACCACAACATTGCGGCAATAATCAAACCATTTAAGAAGAGTGAAAGAGCGGTTGAAAATCCGCTTAAATTGGCTTCTTTTTGTTGGTCTGCTTGCCAGTTAGCTTCGGTTTTTGCCATGTTATTTTTCAATTTATCTTCGGCATTAAAGAGCAATAATTCAGCTTGCGCTTGGATAAATTCTAGGAATTGTGTGCGGTAAAGTGCACGTGAATGCACGAGTTTGTCGCCAAATTTTTTACCCAGTTGGTAGAAAACGGTTGGAATAACGAATACCAATAAAAGTAGGCTAATGCCTAAACCTAAGGCTAAAGGAGTATTGATGAAACTTAGGCCAATACACATAGCTAGAATCACAAAAATAGCCGTAATAAATGGCGCAATTAAGCGAAGATAAAGGCTATCGAGGGTATCTACATCAGACACTAAGCGGTTTAATAAATCGCTGTTACGATAACGATTTAACACCGCAGGGCTTAAGGGGATAATCTTCTCAAAAACCTGTACTCGTAATTTAGCCAAGATGCGGAAAGTCGCATCGTGCGTGACCAACTTTTCGAAATAACGGAAAAGGGTACGGCTAATAGCAAGCCCACGCACAGAAGCAGATGGGTAGAAGAAATTAAATAACGTGCCAAGACCTGCAATAGCTGTTGCCGCTAAAAACCAACCAGATGTGGTCAGCAAGCCTATGCTAGATGCAAGACCTGTGATCATTAAAAACAAGCCTAAAAATAAAGGCAACTTGGCGAATTTAAATAAACGTAAAAAGGGAAGTAAAGCCCGCATTATTGAATATCCTCTTTTCGTTGAGCCAATAATTCGGCAAAGAAGCCTTGATCTTTTAATTGGTTGAAATGGCCTTGTTGAACAATTTCACCTTCTTGCATCACTAAAATGTTGTCACATTGTTTCAGATCTTCAATGCGGTGTGTGATCATTAAGGTGGTTTGGTTATGGCTCATTTCTGCAAGGGCAGCAAGTACCAGATTTTCAGATTGAGCATCGAGGCTAGCCGTTGGCTCATCGAGTAATAATAAATTGCCTTTGCGTAGTAAAGCGCGAGCGATAGCTAAGCGTTGCGCTTGGCCTACGGATACCCCTATCCCACCATCTTTAATTTCACTATCTAAGCCTAATTTATCGGTAAACTCTTTCGCTTGCGCAGAAATCAAGGCTTGCTCGATTTGAGCATCAGTTGCTTGAATATCACCTAAAAGTAGGTTTTCTTTGATGCTACCTTGTAGTAGTAATGGGTTTTGACCTACCCAAGCAATTTGTTTGCGCCAGTCGCTTAAACGGCTTTGGTTAAGTTCCACACCGTTAATTTTTAAGCTCCCTTCATAAGGCAAGAAACCGAGTAATACATTGATTAAAGAGGTTTTTCCTGCACCACTTTGGCCGACAAGAGCAATATGGCTTTCTTTCGGAATATGGAATGAAAGAGGCTTCGTTAATGGTTGACCTTGTGGCGAAAGCGCCACTAAATTTTCAGCCTGAATTTCGACCGCACTTTGTGCTGGAATTTGTTCATTGCCTTGATGGGCAATTAAATAATCGGCTTCTAAGAAATCGACAATAGCATCAGCAGCACCAATACCTGCTGCACGATCGTGATAGTAAGTCCCGAGATCTCGCAATGGTTGATAAAACTCTGGCGCCAGAATTAAGCAGAAAAAGCCGGTAAATAAGGTCAGCGTGGTGCCATAAGTACCAAATTCGACTTGCCCTAAATAACTAAAACCAAAGTACACCGCCATTAAAGCAATGGAAATAGAGGTGAAAAACTCTAACACGGCAGAAGAGAGAAAGGCCATTTTAAGTACTGTCATGGTCGTTTCACGGAAGTCTTCCGTTGTACTTTCAATATGTTGAGTTTGTTCTGAAGTGCGGTTGAAAAGACGCAAGGTTTCTAAACCGCGTAAGCGATCCAAGAATTGAGCACTTAAGCGAGAAAGGGTCGCCATATTTTTTTGGCTACTGTCTGCCGCCGCAATCCCTACCAGAATCATAAAAACTGGTACAAGTGGTGCAGTGACCATCAAAATCAGTCCAGCTGCCCAGTTGAGCGGGAATACAGCAATTAAAATCACCATTGGTACAATGGCAGACAAACTTTGTTGTGGTAAGAAGCGCGCATAGAAGTTATGCAGATTTTCCACTTGTTCAAGCATGATACTTGCCCAGCTTCCGGCGGGTTTGTTATTGATAGTCGCAGGTCCCACTTGGTGGATTTTGTCTAAGATCTTTTGGCGCATATGGTTGCGTAGTAATCGACCTGCTTTAAAGCCAATTTTTTCGCGTAGCCATAAAATGACCGCACGCAAAGCAAAAGTAATGATTAATGCAATAAAATATGGAATCAGTTCAGTGCGATCGACATTTTGCATAATCAGCTTGTCGAGCAAGGTCGCAAGAAAATAGGTTTGAGCCACAAGAATTAAGGAGGAAAGTGTGGCAAGGGCAATATTGGTGCGCATTAATTTTTTTACAGGTTGTTGCTGCGCACGAAGCCATTTTTGTAAATATTTTTGGCGAAGTTTGTCCATAGATTTGTAGAGTTAGTATTTAAAAAGTTCTCCCTCTCTATTGAGAGGGAGCTTGAAGGGCGAGTTTATTGATACAAAATTGATTCTTTAAAATCTCCCTTAACCCCTCTTGGCTAAAGAGGGGGAAATAAATAAGGAAATTTATTTATTCTTGAGCATCTAAATAACGTTCAGCATCTAATGCAGCCATACAGCCTGTACCCGCTGAAGTAATGGCTTGGCGATAGTTGTGATCCATCACATCACCTGCAGCAAACACACCTTCCACAGAGGTCGCTGTTGCATTGCCTTCAAGACCTGATTTGACAACGATATAACCGTTATTAAGTTCAAGCTGGCCTTGGAAGATTTCAGTGTTTGGCGCATGACCGATAGCAATAAATAAACCGTCTAATTTCACGTCTTCTTTTTCGCCGGTTTTTACGTTTTCTAAACGTACACCTGTTACGCCCATGTTATCGCCTAACACTTCATTCAAAGTGCGGTCAGTATGAAGCACGATTTTGCCTTCTTCGACTTTTTTGTATAAGCGATCGATTAAGATTTTTTCTGCACGGAAACTATCACGACGGTGGATTAAATGCACTTCAGACGCAATGTTAGCCAAGTAAAGTGCTTCTTCAACGGCAGTATTCCCACCACCGACAACGGCAACCGGTTTATTACGATAGAAGAAGCCATCACAGGTTGCGCAAGCTGAAACGCCGCGGCCTTTATACGCGGTTTCTGACTCTAATCCGATATAACGTGCTGATGCCCCTGTTGCGATGATTAACGCATCACATGTGAAGGTTTGCATATCGCCATAAAGTTTGAACGGGCGAGAAGATAAATCGACTTTATTAATATGATCAAACACGATTTCGGTTTCAAATTTTTCGGCGTGTTGCAACATACGTTGCATTAAACCTGGACCAGTGGTCATTTCAAAATCACCTGGCCAGTTTTCAATTTCATCAGTAGTGGTAAGTTGACCGCCTTGTTGAAGACCGGTCACTAAAACAGGTTTTAAGTTTGCACGTGCGGCATAAATAGCGGCGGTATAACCTGCAGGACCTGAACCTAAAATTAATAATTTGCTGTGTTTAACGTCTGACATAAAGAATCCTTTGTTTATAAAATAAAGCATGAGGCTTTTGGAATTCGTTCATTATAAAGCCTTCATGCATAAAAAAATAGTTGATCGTATTAGTAAAGCAATGAATACAGCAATCGGCGATATTTATTGGTGATAGGATCTGCATTGCCAATGGCTGATAAAATAGATAAAAACTGTTGTTTCACTTCACCATTTTCTGCAGAAAGATCTTGTTTAAGAATGCTAAATAATAAATCCAATGCTTCTTCGTTTCGGTTGGCTTGATGTAGCTGAACTGCCAATTTCAACGCAATTTCAGGCGTTGGATTTTTCGCATAATCCGCTTGTAATTGCTGAATTTCTGGTGTATCAGCCGCTTTAATTAAAAGGTCAATCTGCGCTTGTAAGCCATGCCAACGGCTGTCGCGATCCTGAATCGGAATTTGCGCTAAAATATCTGCAGCAGGCTCCGTTTTCTTCATGGCAATATAGGTTTCCGCATAAAGTAATGCGACATCGCTGTTTTTCTTATCCGAAAGTTCCCAGGCTTCTTTCAATAATGGAAGAGCAGAGTCGTAATCTTCCACTTGTAAAAAATCCAAGGCTTTTTGGAATTTTAAATCTTCTTCTTTTGGCAAAATGGCGCTTAAACGTTGTAATAAGTTGGTTTCATCTAATGCACCTGGGAACGCATCTAATGCTTGTGCTTCTTTGAAAAGGTAAGTCGTTGGCAACGCTTGAATACGAAATTGAGCAGCAATCATTTGCTCCGTTTCACAATTGACTAAGCCGAGAATAAATTGCCCTTGGTGTTGTTCTGCAACACGCTGTAATACATTGGCAAAATCTGCCGATTCTTTATGGCTTGGCGCATAAAAGTTAATGACAAGCGGGGTTTCGACGGAACGTTGCAACGTTTCGGTAAGGTTTTGTTCGTTGAGTTCAACTAAAAAAGGTAAATCTGCCATTTTTATTCCTTGATAAATGGAAAATGATGCCTGATTTTAACAAAGTGCGGTTAGTTTTAGAAATGTTTTACAGGAAAAGAAAAGGGCAGCGTTAATCTGCCCTTATTCGCTATCTATTTTTATTCTTTTGTTTCTTCCACTTTATCTTCTGGAAGCACGAGGTTAAGAATTAAGGCAAGTAATGAACCTACGGTAATGCCTGAACCGAGCACTTCTTTGAAAAAGTGCGGTAATTTATCAAGCAATTCTGGACGAGTCGTCACGGCTAAGCCACAGCCAATGGAAATCGCGATAATTAAACCATTGCGTTTGCTACGTGCCACTTTATCCAACATTTGGATACCCGCGGCGATAATCATCGCGAACATCATTAAGCCTGCACCACCTAATACTGGTAATGGAATTGATACAATTAATGCACCGAATACAGGGAATAAGCCCGCTAGCGCTAGAAGTACACCGGTTAGCGCAACCACGTGACGGCTAGCCACGCCAGTTAGAGAAATGACACCAATGTTTTGTGAGAATGAAGAGAATGGTGTGGTGGACATAATAGCGGCTAAGGCAGATCCTAAACCATCAGCTAAAACCCCACCGCGTAAATGTCTGCCGGTGATTTCGGTTTTGGTTGCGTTACCTAGCGCTAAGAAGTTACCGCTTGATTCAACAATCGTGACTAAGTACGCAATGGACATGCCGATAATGCCTGAAATTGGGAAGGCTAAGCCAAAGTGTAGTGGTTGTGGAATCGCGAAAGTTTGTGCTTGTTTTACGCCTTCAAAGCTTACCCAGCCCATGGCTAAACAAACGAGATAACCAGTCATCATCCCAATAACGATGGCGGCAGCAGAGAAAATCCCTTTACCCCATTGTACGAGAGCGACCACGATGACTAATACAAAGCTCGCCATCATTAAATTTTCTGGCGTAGCATAATTCGCATCACCACGTTGACCACCCGCGAACCAGTCAACGGCAACAGGAATCAGGCTTAAACCGATCATCATGACAACGGTACCGGTTACAATCGGTGGGAATAATTTACGAATATACGGCATAAAGAAGCTGCCGATAATCATCACTAATGAGCCAACCAGAGATGCGCCTAAGATACCCGCAATGCCATATTCACTAAAACCAATGGCCAGTGCTGCGGCAACGAAAGTAAAACTGGTTCCCATCACACTTGGCAAACGAATGCCCACAGGCCCCAAGCCTTTACATTGAATAACGGTCACCACGCCAGAAATTAAAAGCGCAGCATTCACTAGCGTAATGGTATCTTCGGTAGGTAATTTTAAGACGTTACCAATGACCAATGGTACAGCAATAATTCCCCCGAGTGCGGCAAGTAAATGTTGTGCAGCAAGGAGTAAACTCAATCCGAAAGGTGGTTTGTCTTCCACCGTATAGAGCAGGTTGTTATTCATTTGGTTTCCCTAAGTAAAAAAATTGTGCGAATTATACGTTAATTTTGATTTGAGGCAAACGTTTGCGTAATAAAATAAAAAAGTGCGGTTAAAAATCATCTTGTTTTTAACCGCACTTATTAGGTTTTAAAGGTTACATCCAGAAGATATAAGCAATTGTCCCGATAATTAGCATACAGGTTAAATCAATAAATTTACCCACGCGGATCATTTCGGATTGTTTAACAAAACCTGTCGAGTACACAATCGCATTCGGTGGGGTACCAACCGGCATCATAAAGGCACAAGATGCTCCGAGGCCGATAATCATCGCAAAACCAAGCGGTGGCATATTCAGTGCTTGTGCGATGGAAATAAAGATTGGAACCAGTAAAGCTGCACTTGCAGTGTTTGAGGTAAATTCAGTCAAGCAGACAATAAAGGCAGCAACAATTAATGCCATCACATAGTAGTGGCCACCCTCAATAATGAAGACTATACCATCTGCCATGATTTTACTTGCACCTGAATGGGTGAGTACAGAACTTAAGGTTAAGCCGCCACCGAAGAGGAATAACACGCCCCATTCTGTATTTTCTTGCACTTCTTTCCAGCTTGCGATACCGGTTACACAGATGACAATTGCTGCTGAGAGCGCAACCATACTGTCAAAGCTGCCAATTGGTTTTGGTAAACCTAATAATTGAGAAAGAATAGGGTTGATGTAGCCACCAAAAATCCAAAGAATCGCTACGGTGATAAAAATAACCAACGTTAATACACGTTGTTTAGTCATGTGAATTTTTTCAAATTCAGCAGCAAAACGAAGGTCTAATTTGGGTTTAAATACAATATATAACCAACCAATAATAAGCGGGAATAAAATTAACATGACTGGCGTGCCATACATTAACCAGTCAGCAAAACCTAAATGAAGTTGGGAGGCTGCAATCGCATTAGGTGGGCTTCCCACAAGTGTTCCCATCCCTCCGATGGTGGCACTATAGGCAATCCCTAATAACACGAATACGTAAGTATTGTGATCTTTATTACGGTCTAACTGACTTAAAATGGTCATTGAAAGCGGGATCATCATCGCCGCAGTGGCCGTATTACTCATCCACATGGATAAAAATGCTGTTGCTAAGAAGAGGTAAAGCACCGCAACAAAGAGACGACCTTTCGCTAATTGCATGATTTTATTCGAAATCATTTTGTCAATTTTTTGCACATTTAATGCAGTAGCAAGGGCAAAACCACCAAAGAATAAGAAAATGGTCGGATCCGCAAAGGCAACAAGCGCTTCACGACTATTAGCCAATCCTAACAGAACAGATAAAATAGGCACGAACAATGCAGTGATCGTTACACTGACGGCTTCGGTAAGCCATAAAATAGCTACAAACGCGAGTAAAGATAATCCTTTGTTTGCCGCAGGTTCAAAAGGAAGGGTATTAAGTAAAATAAAAAATAGCGCGACATCAAAGAGGAATATAATGGTTTGTTTATTCCATGCTTTTCGTTGAGAATTGGTGACGGGGATTGATTGCATATTTCTCCTTATATTTTTTATGGCCGCCGATTGTAGCACAAGAGTAATTAATCAGAAAATAATGCATACTAAAAATTGATTAGTATTAAAGCAAAGTACGGTCAAAAACCTCCTGATTTTTGACCGCACTTTATGAGTGGAATATTTGTTTAACGAGATAAAATCGCTTTCACTTGCTTTTGCAATGTTGGCACTATCTCTTGTTCAAACCATGGATTTTTCTTGAGCCAAATTTGGTTACGTGGAGAAGGGTGAACAAGCGGAAGAAAGTGAGGAAGAAAATCACGAAAATGGTGAACCGTCTCAGTGACATTAAGGTTATTTTCTGGCAAATAGTATTTTTGTGCATATTGTCCAATAAGAATCGTCAGCTCAATATTAGGCAAATTAGCGAGAATTAGCGGATGCCATTTTTCTGCGAAGCCTTTGCGCGGTGGTAAATCACCGGATTTGCCTTTTCCAGGGTAATAAAAGTCCATCGGGATGACAGCAAACAAACCAGAATGATAGAAGGTATCGCGATCCACACCGAGCCATTCACGTAGGCGATCACCGCTTTTATCATTCCAATATAAACGACTTTCTTGGGCTTTAATTCCAGGGGCTTGTCCGACAATGTTAATGCGAGCTGTCGTTGGTGCAGCAAAAAGCGGTTCAATGCCTTGTGACGTAAAAGATTGATTGTCGGGGTCTTGCATAATGGATTGTGTGATTTGACTAAGTGTTGGCATGATTCTTCCTTATTTATTGAAATAAAAATAGCTCATTTCTGATGAGCTATTTTATCATAATAACGAAATGACCATTATAGATGTTTTACACGGCGTTTTACTTCTTCCTGTTTGCCCGCATTGAATGGACGAGCATCAGGACTGCCGAGATAACCACAAACCCGTCGGGTCACGGAG
The DNA here is from genome assembly GCF_001810545.1 of Haemophilus sp. HMSC066D02. Lineage (NCBI taxonomy): Bacteria > Pseudomonadati > Pseudomonadota > Gammaproteobacteria > Pasteurellales > Pasteurellaceae > Haemophilus > Haemophilus sp. HMSC066D02. Next base: position 111,187 of record NZ_KV801824.1, on the reverse strand, counting down.
ACTTTTGCACTGTCATGATTACCGCATTTCGGACAGACAAAGCCTTTACTTGTGCAATTAAACTCTCCTGTAAAACCACATTCATAACATTCATCAATTGGCGTATTAGTGCCGTAATAAGGCACGCGATCGTAGCTATAATCCCATACATCTTCGAGTGCTTTCAGGTTATGTTGAATATTTGGGTATTCGCCATAACAGATAAAGCCGCCACTCGCTAATTCAGGATAAGGCATTTCAAAGTCTAATTTATCGTATGGATTCACTTTTTTCTCTACATCTAAGTGATAGCTGTTAGTGTAGTAGCCTTTATCGGTAACGCCGTCAATGACACCAAATTGTTTGGTATCTAAACGGCAGAAACGATCGCACAAGTTTTCACTTGGTGTGGAATAAAGGCTAAATGCATAACCCGTTTCTTTCTGCCATTGTTTTACTGCTTCATTTAAACGACGCACAATCGCAATACCTTTTTCACGTAGTTGCTCATCGTCAAAAATATGCCCTTGTTTATACAGCGCATTGATGGTTTCATGAATACCAATATAGCCTAAAGAAATTGATGCTCGTCCATTTTTGAAAATATCCGCAACATTATCATCGGCTTTTAGTCGAACGCCGCAAGCGCCTTCCATATAGAGAATTGGCGCGACACGGGCTTTGGTATTTTCTAAGCGAGCAATACGGGTAAGCAAGGCTTTCTTTGCGAGGGCTAAGCGTTCATCTAAAGTGCGGTAGAATTTTTCTTCATTTCCTTGTGCTTCAAGAGCAATGCGAGGCAGATTCAGACTTACCACGCCTAAATTATTGCGACCATCATGCACTTCATGGCCGTTTTCTTCATAAGCACCCAAGAAGCTACGACAACCCATTGGCGCTTTGAATGAGCCTGTAACTTTAACCACTTGATCATAGTTTAAAATATCTGGATACATGCGTTTTGAAGCACATTCTAATGCCAGTTTTTTAATGTCATAGTTCGGATCTTGTTCGTTTTGGTTCACACCTTTTTTAATGGTAAAGACCAGTTTAGGGAAGACCGGTGTTTTATGATTTTTACCCAAGCCACGAATACGGTTTTTCAAGATTGATTGCTGAATTAAACGTTCTTGCCAACTTGTGCCTAAGCCAAAACCAAAGGTAACAAACGGCGTTTGGCCATTTGACGTATGGAGCGTATTAACTTCATATTCAAGGGATTGAAACGCATCAAAACATTCTTTTTCAATCAACGCTTTTGCATAACCTTCAGCATCCGGAATTTGCCATTGGGCGGCATTTTTCAAATGTTTTTCAAAGCTGAGTTGAACATAAGGTGCAAGCACTTCATCAATGCGATTAATGGTTGTACCGCCATAAATATGGCTGGCTACTTGAGCAATAATTTGTGCGGTAACGGCTGTTGCCGTGCTGATAGATTTCGGTGGTTCAATTTCGGCATTGCCCATTTTAAAACCATGTGAAAGCATGCCTTTTAGATCAACGAGCATGCAGTTAAACATCGGGAAAAATGGCGCGTAATCTAAGTCGTGATAGTGGATTTCCCCTTTTTCATGGGCTTCAACAACATCTCTTGGCAGAATATGACGTTTAGCATAATGTTTTGCCACAATACCTGCCAGTAAATCACGTTGGGTAGGGATAACTTTCGCATCTTTATTTGCGTTTTCATTAAGCAATTCCACGTTGCTTTGCTCAATCAGCCCTTCAATTTCTTTGGTTAATTGGCTGCGTTTTTCACGTGCCAGGTCGCGATCGTGACGATATTCAATATAAGCACGTGCAATTTGTGGATACTTGCTTGTCATTAAGTGATTTTCAACAATTTTTTGAATCTGGTTGATATCAATTTCATGCTGATAATGACTAAAAATTTCAGTATTAATCTGCTGGCTCAGATCATGGATATACATGTCATCAACAATATTAACCGCACTTGCTGCTTTTTTGATTGCATTAGTAATACGTTGTAGGTCAAACCCAATTCGTGAACCATCACGCTTAATCACAAAGAAAGCGTTCATTTTATGACTCCTGTAAGGTAGCTATGAAAAAAATCGAAAGCACTATATATAGTTTTATTTAATAGATCAACACACAATATGTAGTGTTATTTGTCAGTTTTTGATGGTTAAAATTGAGTCGAAACCTTGTTAAATCTGGCAAGAAAGAGTGTTTTTGTTGAGAATTATTCTCAAATTATTTTTTAATAAATTTGATCTAAATCAAGTTTTTTAGCAATAAAAAACGGACGAAAAATCGTCCGCTCTTTAAGTCATAGAAAAGAAATTAAGCTGCAACCATTACCATAGCTGGGCGAATCACACGACCATTTAAGGTATAGCCTTTTTGTAAAACGGTGGTGATTTGGTTGCTTTCAAACCCTTCAGCTGGTTGCATAGAGATGGCTTGGTGGAGATCCGGGTTAAAGGTTTCACCCACTGCGCCAACAGGTTCAACACCAAAGCGAGCCACCGTTGAGAGTAACTCTTTTAAGGTTAGCTCCACACCATCGAATAACGCTTTGATGCTTTCATCTTCCTTATTGGCAGGTGTTGAAAGCGCACGCTCTAAGTTATCAATGGTATTTAAAATGTCTTTTGAAAATTTTTCTAATGCAAATTTATGCGCTTTTTCAACATCTTGTTCGCTACGACGACGCATATTGTCAATTTCTGCACGAGTACGAAGCAATAAATCTTGTTCTTTTTTAGAGGTTTCTTCTACTTGTGCTTTTAATTGTTCTTCAAGTTCTTGTACACGAGCGATCGCTTCCTCTAATGGATCTTCCGTTGATGTGGTTTCTTGTTGCACTTCTTCAACAAGTTCTTCATTTAAGTTTTGTGCTTGTTCTGACATTTTTTTCTCCATTAATCAAAAATTAGTGCTATTTTAGCAAAACTGAATTGCTATGTAATATAATGGCAAAAATTTTAAATTCAAGTGCGGTCAGAAATCGGTGAGTTTGCACTTGGGAGCAATCATAGTTATGGATGAATTAGTCAAATCATTTAAAACCATCGCCTTGATGGGAAAACCACGTCGCGATATTAATTTGCAAATGCATAAAAACTTGTATCAATGGTTGAAAGAGCGAGGATATCAAGTTTTAGTGGAAAAAGACGTCGGTGAAAAATTTGGTTTGCCCGAAGAGGTTTTAGCGACAGTTGAACAAATTGGTGAGCAAGCACAACTTGTGATTGTGATCGGTGGTGATGGCAATATGCTAGGGCGTGCTCGCATTTTGGCTAAATATCATATTCCAATGATTGGTATTAACCGAGGTAACTTAGGCTTTTTGACCGATATCGACCCGAAAAATGCTTATGCACAGCTTGAAGCTTGTTTAGAACGTGGCGAGTTTTTTGTCGAAGAGCGTTTTTTATTGGAAGCTAAAATTGAACGCAATGGCGAAATTATTTCTAGTGGTAATGCAGTAAATGAGGCGGTGATTCACCCTGCTAAAATTGCTCACATGATTGATTTCCATGTTTATATTAATGATAAATTTGCCTTTTCTCAACGTTCAGATGGTTTGATTGTTTCCACTCCCACAGGTTCAACCGCTTATTCGCTTTCCGCAGGCGGCCCAATTTTAACGCCAAATTTAAATGCGATTGCTCTTGTGCCGATGTTCCCACACACACTTTCTTCTCGACCATTGGTGATTGATGGTGATAGTAAAATTTCAATTCGCTTTGCAGAACATAACACTTCACAGTTGGAATTAGGCTGTGATAGCCAAATTGCGCTAGATTTTTCTCCTGATGATATCGTTCATATTGAAAAAAGCCCGCATAAACTGCGCCTATTACACCTGAAAAATTATAATTATTACAATGTATTAAGCACGAAATTAGGCTGGCTTAAAAATTTCTAATCCCAAAAGTTAAAAATCTCTTTACTGTATATTGCAACAGTTATAATATATGGATATACAGTTAAGGAGATTTTTTATGTTAACCCAACTTACCATCAATAATTTTGCAATTGTTCGTCAATTAGAGATTGAATTGTCGAAAGGAATGTCTGTGATCACGGGTGAAACCGGCGCAGGAAAATCTATTGCTATTGATGCGTTGGGGTTATGCTTGGGGCAGCGTATTGAAACGTCTATGGTTCGAGAAGGGCAGGAAAGAGCTGAAATCTGCGCCTCCTTTTTTATTGAACCAACGAACCCCGCTTATCAATGGTTGCAAGAGCAAGAATTGCAGGATCCTGATAATCCCTCCGATTGTATTTTACGCCGTGTCATTAATGCTGATGGGCGTTCTAAAGCCTTTATTAATAGCACGCCTGTATCGGCTTCTCAATTAAAAGAAATTGGTCAATATCTTATTCATATTAATGGGCAGCACGCTTCACAATTATTATTGAAAAATGACTACCAACTTCAGTTGGTGGATACATTTGCACATCACCATGATTTGCTCGCACAAATGCGAGAAGATTATCGCACGTGGAAAAATCTCCAAACACAAGTTAAAACCTTCCAACAAAAAGTTGCTGAAAATGAAGCGAAGAAACAGCTTTTACAATATCAGGTTGAGGAGTTGGATGAGTTTGCGCTTCGTCCAAATGAATATTTGGAATTGGAAGAGGATCAACGTCGTCTATCAAATAGCGAACAGCTGACACAGTTATCACAATCAGCTTTACAGCTACTCAGTGAAAATGAGACCGTGAGTATCGATTCTATGCTTTATCGTGCGACACAGTATATTGATGAATTAAGCAAGTTAGATCCTCGATATGTTTCCGTTCAAACAATGTTGAATGATGCACTTATCCAAGTGCAAGAGGCGACAAGTGAAGTTCAACATCTTGCTTCTCATATTGAGCAAGATCCGATGTTATTACAAGAGATTGAACAACGTTTGGGGCAAGCTTTACAACTTGCACGTAAGCACAATGTGAAACCTGAAGAGTTAGTGGAGTGGCACCAAAAATTAAAAGCGGAATTGACTGCACTTTTAGATTTTTCAGAAAGTGAAGAGCGTCTGATTCTAGAAGAAAAAGTCGCCTTTGAGAAAATGCAACATACAGCAAAACAATTGCATGAAAGTCGTTGCCAAGCTGCAGGAAAATTAGCACAACAGGTTACACATTCTATCAAAGGGCTTGCAATGGAAAATGCAGAATTTTTCATTGAAGTGAATTCAGATTTAACTAAAGTGACGGCAAATGGGGCAGATAATATCGTCTTTACTTTACGCAGTAATCTAGGACAGCAGGCACAACCGCTAGCAAAAGTGGCATCAGGTGGTGAGCTTTCTCGTATTTCATTAGCGATCCAAGTATTAACATCCGATCAATCGGCGATTCCAACGTTAATCTTTGATGAAGTTGATGTTGGCATTAGTGGTAAAACGGCGAGTGTAGTGGGTAAATTATTACGTCAATTAGGCGATAAATGCCAAGTACTTTGTGTAACTCATTTACCACAAGTAGCATGTCATGGACATCAGCAATTTAATGTTGAGAAATTTACCGTTGATGATAAAACAGAAACTAAAATGACCGCACTTTCTCAAGAAGAGAGAGTTCCGGCTCTTGCAAGATTACTCGGCGGCAGTGAAATTACAGAGCTTGCCTTGGCGAATGCACAAGAAATGTTGGATTTAGTGAAGTAAAATCAGGTAAATAAATGGGCGTTTGTCGCCCAGTTTATGCATTAATGAGCTGAATTCTGTCGTAAAGCTTAGGTTCTTCTTATCACATTTCAAAAATACTTGATAGGAATGCTTGCTTATTAGTCAAAAAAGCGTATTATAGACGTCTATACGTCAATACATCCAAAAGAAGAGGACTTATGTCTAGCTATTTATTTACTTCTGAATCCGTTTCAGAAGGACATCCAGATAAGATTGCCGATCAAATTTCTGATGCGGTACTTGATGAAATTTTAAAACAAGATCCTAAAGCTCGTGTGGCTTGCGAAACCTATGTAAAAACAGGGATGGCGTTAGTCGGTGGTGAAATTACTACATCAGCATGGGTTGATATTGAAAATCTCACTCGCCAAGTCATTTGTGATATTGGTTACAAACACTCAGAGATGGGTTTTGATGGCAATTCTTGCGCGGTATTAAATGCGATTGGTAAGCAATCATCTGATATTAACCAAGGTGTGGATCGTGAGAATCCATTAGATCAAGGTGCGGGTGACCAAGGGATTATGTTTGGTTATGCGACAAATGAAACCGAAGTCTTGATGCCTGCGGCGATTACTTATGCGCATCGTTTAATGGAAAAACAAGCAGAAGTGCGTAAAAGCGGAAAATTAGCATGGTTACGCCCTGATGCGAAAAGTCAAGTGACCTTAAAATACGAAGATAACAAAATCGTGGGAGTGGATGCCATTGTTCTTTCTACACAACACAGTGAAGAAGTGTCACAAAAAGAAATTTACGAAGGTGTGATGGAAGAAATCATCAAGCCAATTTTGCCAAGCGAATGGTTATCTCAACAAACAAAATATTTCATCAACCCAACTGGTCGTTTTGTGATTGGCGGGCCTATGGGCGATTGTGGCTTAACAGGTCGTAAAATCATTGTCGATACATACGGCGGCGCAGCTCGTCATGGTGGTGGTGCATTTTCTGGTAAAGATCCATCAAAAGTAGACCGTTCAGCTGCTTATGCTGCGCGTTATGTGGCAAAAAATATCGTTGCGGCAGGCCTTGCAGATCGTTGTGAAATTCAACTTTCTTATGCAATTGGTGTGGCAGAGCCAACTTCTATCATGGTGGAAACTTTTGGTACAGGAAAAGTATCAAACGAAGTATTGGTTAAGTTAGTGCGTGAATTCTTTGATTTACGTCCTTATGGTTTAATTAAAATGTTAAATTTAATTCAACCAATTTATCGCCAAACTGCTGCGTATGGACACTTCGGTCGTGAACAGTTCCCATGGGAAAAAGTAGATCGCGCTGAAGAATTACGTGCGGCAGCAGGTCTAAAATAAGTAAATTAAATGTATATGATAAAAACCGCTAATTTAGCGGTTTTTGTTTACTTAGTATGATGATGTCATCTCAAACTCAGTTTCGGCATTTAAAAATGCAGGTGCAACGCAAGCTTGCAGAAACATTACAACTCGCTGAAAATCACTTTCAAAGGAAGTTTCCAGTCCCGACAATCAGTTATGACTTGCGAGGTATGAAGGCAGGCGTCGCATACTTGCAGAAAAATGAGATTAAATTTAACCGCACTTTGCTACTTGAGAACTCAGATGAATTTATTCGTCAGGTAGTTCCGCATGAATTAGCCCATCTTATTGTGTATCAAGTATTTGGTCGGGTGAAACCGCATGGGCAGGAATGGAAAGCGGTGATGACACAGTTATTTAATCTTCCGGCTGATACTTGCCATCAATTTGATGTAGAGAATGTACAAGGCAAAATGTTTACCTATCAATGTGAATGTCAGACTCATTATTTAACGATTCGTCGGCATAATCGTATTCAACGCGATAAAATTGCTTATTTATGCCGAAAATGTCAGGGAAAATTGGTTTTTCATAGTGAAAATTCATAAGCAGTGTGGTATATTTCTAGTGTTTTCAATCAAATAACAGGGGTTATCCAATGAAAAAATCATTATTAGCTATCGTTGTCGGTGCATTAGCGGTTGCTTCAACTGCAAATGCAGGTTTATATGCAGAAGGTGATCTTGGCCTTTCAAGAACTAAATTAAGTAATGGTGGCTCAAGCAAAACTAAAGTTGAGCCTCGTGTTGCAGTAGGTTACAAATTAGGTAATGTACGTGTAGCAGGTGATTATACTCATCACGGTAACTTCCAAGGCACTAAAGTTCAAGGTTTAGGCGCGACAGTATTCTATGACTTCGATACCAACTCTCAAATTGAACCTTATGTTGGTGCTCGTCTTGCGGCTAACCGTTTCAAATTTGAAGACCGCGCAGAACAACGTTATAAAAGTTCTTCTGAAACAAAAGTGGGTTATGGTGTAGTTGCGGGTGCTAAATATAAATTAGCAGACAAAGTGTATGCAAATGGTGGTTTAGAATATAACCGTTTAGGTAGCTTTGACGATACTAAAGTGAATAACTATGGCGCTAAAGTGGGCGTGGGTTACGAATTCTAATTTCCCTTTTGAAAAGTGCGGTTGATTTTTACCGCACTTTTTCTTTTGAATGCATAAGTTATATAGGGTTAATCTATTTGTGATTAATTCGTGTAGCAGTTAAAATCCTCGTTCTAAATGAAATCGAGGATTTTTTATTTTTAGAGGTGAGAATATGATTATCGTTTATGGCATTAAAAACTGCGATACGGTGAAAAAAGCATTGAAGTGGTTAACTGAGCATAGTATTGAACATAAATTGCATGATTACCGTGTCGATGGATTAGATACTCAATTCTTACAACGAGTAGAAGCACAATTTGGTTGGGAAAATTTAGTCAATAAACGTAGTACAACTTGGCGTAATCTTGATGAAAATGTGAAAAATACACTCTCAAAGTCCACTGCACTTTCCGTATTAGCTGAAAATCCAACGTTAATTAAACGACCGATTATTTTGCAAGATGGTAAGGCATTGATTGGCTTCAACGAAAAAGAATATAGTACAGCATTTGCTTAAAAGAACAGTATTTCTTAGGAGTTTTTATGAAAGAAAAAGTGATTTCTTTGGCACAAGATCTCATTCGTCGCCCCTCTATTAGCCCAAATGATGAAGGCTGTCAGCAAATGATTGCGGAACGTTTAGAAAAACTCGGCTTTCAAATTGAATGGATGCCTTTCAACGATACGTTAAATTTATGGGCGAAGCATGGCAGTGGTGAGCCGGTCATCGCCTTTGCAGGGCATACCGATGTGGTACCGACGGGAGATGAAACGCAATGGAACTATCCGCCGTTTTCTGCCGAAATTGTGGATGATATGCTTTATGGTCGTGGTGCAGCAGATATGAAAGGCTCATTGGCGGCGATGATTGTGGCAGCGGAAGAGTATGTGAAAGCCAATCCGAATCATAAAGGAACGATTGCTTTGTTGATTACTTCTGACGAAGAGGCTGCTGCGAAAGATGGCACCGTGCGTGTTGTCGAAACGTTAATGGCGCGCGGTGAAAAAATCACTTATTGCATGGTGGGGGAGCCGTCTAGTTCTAAAGCATTAGGCGATGTGGTTAAAAATGGTCGTCGTGGTTCGATTACTGGTAACCTCTACATTCAAGGTATTCAAGGTCATGTAGCTTATCCTCATTTAGCGGAAAATCCAATTCACAAAGCGGCGCCTTTCTTGCAGGAATTAACCACATATCAATGGGATAATGGTAACGAATTTTTCCCGCCGACCAGTTTACAAATTGCAAATATTCATGCGGGTACAGGGAGTAATAATGTCATCCCTGGTGAGCTTTATGTGCAATTCAATTTACGTTATTGTACGGAGGTCACTGACGAAAGCATTAAGCAGAAAGTGGCAGAAATGCTCGAAAAGCATAGCTTGAAACACCGTATCGATTGGAATTTATCGGGTAAACCATTTTTAACGAAACCGGGCAAATTATTAGATGCGTTAACGACGGCAATTGAGCAAACAACCAGTGTTACGCCACAAGCCGAAACTGGCGGTGGTACCTCTGACGGACGTTTTATTGCATTGATGGGTGCTGAAGTTGTGGAATTTGGACCGCTTAATGCAACGATTCATAAAGTGAATGAATGTGTAAACGTTGATGATCTTGCCAAGTGCGGCCAAATTTATCATCAAATGTTAGTAAATTTATTGGACAAGTAAGATGAAATTAACGCCAGAAATGTTAACCGGCAAATCTCGTGAACATTTGATCAATTTGCCTACACCTCATTCTTCGAATCATTTTTTGCAAGCAGAGGCAATGAAAGCGTTTCAAGGATTGCAACAAAGTGCGGTCAAAAATGACTTTAATTTGCAACCCGCGAGTAGCTTTCGTGATTTTGAACGTCAACAACTCATTTGGAATGGTAAATTTAGCGGTGAACGCAAGGTTCATGATGATGCGGGAAATCCATTAGATTTAGCGTTATTAGATGATTGGCAAAAAGCACAAGCTATTTTACGTTGGTCATCGCTTCCAGGTGGCAGTCGTCATCATTGGGGAACAGAAATCGATATTTTTGATCCTGATCTTTTGCCTCAAGGTCAATCTTTACAACTTGAACCTTGGGAATATGAAAAGGGGGGCTATTTCTTTGAACTTAGTGAATTTCTCACTGAAAATCTACCGCACTTTGATTTTGCTTTGCCATTTATCAGCCAACCAGAAGGTAAAAAAATTGGCCGAGAGCCTTGGCATATTAGCTATTTACCGTTGGCAGAGCAAGCCTCACGATTATTTAAGCCAAATGTGCTATTGCAGGTTTGGCAGCATGAAACCGTGGCTGGAAAAGAAACGTTAATTGAACATTTACCCGAGATTTTTGAGCAATATGTGGTTTAACAAAAAACGCAGCAAGTCGCTGCGTTTTTTTATGGTTTGATTAATTCTTTTTATTCTTTTCTAAGGATTTGTGCTGAATCTTCACATCCTTACCTTTAGCTTGAAAATATTCACCAATTTGTTGAGCGATATAAACAGAACGATGTTTACCTCCTGTACAGCCGATGGCAATAGTGAGATAGCTTCGGTTATTTTGCTCTAACATCGGTAACCATGCTTCAATGTAATTGCGTGTTTGGTAGATAAAATTATTCACTTCATCATGCGCAAGTAAAAATTGTGCAACAGGTTCATCAAGCCCCGTCATTGGGCGCAGTTCTGGGCTCCAGTGCGGGTTAGGTAGAAAACGCACATCAAAGACGTAATCGGCATCAAGCGGAATACCATATTTAAAGCCAAACGATTCAACCACGATCTTAAGTTCTTTATCTGTATTTCCGCGTAAAACTTCTCTTAAACGTTCAGATAACGCATGAGTGGAAAGTGGTGCGGTATCAATAATAAAATTAGCATGTTGAATTAAAGGTTCAAGCTGCTGATATTCTAAATCAATCGCTGATTCAAGCGGGAGATCTTGAGCCGAAAGTGGGTGAAGACGACGTGAATCGCTATAACGGCGAATAAGTGTACTGCGATCGCTGTCCAGAAAGATGATTTTGACGGAATAAGTAGCTTGAATATCTGTCAGGATTTTGTCTAAATCGGCACTTGAATGAGGAAGATTTCGAATATCGAGGCTGATGGCAACAGCCGTTTGAGTTTTGGCGAGAATATTGGTGAGCTGAGGAAGTAAATCAAGTGGGAGATTATCCACGCAATAATAGCCCATATCTTCCAAAGCTCGTAATGCGACAGATTTCCCCGCACCGGAGCGACCGCTGATAATAATAATTTCCATCTGCGTGATTCCTTATGGTTAGTTGGTTAGGTTATACCTCTTGAGGTGCAATATTATCTAAATTTGTGTCATCTTCAGATTCCTCTGAATGATCGGCACATTCAAAAATTTGCCAAATTTCATCCGCACTTTGTGCTGAACGAAGTTGTTTAATTAAGTTTTTATCAGTTAATTTTTCATTGAGTTCTGCCAGAACAGGAATATATTCTTGGCAGTGATTTTCGGGTACGAGCACAGCAAAAATGATATCCACCGGTTTATTATCGGCGGCATCATATTCGACAGGCGTTTCTAATTGCATAAATACCGTCAGGATCTTATCTGACACAGTAGCAGGTAACTTAGCTTTAGGCATGGCGACACCATTGCCTAATCCTGAATTACCTAATTTTTCTCGTTCAAATAAACATTCAAAACAAGCTTGTTCACCATTTTCAGAGTGAAGTTTTTCCACAACGAAAGTGGCAATAGATTCAAATAATCGTTTCTTGCTAGAAAAAGCAACCCCCTGACGAATATCATCAGGGGAGAGCAATGTAGTAAATTTCATAGGTTATAGTTTAAATTGTTCGCCTAAATAGACACGTTTAACGTGCTCATCATTCATGACTTCTTCCGGTGTGCCGGTTGCGATAATTTTCCCTTCACCAACAATGTAGGCACGTTCACAAACATCAAGGGTTTCGCGTACGTTGTGGTCGGTAATTAACACACCTAAGCCACGATTACGGAGATCCGTGATGATTTTCTTAATATCCGTGACTGAAATTGGATCTACACCCGCAAAAGGTTCATCTAATAAAATAAACTTTGGATTTGCCGCTAAGGCGCGTGCAATTTCCACACGACGACGTTCACCACCAGAAAGAGATTGCCCCAGGCTATCACGAATATGGCTAATATTGAACTCATCAATTAACTCATCCGCTCTCTCTCGGCGTTGTTCTGCAGTGAGATCTTTACGAATTTCTAATACCGCCATGAGGTTTTCATAGACTGTTAAACGACGGAAAATAGAGGCTTCTTGTGGTAAATAGCCAATTCCTCGACGTGCACGTTCATGCATAGGCAATACGCTAATATCATCACCATCAATGGTGATTTTTCCCTGATCGTGACGCACTAAACCCACCACCATATAGAAAGTGGTGGTTTTACCCGCACCATTTGGACCAAGTAGGCCAACAATTTCATTGGAGTTTACGGTTAAACTCACATCAGAAACCACTTTTCGGCTCTTGTAGCTTTTTGCGAGAAATTCAGCTTGTAATACAGACATCGGTTATTTTTTACCTTTTTGTTGTAATTGGGTCGGAATTAAGACGGTTTGCACACGTGATTTTCCATTACCATTGGCTTTTAACTGTTGTTTTTTCACATCATAAGTGATGCGTTCACCGTTAATTTTGCTATCTAATTGTTTTAATTCAGCATTACCGGTCAATGTTAAAAATTCAGTACCTAAATCGTAGTGAACTTTATTCGCTCTACCATCAACAGGCTTACCATCATCAAGTTGTTGGTGGAAGGTAACAGGGCTACCAAAGGCTTCGACGGTCTCTTTTTTGCCTGAATTTTCTGGCGGACGAGTAATAACCACTTTATTGGCTTTAATCAAAATAGAACCTTGTGTAATCACAACGTTATCCGTAAAGGTCACCACGCTGTTTTCCATATCTAAAGATTGATTATCTGAGACGATATTGATCGGTTTATTGGTATCGTCTTTTAACGCAAAAGCAGATAAAGAAGTCATCATTAACGCTGTTAAAAGCAGAATTTTATTGTTTGTTGATTTCATAATATGTTTTTACCTGTTCCTTTAGAGTTGCAACTTGCTGACGTAAATTTCCGACCAACTTTAATCCACTTGAGTTAAAGTTTAATCCGTTAATTTTTACTTGTGTATCGGAAGTAATGTCTTGTGTTTTTAAATTAATCACTGCGGCTTCGGTCTCAACACGTTGCAGACGAGATAAAGGGTCAAGGCTCTCGGCAACCACGCCACCTTCAAGATAGAGCATTTGATCTTTCGTTAATTTTGCCTTTTGCGCGCTAAGTTTCCAATTTTGTTTTTCTAATTGAATTTTATCGGTTTTCGCTTCCTTGTCTTTATTGTCCAAAGAGACATCAAAAAGATAGACTAACGGCGAAATAAAATCTGTATGACCGTCTTGTGTGTAATATTCTACCTTATCGGAAATCGCGAGATATTGTTTTTTTCCTTCTGGCGAGAATACAGTCGTTTCCATTTTATTACCGACGTATTCTGGGCTATCAGGTTTTTTGATTAGGCTTTGTAAATCGCCATGATCTTGATTAAGCGAATAATACCAGCCTAATAAAACCAAGGCGATGACACCTAAAATAATATTCCAACGAATATTCATAAATAACGTTTTTTCCTTCTTAAAAGGGTAGCTAATCATAGCACTTTTTTGACACAAAGTGTGGTCAAAAATAGCCGTATTTTAGTCTTCTAAAATGAGTGTTTTTAAGATCTGATAAATCTCGCGATAAGCTTTTGACGGCTTATTTTGTTCCTTCTCTTTTTGTGCTGCACGAATCAAATTACGTAATTGTTGGCGATCTGCAGAAGGACGCTCATTTAACAAATCAGTCAGTGCTACATCACCTTTCGCAACTAATTCATCACGTAAGATTTCCAACTTATGCAGCATCGCTTGTTGTTGATTATGTTTGTTTTCAATTTTTTCTAAAGCTTCACGAATAGGCTCTGCATCAATTGAGCGTAAGAGCTTACCAATATATTGCAATTGGCGACGACGCGCCTCTTTTTGCAGACGTTGTGCTAATTCAATGGCATCTTTCAAGCTATCGTCTAGTGGAACCTTAGTCAGATTTGCTTTGGTTAAGTTCACCAATTTCTCGCCGAGCTGTTTTAAATCCTCAGCGTCTCGTTTGATTTCACTTTTACTTACCCAAATAATCTCTTCTTGGTCTTCATCTTCCCAATCAAAGGCTTCTTTTTTCTTACGTTTTGCCATTCTATTACCTTATGAAAAATTTGGTGCATTTTAGCATAAACTTTCAAAATAAGATAAAATGGCGCAAATTTTTAATAGGATTATCATCATGAAAACAGCAGAAAATTTAACCGCACTTTTAAAATCTCAAGAGCAAACATTGCGTGATGCAGTCAGTTTTGCGATTGAAACTGCACAGAAAGCGGGAGCCACCGCTGAAGTCGGTGTGACAAATGTGAGTGGTTTATCGGTTTCAACCCGTCTGCAAGAGATTGAAAATGTTGAATTTACTAATGATGGAGCATTAGGCATTTCTGTTTATTTAGGCCAACAAAAAGGCAATGCTTCTACCTCAGACTTAAGTGAAGAAGCGATTAAAAATACCGTTGAAGCAGCACTTGCTATTGCAAAATATACTTCACCAGATGATTGCACAGGGCTAGCCGATAAAGAACTAATGGCTTTTGAAGCACCCGATTTAGCGCTTTATCATAGTGCAAATGTTGATGTCGAACAGGCTACAAAATTAGCTTTAGAAGCTGAAAAATCAGCGTTGGAATACGATGCTAAAATTGTGAATAGTAATGGCGCAAGCTTTAATTCTCATACCGGTGTGCGTGTTTATGGTAATACACATGGCATGCTACAAAGTTACTTATCTAGCCGCTATTCTTTATCCTGTTCGGTGATTGGTGGCGAGCTAGATCAACTTGAAAATGACTACGAATATACAGTTTCACGTGAGTTTGATGCCCTTTCTTCAGCGGATTGGGTAGGGCAGAATTGTGCAAAAAAAGTGATTGCGCGTTTAAATCCACAAAAATTAACGACACGTGAAGTGCCAGTGATTTTCTTAAATGATGTAGCAACTGGATTAATTTCTCATTTAACGGGCGCGATTAGTGGCGGCAGCTTATATCGTAAATCCAGTTTCTTGCTCGATCATCTTGGAAAACAAGTATTACCAGATTGGTTCCAAATTAGTGAGCGTCCACATTTGTTAAAACGTTTAGCCTCTACGCCTTTTGACAGCGAAGGGGTGCGAACACAGGATCTTGAAATTATTCAAGATGGCGTATTGCAAACCTATTTGCTCACCAGTTACAGCGGTAGAAAAATGGGCATGCAAAGTACCGGTCATGCAGGCGGTATTCATAACTGGCTTGTGAAACCAAATTTAACGGGCGGATTGACCGCACTTTTACGTCAAATGGGCACCGGTTTATTAGTGACAGATGTCATGGGGCAAGGCGTAAATATTGTGACGGGGGATTATTCCCGTGGCGCAGCAGGCTTCTGGGTGGAGAATGGCGAGATCCAATATCCAGTTGCTGAAATTACTATTGCTGGTCAATTGCAGGATATGTTAAAAAATATTGTGGCAGTAGCAGATGATATTGAACATCGATCCAATATTCAAACAGGTTCAATCTTGTTAGATAAGATGAAAATTTCAGGAAATTAATAATTTTTTAAAAATGATAATAATTCTTATTGACATGTAATTTCTTTCTGCTACTATACGCACATCTGTTTAGCAGCGATTGCAGATTGCTCCAACAGGTAGAGTAGAAAGTAAATTCGTTAGGGTTAAAAAGGCTGAAGGTTTAAACTTCAGCCTTTTTTATTGTAGAATACGCAAACGATTAAATTAAAAAGGAAAGACCATGAAAAAACACCACGTCGATATTTTAATTTCAGAAGTGGATGTCCGTAGTCGCATAGCTGAACTTGGCGCGGAAATTACGCATTTTTATCAACAAAAAGCCATTGATAAACTGATTGTTGTTGGGCTTTTACGTGGTTCATTTATGTTCATGGCCGATCTCGTGCGTGAATTAAAATTACCGGTAGAAGTGGAGTTTATGACAACTTCAAGCTATGGTTGCGGAATGACAAGTAATCACGATGTGAAAATTTCGAAAGATCTTGAGGGCGATATTCGCAATGAACACGTGCTAATTGTTGAGGATATTATTGATACGGGTTATACCCTTGAAAAAGTGCGCGGCATTTTAAATTTACGCGATCCTGCAAGCTTGGCGATTTGTACCTTATTAGATAAACCTTCTCGTCGAGAAGTGGAAGTACCGGTTGAATGGATTGGTTTTTCTATTCCGGATGAATTTGTTGTCGGCTATGGTATTGATTATGCTCAACGTTATCGTAATCTAGGCTATATTGGCAAAGTGGTTATAGACGAATAATTTATTTTTCAATAAAAAGAGCGGTCAAAATTCACAGTGATTTTTGACCGCTCTTTGTTTGTTAAGATTAGCGTTTCGCTTTTTTGATAAACTTCATCAAGCGTTTACGTTTACGTAATTGGTTTGGTGTGAGTTTATTTTTTCTACCCGCGAATGGGTTTGAACCTTCTTGGAATAGCAAGCGAATTGGCGAACCAATAATTTTCAAACTCTTACGATAATAATTAGATAAATAACGTTTGTATGAATCCGGTAATTTATCCATTTGGTTACCATGCACCACGATAATTGGTGGGTTATAACCACCTGGGTGAGCATATTTTAATTTAATGCGACGACCGCCAATCATTGGTGGTTGATGCTCATCCGTCGCCATTTGTAAAATACGGGTGAGAAGGGACGTCGTCATTTTTTGCGTCGCACAAGCATAAGCTTCTTTAATCGAATCAAAAAGATTACCCACGCCACTGCCATGTAAAGCAGAAATAAAATGCACACGGGCGAAGTCGATGAAATCAAGACGGCGATCTAATTCGGATTTGACGCGATCTTTCACATCTTGATCTAAGCCATCCCATTTATTCACGACGATCACAAGCGAGCGACCTGCATTTAAGATAAAGCCAAGTAGAGAGAGATCTTGGTCTGAAATGTTTTCACGCGCATCAATTGTGAGTAACACCACGTTTGCATCTTGAATCGCTTGTAATGTTTTGATGACAGAGAATTTCTCAACGGCTAAATGCACTTTACCACGTTTACGCACACCCGCTGTATCAATTAAGGTGTATTGTTGCCCATCGCGTTCCATTGGAATGTAGATACTGTCGCGTGTTGTGCCTGGCATATCGTAAACCACCACGCGATCTTCACCTAAAATACGATTGGTTAATGTCGATTTACCAACGTTTGGACGGCCTACAATCGCAATTTTGATATTTTTATCTTGTTCTTCTTCAAGCTCTTCGTCTAACGCTTCATCAATTAATGACGTATCTTCCTCTGAATCGAAGTCAAATTCGTGATCCCATTCATCTTTTTCTTCTTCATCAGAAGTGCGGTCATTTTCTGCTTCGTTTTCTTGTAATTTTTCCGCTAAAGGAGCAAGTACTTGCTCCATTAATTGAGTCACGCCACGGCCTTGTGATGCGGCGATTTGTTCAATTTCACCTAAGCCTAATTGATAGAATTCCGCACAGTGCGAGTCTGCATCAATACCGTCAGTTTTATTTGCTACAACCACGGTTGTTTTATTAGTACGTTGGCGTAAGTAATTGGCAATGCCAATGTCTGCAGCCGTTAAACCTGCGCGCGCATCCACTAAGAAAAGCACTACATCGGCTTCTTCAATCGCTAATAAGGATTGTTCTGCCATTTTTTCTTCAACACCTTCTTCAGTGCCATCAATACCGCCGGTATCGATCACAATGAAATCATAGCCAGAAATATTGGCATGACCGTATTTACGATCTCGGGTTAAACCAGGAAAGTCAGCGACAAGCGCATCACGAGTACGGGTTAAACGGTTGAATAGGGTGGATTTACCTACGTTTGGGCGACCCACTAAGGCAACGACAGGAGTTGTCATAAAAATATCTCTGTAAAGTGTAAATTTGGTTAATTATAGCGAATGTTGGCTGGCAGGTAAAATTCGGGCATAAAAAAAGCACCTTCTGGTGCTTCATTATCTCGGCTTAATTGGCGGAATGGACGGGACTCGAACCCGCGACCCCCTGCGTGACAGGCAGGTATTCTAACCAGCTGAACTACCACTCCGTGAGTATATTAAGACAAGTTTTAAATTGGCGGAATGGACGGGACTCGAACCCGCGACCCCCTGCGTGACAGGCAGGTATTCTAACCAGCTGAACTACCACTCCGCTAAGTGCTGGGTATAATAATGATGAACGTTAAAACCGTCAATCTTTTTTTTCTTTTTTATGTTTATCTGATTAATAGATAACCGATTAATGTGAGGTTTCATCCCCCGCACGAATAGACCAAAAACATTTGCCATCGCTTTTTTTATTGACCAATTTAAGGAAATCTAAATGGGCTTGGAGTTCATCATCAGTGGGTTGTAACACTTTTAAATTTTGCGAAAAATTGACCGCACTTTGAAGATCTTGCATATTAGCACCCGCTTGGATAATTGAACTATCCGCATGATCTTCATCAAATAGACTGGTTTGACCGCCCGTCATGGATAAATAAACGTCGGCTAAAATCTCCGCATCCAGTAACGCACCGTGGAGTGTTCGTTTGCTGTTATCAATGCCTAAACGATCACACAAAGCATCTAAGCTATTACGTTTTCCCGGGTACATTTGGCGAGCCATTTGCAATGTATCAGTGACGAGGCAAATGTCGGTTGTTTTGATATCTAACCCAAGTTTACGGAATTCATAGTCCATAAAGCCCACGTCGAAGGGGGCATTATGAATCAGCAGTTCGGCACCACGAATGTATTCAATAAAGTCTTGTGCAATCGTTTTGAAATCCGGTTTATCCGCCAGCATTTCATCCGTAATACCATGAACTTTAATAGCATCAGGATCAACCAAACGATCCGGTTTAATATAAATATGAAAATTATTGCCCGTATATTTACGGTTGATCATTTCCACGGCGCCAATTTCAATAATGCAATGCCCTTCGTAATGCGCACCAATTTGGTTCATACCGGTGGTTTCAGTATCCAGTACAATCTGGCGATCCGGATTTATCATTGTTCTACCTATCTGTTTCCTTTAAAATACTGCCTATTTTACACAAGCTCGAATTAGTTATGCAAAAACAGATTGAAATTTTTACGGATGGATCTTGCCTAGGCAATCCGGGAGCCGGTGGCATAGGGATTGTCCTGCGCTATAAACAGCACGAAAAACATATTTCAAAAGGGTATTTCAAAACCACCAATAATCGCATGGAATTACGAGCAGTGATTGAGGCTTTAAATAGCTTAAAAGAACCTTGCCATGTGACGCTTTATAGCGATAGCCAATATATGAAAAATGGCATCACACAATGGATTTACAATTGGAAGAAAAACAATTGGAAAGCGAGCACGGGCAAAGCGGTAAAAAATCAGGATTTATGGATTGCGTTAGATCAGGCGATTCAAACCCATAACATTGATTGGCAGTGGGTGAAAGGCCATTCAGGCCATCGTGAAAATGAAATTTGTGATGAATTAGCTAAACAAGGGGCAGAAAATCCGACCTTCGAAGATATCGGTTACGAAGGATAGTCTGCACCTTGTTTTAAGAGCGGTTATTCTTGATAACGAATTAACCCTTCTTGCTGTGTAGTGGCAATTAATGTGCCATCTGCAGCAAAAATTTGTCCTCTCGCTAAACCACGCCCAGCAAAAGCATTATTACTTTCAATGGCATGTAAGTGCCAATTATTTAAATTGAAAGGGCGGTGGAACCAAATGCTGTGGTCGATTGTAGCCACTTTCATCCCTTTCTGTAAAAAGCCTTTCCCATGTGGGTGAAGTGCGGTCAAAATACAGTGGAAATCAGAAAAATAGGCCAAGAGGCATTGTTGAGTCTGCAAATCCAGTGGTGCCTCTCCATTGGTTTTAAACCAAGCATATTGTTCTGGCGGCAGTTCTCGACCATCAAATGGATTGTTCAAATATCGGCTATGAATCTGAAATGGTCGCTCTTGAGCAAATTTTTCACTCAAGCTTTCAGGCAAAGTCTGCGCCACTTTTAACATGATTTCGTGTTCATCAATGCATTGTTCAGGGCCTGGCACTTGCGGCATGGCTGATTGATGCTCGAAGCCTTCTTCGGGTACTTGAAATGATGCAGTGACATGACAAATCACATTTTTATGTTGAATAGCTTTTACGCGTAACGCAGAGAAGTTGCGTCCTTCACGTAAAGTTTCTACATCATAAATAATCGGGTATTGACTGTCGCCAGGTGCTAAAAAGTAAGCATGGCAAGAATGGAGTACTCGCTCCGGCGGGGCAACTTGCATCGCGGCAGAAAGAGATTGTGCCACGACTTGGCCACCAAATACTTGGCGAAAACCTAAGTCTTCACTGGCTCCGCGAAAGATAAGATCATCAATTTTTTCTAATTTTAACAATTCGATGAGTTGATTTAATTTATCCGACATTGTTTTTTCCTTTTATAAATACAAAAAGACCGCATAGTTATGCGGTCTGAAGCGTTTTTATACGTTAAAGCGGAAGTGCATGACATCACCATCTTGGACGATGTAGTCTTTACCTTCTAAGCGCCATTTACCTGCTTCTTTTGCTCCGTTTTCACCTTTGAATTGGATGAAGTCATCGTAAGCAATTACTTCTGCACGGATGAAGCCTTTTTCAAAGTCAGTATGGATTACAGCCGCTGCTTTAGGGGCGGTTGCACCCACAGAAACCGTCCATGCGCGCACTTCTTTCACACCTGCAGTGAAGTAAGTTTGAAGATTTAATAAGGCATAACCTGCACGAATTACACGGTTTAAGCCTGGTTCTTCAATACCAAGGTCTTGTAAGAATTCGATTTTTTCATCATCATCAAGCTCAGCAATTTCTGCTTCAATCGCCGCACATACAGGCACCACAACAGAGCCTTCTTTTTCTGCAAACTCACGTACTTTGTCTAAATACGAGTTATTTTCAAAACCGTCTTCATTTACGTTCGCAATGTACATGGTTGGTTTTAATGTGAGGAAGTTATAGCTTTTAATTGCTAATAGTTCATCTTTATCTAACTCAACAGAACGAATCATGCCTGCTTCAGAAAGTACAGGAAGGATTTTTTCCATCACCGAGAGTTCAAATTTTGCGTCTTTATCACCACCTTTAGCGCGTTTTTGTAAACGTTGGATTGCACGTTCACAGCTGTCTAAGTCAGCAAGGGCTAATTCAGTATTGATGGTTTCGATATCGCTTAATGGATCGATTTTACCCGCAACGTGCACGATGTCGTCGTTTTCAAAACAACGAACAACATGACCAATTGCATCAGTTTCACGGATATTAGCTAGGAATTTATTACCTAAGCCTTCACCTTTACTTGCACCCGCAACCAAACCCGCGATATCCACAAACTCCATGGTGGTGGGTAATACGCGTTCAGGTTTAACAATTTCCGCTAACGCATCTAAACGCGGATCCGGCATTGGTACCACGCCAGTATTTGGTTCGATTGTACAAAACGGATAGTTTGCCGCTTCGATACCAGCTTTGGTTAATGCATTAAAAAGGGTAGATTTACCGACGTTTGGCAAACCAACGATACCACATTTAAATCCCATGATGTTTTCCTTATTGTAAGCGTAAGTGCGGTTAAAATTTATGGTGTTTTTTCACCGCACTTCTGAGTTAAATTTTAAAACTGTTTAAGCGATTGGTGGCTTTCACCATGCCTTCTTTGAAAAGCAATTCAATGCAATCGGTGGCTTCATCTAAAGCTTTATCGAGTGCTTCTCTTTCTGCAGGCGCGGGTTTGTTAAGCACAAAACCTGAAACTAAATCACGGTGTCCAGGATGGCCAATGCCAATGCGTAAACGATAGAAATTGTTGCTGTTACCAAGCTGAGCCACGATATCTTTTAAACCATTGTGTCCGCCATGTCCGCCACCTTGTTTTAATTTTACGGTGCCAGGCGGTAAGTCTAATTCATCGTGTAGCACTAAAATTTCTTCTGGTTTGATGCGATAAAAATTAGCAAGTGCGCCTACGGCTTTTCCACTTAAATTCATAAACGTCGTTGGCACTAAAAAACGGACTTCTTTGCCATTGATTAGTGTTTTTCCTACATAACCGAAGAATTTATTTTCTGCATTAAGCGAAACATTAAAGCGACGAGCCAAACGCTCAATCAGCCATTCCCCTGCATTGTGGCGGGTTTCCGCATATTTATCGCCAGGGTTTCCCAGCCCCACGATGAGTTTAATTTCAGACATAGTTTTCTACTTGAATAAAAATAGTGGCGTATTGTAGCGAAAAAGGGCTAATTTCTCAATCTATAAGGCTAAGACTAAAACACCTGAGAGAATTAATAGACTTCCTATAACTAATTTCATACTTAAAGGTTCGCCTAATAAAACTACACCTAAAATAATAGCAATAACCACACTGAGTTTATCAATGGGCGCAACCCAAGAGGCGGGCGCCATTTGTAACGCGCGATAATAACAAAGCCAAGATAGGCCTGTAGCAACACCAGAAAGAACTAAAAAGGTGAATGGTTTTGCGGCAATATGTTGTGGCAGTTGCCATTCGTTACGTGCGCTAATGATACCCGCTGTAACGAGTAAAACCACAATCGTACGGATAAATGTCGCAAGATTGCTGTTAATGCCTTCAACCCCTAATTTGCCTAAAATAGCGGTAAGTCCAGCGAAAAAGGCTGAACCAATAGCAAAAAATACCCAATTCATGATGTGCTCCTGATTTTATCGTTAATATTGACTGCACTTTTCCGCTATAATAACGGAAAACTCATTAAGACAGAATAAAACATGAAACAAATTAATATTGAAATCGCTTATGCCTTGCCGGATCGCTATTATTTGAAGTCCTTCAAAGTGGATGAAGGCACAATGATTCAAACGGCTATTTTACAATCGGGCATTTTACAACAGTTTACCGAGATCGATTTGCGTGAAAATAAAGTGGGGATTTATTCCCGTCCAGCAAAACTAAACGATCAATTAAAAGACGGCGATCGTATTGAAATTTACCGCCCATTATTAGCCGATCCTAAAGAAATTCGTCGTAAACGTGCAGCAGAGCAAGCCAAAGCCGCACAAGAAAAAGCTCAACAAGAAAAACAGGAAAAGGAGTAAAAAAATGACCGCACTTTCCAACCAATATTGTCTGCCTGATGGCATTACCCCTGAAATTTTCCTGCGTGATTATTGGCAGAAAAAACCATTAATTATTCGTAATGGTTTGCCTGAAATTGTTGGTCAATTTGAGCCTGACGATATCATCGAATTAGCACAAGGCGAAGATGTGACCGCGCGTTTAGTGAAAACCTTTTCAGATGATAATTGGAAAGTGTTTTTCAGTCCGTTATCCGAAGAAGATTTTGCAGATGTACCGGAGAAATGGTCGGTGCTCGTCCAAAATCTAGAACAATGGAGTACAGAACTTGGTCAGCTTTGGAATAAGTTTGGCTTTATTCCACAATGGCAACGTGACGATATTATGGTGTCCTATGCACCTAAAGGCGGTTCCGTTGGTAAACATTATGACGAATATGATGTGTTCTTGGTGCAGGGCTATGGTCATCGTCGTTGGCAGTTAGGTAAATGGTGTGATTCTTCCACAGAATTTAAACCGAATCAGCCGATTCGTATTTTTGATGACATGGGCGAATTGGTGATTGATGAAGTGATGAATCCGGGAGATATTCTTTATATTCCGGCTCGTATGTCACATTATGGTGTGGCTGAAGATGATTGTTTGACCTTTTCTTTTGGTTTGCGTTACCCGAATTTAGCAGATATTTTCGATAACGTGAATAAAGCGTTTTGTCATCAAGATCCTGAATTGAATTTAAGCGAATTCCAATTACCGTTACGCTTAACGCAATCAGAGCAGCGTACGGGCAAATTGGCAGATGAAAATATTCAAGCAATGAAAAAGCAATTCTTAGCGAAATTAGCAGAGTCTGAAGCCTTTGATGCCTTGTTCAAACAAGCAGTAGCCAGTACAGTGAGTTCGCGTCGTTATGAAATGTTGGTATCGGATGAAATGTCCGATCCTGACGAAGTGCAGTCAATTTTAGAAGAGGAACAAGGTGTATTAATGCAGGACAATAACTGCAAATTGCTTTACACCGAAAATCCGCTCCGCATTTATGCTAATGGCGAATGGTTAGATGAAGTGAATGTCATTGAAGCGGAAGTGCTGAAACGTCTTTCTGATGGTGAAGCGCTAGATTGGACATTCTTAAATAATTTAGTGAATGATACAGAAGATCCTGAAAGCACGATGGAATTATTACTTGATTCGATTTGTAACTGGCTGGATGACGGTTGGGTATTGATTGAATAATGTCTGAAAACATTTACTCTGTTTCCCAACTGAACAGCGCCGCCCGCCAAATGCTGGAAGGGAATTTTTCACAGATTTGGCTTACGGGGGAGATTTCCAATTTCACTCAACCTGTATCTGGGCATTGGTATTTAACGCTGAAAGATGAAAATGCCCAAGTTCGCGGTGCGATGTTCCGTATGAAAAATTTGCGCGTGGGGTTTCGTCCGCAAAACGGCATGCAAGTCTTGGTACGGGCAAATGTTAGTTTATATGAACCTCGCGGTGATTATCAGCTGATTATTGAATCTATGCACCCTGCTGGCGAAGGATTATTGCAACAGCAATTTGAAGCACTCAAAATGAAATTGGCGGCTGAAGGATTGTTTGCACAAAACTTGAAGAAAAGCTTACCGGACTTTGCTAAAGCCGTAGGTATTGTGACCTCTTCGACTGGCGCAGCTCTACAAGATATTCTGCATATTTTGGCTCGCCGAGATCCCAGTTTAAAAGTAGTGATTTATCCAACGGCAGTGCAAGGCAAGGAAGCAACGGCTGAAATCGTCCAAATGATAGATCTCGCTAATGCGCGTCAAGAAGTGGATGTATTGATTGTCGGTCGTGGTGGTGGTTCTTTAGAAGATCTTTGGTGCTTTAATGAAGAAGAAGTGGCACGTGCGATTTTCCGTTCTAATTTACCAATTATCAGTGCGGTAGGTCACGAAACCGATGTCACCATCGCCGATTTTGTGGCTGATTTACGTGCACCAACCCCCTCTGCAGCGGCGGAGTTAGTGAGTCGCAATCAGCAGGAATTACTTCAACAGTTAGCTTATAAGCAACAGCGTTTGGAGATGGCATTAGATCGTATTTTTAGTCATCAACAACAACGTTTACAACAGTTACGTTTGCGCCTGCAAAATCAACATCCGCAAAATCAATTGTTGATGCAAAAAGCCAAAACGGAGCAATTACATCATCGTCTCTTGTTAGCGATGCAGCGTCAAATGGATAAAACGCAGCAAAAATTGACCGCACTTTCAGCGCGCTTAAAACAAAATCCGTTGCCTTATCGATTGCAAAAACAATCCCAATATTTAGCTCAGTTACAAGTGCGGTTAAATTTAGGGGCGAATCGTCAAGTCACGGAACGTCAAAATAAATTGGCAACGTTGTGTGGCAAGTTAGATGGATTAAGTCCATTAAAAGTATTAGCGCGAGGATATTCCATCGCAGAAGATGCCAAAGGACATGCTATTGTGAGTGTGAAACAAGTCAAAACAGGCGACACCATTAAAACGAAGGTGGCAGATGGGGAAATAACCAGCCACGTTTGTTAATTTAAATAAATTTTTAATGTAAACCTATGATGAATAAGAAATCATCATAGGTTTTCTTTTTTTGTGACCGGCTTCAAAGTTTCGACAAAAAAATAGAGGGTTCAGTTTTTTTTATTTTTTTATGGGAGTATTATGCGACCTCGATACTAGGAGAGTAATGATGTCAGAAATTCAACAGTTTAGTCAGCATGATATAGAAGTTCTTAATGAAGAAACTGTTTATAAAGGTTTTTTTACACTTAAGAAAGTACAGTTTAAACATAAGCTTTTTGCTGGTGGCGAAAGTGGCGTTGTGACACGTGAATTATTAGTCAAAGGTGCTGCTTCTGCAGTGATTGCTTACGATCCGAAAGAAGATGCGGTGGTTTTAGTTGAGCAAGTACGTATTGGTGCATATCAACCTGAATCAGCTCGTTCCCCTTGGTTATTAGAATTGATCGCCGGCATGGTCGAAGAGGGTGAACAACCTGAAGAAGTCGCTTTGCGTGAAAGTGAAGAGGAAGCAGGCGTATCCGTTCAAGATCTCACTCATTGTTTAAGCGTGTGGGATAGCCCGGGTGGTGTCGTCGAACGTATTCATTTGTTTGTCGGTCGAGTAGATAGCTCGCAAGCCAAGGGACTTCATGGTTTAGCTGAAGAGAATGAAGACATTCGTGTTCATGTGATGAAACGTGAGCAAGCCTATCGATGGATGTGTGATGGCAAAATTGATAATGGCATTGCAGTAATGGGCTTGCAATGGCTTCAATTAAATTACGCCCAATTGCAGCAACGCTGGCGATAGGAGTCCCATGAACAATAGATTTGAATACGAACCCGCGAGTGAAGTTGTTAAATTATTACAAATTACCGATCCTCATTTGTTTAAAGATACAAGCAAAGACTTATTAGGTATCAACACGCACGAAAGTTTTTCTCAGGTGTTAAAAGAAATTCAGGCAGAATCTTTTGATTATGATGTCGTGCTTGCGACAGGTGATTTGGTACAAGATAGTAGCGATGAAGGTTATCTACGATTTGTTGAAATGGTTAAACCATTAAATAAGTCAGTATTTTGGCTTCCGGGTAACCATGATTTTCAACCCAAAATGGTCGAGCATTTAAGCCAATCGCCTATTAATGCGTCAAAACATTTACTTCTTGGTAAACATTGGCAAGTGATTTTGTTAGATAGCCAAGTTTTCGGTGTGCCTCATGGTGAATTGAGCGCTTATCAGCTAGATTGGTTAAAAACAAAATTATCTGAAAATCCAGCACGTCATAGCTTAGTCGTATTGCATCATCATTTATTGCCAACAAATTCAGCATGGCTTGATCAGCATAACTTACGTAATGCTCACGAATTCTCGGAGGTTCTGGCTCAATTCAACAATGTAAAAGGGATTTTATACGGTCATATTCATCAAGAGGTTGATGGCTATTGGCAAGGTTATCAAACCATGGCAACACCAGCGACTTGCATTCAATTTAAGCCGGACAGCAACCATTTTGCTTTAGATACCTTACAACCAGGTTGGCGTGAAATTGAGCTACATCCAGATGGGCGAATTGAAACGAGAGTGAAACGAATCAAACACAAAACGTTCCTGCCAAATATGGAGGAAGAAGGATACTAAACAAAGTGCGGTTAAAATTCAGGTGATTTTAACCGCACTTTTTCTATACCGAAAGGGGTAAAAGTCCATTTTACACTAGCCAGCATTCCCACAAATCTGTACAATAGCCGACCGATTTTATCTTTTTACTAATCTTTATTTTTTAAGCAATATGACGCAAAAATTACATATTAAAACATGGGGCTGTCAGATGAATGAATACGATTCATCAAAAATGGCCGATCTTCTTTTAAATACTCATGGTCTAGAATTAACTGATATTCCAGAAGAAGCCGATGTGTTGCTTCTTAACACCTGTTCTATCCGTGAAAAAGCACAAGAAAAAGTGTTCCACCAATTAGGGCGTTGGAAAGAATTAAAAAAACAAAATCCAAACTTAGTGATTGGTGTGGGCGGCTGTGTGGCTTCACAAGAGGGGGAGCATATTCGTCATCGTGCACCTTACGTAGATATCGTATTTGGTCCGCAAACTTTACATCGCTTACCAGAAATGATTAACCAAATTCGTGGTGGTAAAAGTTCGGTGGTAGATGTGAGTTTCCCAGAAATTGAGAAATTTGACCGCTTACCGGAACCCCGCGCAGAAGGCCCAACCGCGTTTGTGTCTATTATGGAAGGCTGTAATAAATATTGTACTTACTGCGTGGTACCTTATACCCGTGGTGAAGAAGTGAGCCGTCCTGTTGATGATGTATTATTTGAAATTGCGCAGTTGGCCGATCAAGGTGTTCGTGAAATCAATTTATTAGGCCAAAACGTAAATGCGTATCGTGGCCCGACATTTGATGGCGGTATCTGTACATTTGCGGAATTATTGCGTTTAGTAGCATCTATTGACGGTATCGACCGTTTACGTTTTACCACCAGCCATCCAATCGAATTTACTGACGATATTATTGACGTGTATCGCGATACACCAGAATTAGTAGACTTCGTACACTTGCCGGTGCAAGCTGGTTCTGACCGTATTTTAACCATGATGAAACGTGGTCATACCGCGTTAGAATATAAATCGATCATTCGTAAATTACGTGCCGTGCGTCCAAATATTCAAATCAGCTCAGATTTCATTGTAGGCTTCCCAGGTGAAACCAATGAAGAGTTTGAACAAACAATGAACCTAATCGCACAAGTGAATTTTGATATGAGCTTTAGCTTTATCTATTCTGCGCGTCCAGGTACACCTGCAGCAGACATGCCAGATGATGTAACCGAAGAAGAGAAAAAACAACGTCTCTATCTGTTACAAGAGCGTATCAACCAACAAGCGGCACAATATAGCCGTCGTATGCTTGGCACAGAGCAACGCGTATTGGTGGAAGGGCCGTCTAAGAAAGATATTATGGAATTAACAGGACGTACTGAAAACAACCGTATTGTGAATTTCCAAGGCTCACCAGATATGATTGGTAAATTTGTCGATATCAAGATTACGGATGTGTACACTAACTCTCTACGTGGCGAGGTGGTGCGTACTGAAGATCAAATGGGATTACGTATTGCGCAATCACCACAAGAAGTGATGAGTCGTACTCGTAAAGAAGATGAATTAGGCGTAGGACGTTATCACGGCTAATCATTTAAGAATATAGGTAAGTAACCGTACGAAAGTGCGGTTATTTTTTATGTGTTTTTTAGAAAAGAGAGCCGGAAAGTCTTTACCCTAAATTTTAGGCATAAAAAAACACCAATTAAGGTGCTAATTTAAAGTGGTGGGTCGTGAAGGATTCGAACCTTCGA
>NZ_KV801824.1:8164-81835 GCF_001810545.1 Haemophilus sp. HMSC066D02 | reverse complement strand
CAAGGTCGTGCTCTACCAACTGAGCTATTCCCGCGTTTGCTTGTTGCCAAACAACGGGGCGTATTTTACGGATTTATCGTATTGTGTCAAATAAAATTCGTAAAAAAAGTTTTTGATTGGTTAAAAATAATTCAAAAATAAAAAGTGCGATTAAAATAACCGCACCTTTTATTTAAAATTTAGCCAATTCTATAATTCAATGTTATCTAATAAGCTACCTTTCGCTGCTTTCAAGTATTGGAGCATTGACCATACAGTTAAGATTGCCGCCAAGTAGAGAAGTATGATTGCCAATGTTTCCATATAGACATTATATCGCCAGAGTAATCCACCTAAAGCTAGCATTTGAGAGGTTGTCTTCACTTTTCCCATCCATGAAACGGCTACTTTATTACGTTCACCCAATTCTGCCATCCATTCACGTAAAGCAGAGATTATGATTTCGCGTGAAATCATAATAATAGCAGGGATAGTAATCCAAAAAGAATGTTGATATTCCACGATTAACACAAGGGCAGTAATAACCATCACTTTATCAGCTACAGGATCAAGGAAAGCGCCGAAGCGAGTTGTTTGTTTTAATTTTCGAGCAAGATAGCCATCAAACCAGTCGGTGACACCCGCGATAAAGAAAATAAGAGTGGTAATAAAAGGTGCAGAAGGGATAGGCAAATAAAACGCCAAGACGAAGAATGGAATTAAAATCACTCGGAGAATCGTCAGGAAAATGGGAATATTATATTTCATAAAAATAACCGCACTTTGGTTAAAGATAGGTTCATTTTAAAGGATCTACAAAAATAAAAAAAGCCACTTAATGTGGCTTTTTCTTAAAAATTAAAGTTTGTCAGCGTTTTGTTTCAAGTATTTAGCAACACCTTCAGGGCTGTCTTTCATACCTTCTTTGCCTTTTTCCCATTGAGCCGGGCAAACTTCACCGTGTTCTTCGTGGAATTGTAACGCATCAACCATACGTAACATTTCATCGATGTTACGGCCTAATGGTAAGTCGTTTACGATTTGGTGGCGAACAACACCGTTTTTGTCGATTAAGAATGAAGCACGTAATGCAACACCTTCTTCTGGGTGTTCGATACCGTATGCTTTAGCAATTTCGTGTTTAACGTCAGCTGCTAATGCATATTTAACTGCACCGATACCGCCGTTTTCAGTTGGGGTATTACGCCATGCATTGTGAGTGAATTCTGAGTCGATAGAAACACCAACCACTTCAACACCACGTTTTTTGAATTCTTCATAACGGTGGTCGAATGCGATTAATTCAGATGGGCAAACGAAAGTAAAGTCTAATGGGTAGAAGAATAATACCGCAGCTTTACCATTAACGTGTTTTTTGAAATTGAAGTTGTTAACGATTTCACCATTGCCTAAAACTGCAGAAGAAGTAAAATCTGGAGCTTGACGAGTTACTAATACCATAGTCATAATTCCTATATGAATGTTAATAAAAATTTTGCTTACGCAAAAACTCGGTTAGTATTCTAAAAAAATTGACCGCACTTTAACAGCTGTTTTTATCTATTGAATTAATTAATATTGTCTAAGTTACAGGTGAAATATATGTCAGAACATCATACTTTATCAACCACACTGGTTCATGCCGGACGTAAAAAACGTTTTACTCAAGGGGCGGTAAACCCGGTGGTCCAACGTGCCTCTTCTTTAGTGTTTGACACTATTGCAGATAAAAAACATTGCACAAAAAATCGTTACAAGGGAGAGCTTTTCTATGGACGCCGTGGCACGTTAACACACTTTGCGCTTCAAGATTTAATGTGTGAAATGGAAGGGGGCACAGGCTGTTATCTTTATCCTTGTGGGGCCGCAGCGGTAACAAATGCTATTTTATCCTTTGTAGAAACAGGCGATCATGTCTTAATGACAGGGGCAGCCTATGAACCGACGCAAGATTTTTGCAATGTGATTTTGAAAAAAATGCATATTGATACGACCTACTATGATCCAATGATAGGTACTGATATTGCTAAACTTGTGCAGCCAAATACCAAAGTCTTATTTTTAGAGTCGCCAAGTTCTTTAACGATGGAAGTGCCTGATATCCCAGCGATTGTTAAAGCTGTTCGAGCAGTGAGCCCTGAAATCGTCATTATGATCGATAATACATGGGCGGGAGGCGTACTGTTCAAAGCGTTAGAACACGGTATTGATATCTCTATTCAAGCTGGAACCAAATATTTAGTAGGGCATTCTGATATTATGATCGGTACTGCAGTGGCTAATGCACGTACTTGGGATAAATTGCGTGAACATTCTTATTTAATGGGACAAATGGTTGACGCTGATTCCGCTTATACGACAGCACGCGGTATTCGTACCTTAGGCGTGCGATTAAAACAACATCATGAAAGTAGTTTAAAAGTCGCCAAATGGTTAAGTGAACAACCACAAGTGAAAGCAGTTTATCATCCAGCGTTACCAAGCTGTCCAGGTCATGAAAACTTTAAGCGTGACTTTACCGGCGCAAGCGGTTTATTCTCTTTTGAATTACATAAACGTTTAAACGATGAAGAGCTTTCCGCCTTTATGGATCATTTTGAGCTTTTCACAATGGCTTATTCTTGGGGGGGGTTTGAATCGCTCATTTTATGTAATCAACCAGAAGAAATTGCGAAAATTCGCCCAGGTATTGAGCGTAAATTAACAGGTTCATTAATTCGTGTGCATATTGGATTTGAAGACACGGATGAATTAATTGCCGATCTTCAAGCAGGCTTTGACCGAATCAAATAAGAAAGAGGGCTGTTTATGTAAACAGCCCTTATTTACTCAATCTTTGAGTTGATTTATCATAGTCAGCATTTTTAGCAACTAGAGAAGAACAATGAAACATATTCATATTTTAGGCATCTGCGGTACCTTTATGGGCGGTGTCGCGATGATTGCCAAACAAATGGGCTATAAAGTAACAGGTTCCGATACCAATGTTTACCCGCCGATGAGCACTTTTTTACAAGAGCAGGGCATTGAAATTATTCCCAATTATGATGTGGCCCAACTTCAGCCTGCACCCGATATGGTGATTGTCGGAAATGCCATGAAGCGTGGTAATCCTTGCGTAGAATATGTTTTAGATAATGCCTTGCCTTACACATCAGGCCCACAATGGTTACACGACCATTTATTGCGTAATCGTTGGGTGTTAGCAGTTTCAGGTACACATGGTAAAACCACAACAACGGGGATGTTGACTTGGATTTTAGAACAAAATGGGTTAAAACCAGGTTTCCTAATCGGTGGTATTGCGGGGAATTTTGGTACCTCTGCTCGTTTAGGGGAAAGTGAGTTCTTTGTGATTGAAGCGGATGAATATGATACGGCGTTCTTTGATAAGCGTTCTAAATTTGTACATTACAATCCAAAAACTTTGATCATTAATAACATTAGCTTCGATCATGCTGACATCTTCGATGATCTTCACGCGATCCAGCGTCAATTCCATCATATGATCCGAACTATTCCTTCTACAGGACGCGTTCTTTCTTTTGCAGATGAGCAGAGCGTGAAAGAAACCCTCAATATGGGCTGTTGGTCAGAACAGCAGTTTATTGGTAAAGATAAAGAATGGTTTTCGGAACGTATTACTAATGATTGCTCAGAATTTACTGTATTCCATCACGGTAAAAAAGTTGCTGAAGTGAAATGGAATATTGTCGGACAGCACAATATGCACAATGCGTTAATGGCGATTGCGGCGGCTTACCATGCGGGTGTCAAAATTGAAGATGCATGTCATGCATTGGGCAGCTTTATCAATGCAAAACGTCGTTTAGAAGTGAAAGGGGAAGTAAACGGTATTACAGTTTATGATGACTTCGCTCACCATCCAGAAGCCATTCTTGCGACACTTACTGCGTTGCGTGACAAAGTAGGCGGTGGTGTCCGTATTCTTGCGGTATTAGAACCACGTTCAAACACCATGAAAATGGGCGTGCATAAAGATGAAATTGCGCCAGCGCTTGGACGTGCTGATGCGGTGTTTATGTTACAACCAGATAATATTCCATGGGATGTCGCTGAAATTGCAGGACAATGTGTGCAACCGGCACATTACACAGGAAATGTTGATAAATTAGTAGATATGATTGTGGCAGAAGCAAAACCAACGGATCATATTCTTGTGATGTCAAACGGTAGCTTTGGTGGCATTCATCAAAAGATTTTAGATCGATTAAAATAATCTCAATGTAAAGTGCGGTCAAAAATGAGAGTGTTTTTGACCGCACTTTTTATCATCAAAAATAGGGAAATCACATGGCCGATCCACATATTGAATCTCCAATGGATATTTGGGATAAACTCACCGTCATTATTTATCGCGCAGGCTTTGTCATTGCGGCATTTAGCATTTTGGCTTTAACCTGGTATCCTCAACAGGCTCAAATTGCCGTGTTGATTGCGGCAACTTGTTGTGCGTCATCGCTTCATATTTATTTAAAGCATTTCCGATTAACATTCCAATTTGCCACATGGCTTGCACTCTTATGTGCGCTTTTAGGTTGGCATGAATTAGCGTTAGGTGGTGCATTGGTCACACTGGGCGGTTTATGCTTTAAAGAATACTTCTGTTTTAGAGTACCGCTGTTAAATTTACAACCTGCATTTGTCGCCGCACTTTGGTTTGCTTGGGTATTTGAAGGTGGTTGGATTGCTCGCATTTTATCGTTGATCGTCGGTGGATTATTATTGATTCTTGCGGTTCAAAAATGGCGAATGCCATTGCATTTTGATATCGGTGATAAGACAAAGTATCAAATCTAATAAGATTGATAGATAAAGGCATAATGTTTCACAACATGTGCCTTTTTATTTTGATTCAATTTTATCTTTATCTAAAAACAAAAAAAGCA
Organism: Haemophilus sp. HMSC066D02; assembly: GCF_001810545.1. Lineage (NCBI taxonomy): Bacteria > Pseudomonadati > Pseudomonadota > Gammaproteobacteria > Pasteurellales > Pasteurellaceae > Haemophilus > Haemophilus sp. HMSC066D02. The sequence goes on along the minus strand of NZ_KV801824.1, from coordinate 76,946 downwards.
CCGAAATTTCGGTGCTTTGTAATTTGGTTGCGGGGGCCGGATTTGAACCGACGGCCTTCGGGTTATGAGCCCGACGAGCTACCAAGCTGCTCCACCCCGCGTCTGATGGCGCGTAATATACTCGTTTCAAAAATTATTGCAAGATTTAAACTGAATTTGACTTTCCGTTTGTTAAGAAAATAAACAATGTGAATATTAATTAATCATTTTATGAAATAGTGCTAGTCCTAAAAGGGAATTTTTGATAGCGTATGCAACTTTGTATTAGTTAGTTTAATTTAGGAAAATAAGAATGAAATTTCGTCAAAATCTCGCCGTAAAAATTCTTTCTGTGATGGCGGCTGTTTCAGTACTTGCATCATGTGGATCGGCACCAAGTAAAGTCTCTTCAAAAAATAATTCTAGCTTGCCGCGTACTGCGACAGGCGACGATCCACAAAAATTCGGAGCAAAGTATAGTGGACGTACTTATCAACAAGCTATTTTAAGTCCCGTAGCTTCCGTGGAGAATAAAAGTGCGGTCGTTAACCAAGGTGACTTTTTAACACAGTTGACGAATGTTCGTGATTATTCAAATTCATTAACAAATCGCTTTGCGGCGAATTATGGCAAAATCACTAACTGGGTGCTTGCAGGAGCAAATGTAAATGAATTAGCACAATACGGCATTAATCCTCAGATTATGAAAGGTTTTGATGGTTATCAAAACGTGCTGATGACAGGTTATTATTCGCCAGTGATTCATGCACGTCGTACTGCACAAGGTCAATATCAACATCCAATTTATGCAATGCCAAGCTATAAACGTTATAGCCGTGCAGAAATTTATAATGGTGCATTGGCAGGACAAGGCTTAGAGCTCGCTTACAGTGATTCAATGATGGATAACTTCCTATTAGGCGTGCAGGGGAGTGGCTATGTTGATTACGGTGATGGCAATTTAAATTATTTAGCCTATGCGGGCCAAAATGGCTATAAATATCAAGCGGTTGGTCGTTTGTTAGTTGAAGATGGTGAAATTCCAAAAGAAAAAATGTCTATTCAAGCGATTCGTGAATGGGGGAAAGCAAACCCATCTCGAGTACGAGAATTGTTAGAACGTAACCCATCTTATGTTTTCTTTAAAAACGATCCAACAGGTGAAGTGAAAGGTTCTGCAGGCGTGCCTTTAGTGCCTATGGCAGCCGTCGCTTCTGACCGTAATGTAATTCCTTCAGGAACCGTATTATTGGTTGAAGTACCGGATATTGATAATGAGGGTAACTGGATGGGCACACACAAATTACACTTAATGGTGGCACTTGATGTGGGCGGTGCGGTAAATGGTCACCACTTTGACTTATACCGTGGTATTGGCGATCAAGCGGGTCATATTGCGGGGTTATCAAAACACTATGGACGCGTTTGGGTACTACAATAATGGCTCGAGTCGATAACTACGAACAACGTTTTGGCGGAATTGGCCGACTTTACACACCAGAAGGCTTGGCGCGTTTGCGTCAGGCTCATGTGTGCGTCATTGGTATTGGTGGCGTAGGTTCGTGGGTAGTGGAAGCATTGGCTCGAAGCGGTGTAGGGCAGATCACTATGATTGATATGGATGATATTTGTGTCACCAATATTAATCGTCAGCTTCCTGCGTTGAGTGGCAATATTGGCAAGCTTAAAACAGAAGTGATGGCAGAACGCGTTAAGCTGATTAATCCAGAATGTGTGGTGAATATTATCGATGATTTCATTTCACCGGATAATCAAGCAGAATACTTAAATCGTGGCTATGATTATGTGATTGATGCCATTGATAGCGTGAAAACGAAAGCCGCGATGATTGCCTATTGCAAACGTAATAAAATCAAGATTATTACCATTGGTGGCGCAGGTGGTCAGACCGATCCTTCGAAAATTCAAATTGCTGATTTAAGCAAAACGATTCAAGATCCACTATTGGCAAAAGTGCGGTCAGTTTTACGTAAGGATTTCAATTTTACTCAAAATCCACAACGTAAGTTTGCAGTTGATGCGGTGTTTTCCACCCAGCCTCTGATTTTCCCTAAAATGGGCGAGGGCTGTGAAGTATCAGCTACCATGAATTGTGCAAATGGTTTTGGTGCGGCAACTATGATCACCGCAACTTTTGGATTTTTTGCCGTTTCTCGGGTAATCGATAAGTTATTAAAATAAAGAAATGAAGCAACGTGAAAACGTTGCTTTTTCTTTATGAATGAAAGTATTTAACAAGATGAAGAAATATCACTTCATTTTTTTATTTGGAATGTTGCAATTTTATCAAAAAGGCGTAGTCTATGTTGGCTTTGAGAATAATTCCCAATAAAAGTAAGGAAACAAACATGAAACAAGTATTAAAAATGAGTGCAATTTCTACCGCACTTTTAACCCTTCCAATGATAGCAAATGCAGATGTATTGGCCTCCGTGAAACCGCTCGGTTTTATTACATCGTCTATTGCAAACGGTGTGACGGATACACAGGTTTTAGTACCAGCAGGTGCTTCTCCACATGATTACAGCTTAAAACTTTCAGATGTGCAAAAAGTGAAATCTGCAGATTTAGTGCTTTGGGTTGGTGAAGATATTGATGCTTTCTTAGCAAAACCAATTAGCCAAATTGATAGTAAAAAAGTCATCAATATTTCTGATATTCCAGAAATTAAACCGCTTTTAAGCAAAGTGCATCATGAGCATTATCATGAAGGTGATGAACACGAGCATGGACATGATCACAAACATGGACACGATCATAAACACGAGCATGGTCATGACCATCACGACCACGATGTTGATGAAAATGGGTTAAGCGTGAACTGGCATTTATGGTATTCACCAGCCATTAGCCAAATTGTGGCACAGAAAGTCGCGGATAAATTAACAGAACAACACCCGGATAAAAAAGAACTGATTGCGAAAAACTTAGCCGATTTTAACCGCACTTTGACTGAGCAAAGCGACAAGATCAAAGCACAATTAGCGCCACTTAAAGATAAAGGTTTCTTTGTGTTCCATGATGCTTATAGTTATTTCAATGATGCTTATGGTTTAAATCAAACCGGTTATTTCACTATTAATCCATTAGTGGCACCAGGCGCAAAAACCATTGCTCACATCAAAGAAGAGATTGAAGAACACCATGTAAATTGTCTTTTTGCTGAGCCTCAATTCACACCAAAAGTGATTGATTCGCTTGCACAAAGTACAAAAGTTAATGTTGGTCGTTTAGATCCTATTGGCGATAACGTACAGCTTGGTCCAAATTCCTACGCGAATTTCCTTCAAGCCACCGCTGATAGCTATGCTCAATGTTTAAGTAAATAATCTAATTTGCTTCTATCTTAAAAACAGCCTTTAAGGCTGTTTTTTATTGCCCCATCTAAATCGCCCGAATGATTTTCAATTTTTAAGAAATTTTCGCTTGTTTGAGCGAAGTGAGTTCGAAAATTTCTGTAAAGAAAATTGAAAGAGAATGAGGATTAGCGATTTAATTGGGGTGTGTTTTCTTTTGCCTACTTTGCTTTGCACAAGCAAAGAAAAGTAGGTCGCCTTAGGCGAAATCCTAATTAAAACTATGCTATAATCCGCCCAATTTTTCCCTATCGAGAAAACGCATGAAACAACTATTTGCCACAACTGCCCGTGGTTTTGAAGAACTCTTAAAAGTCGAACTAACAGAGCTTGGTGCAACGGAATGTAAAATTGCACAAGGCGGCGTACATTTTCAGGCTAATGATGAAACACTTTATCGCAGCTTATTATGGTCACGTTTGGCTTTACGTATTTTGTTACCTATTGTAAATGGCAAGGTATATAGTGATTTAGACTTGTATTCAATTGTGACAGGGCAGGATTGGTTAAGTTATTTTGATGAGAAATCCACATTTTTTGTTGATTTTAACGGGACAAACCAAGAGATTCGCCACACTCAATTTGGTGCGATGCGTGTGAAAGATGCCATTGTGGATTATTTTGAACGCCAAGGGAAAGCGCGTCCAAATGTGGATAAAGACTATCCAGATGTGCGAATTCATGCTTATTTAAATAAAGAAGAACTCGTTGTTTCACTTGATTTAAGTGGCGAAGCATTGCATTTACGTGGCTATCGTGAAGATACCGGGCAAGCGCCTTTACGTGAAACCTTAGCCGCTGCGATAGTGCTTCGTTCAGGTTGGAAAAAAGGGACACCATTAGTGGATCCAATGTGCGGTTCGGGTACTTTGTTAATCGAAGCGGCACAGATGGAAGCACAAATTGCGCCGCAATTACATCGTTTACATTGGGGCTTTGATTGCTGGAAAGGGCATAATCAAGATGCTTGGGATAAGGTAAAAGCAGAAGCAGTACAGCAAGCAGAAACTTATTTTAATCAAAATCCAAAACCGAATTTTTATGGCTTCGATCTCGATTATCGCGTACTGAAAAAAGCGCAAAAGAATGCACAAAATGCAGGCGTAGCACACTTAATTCAGTGGAAACAAGGTGATGTCGCCGCATTAAAAAATCCAAGTCCAGATGAAGTGGGAACGGTGATTTGTAACCCGCCTTATGGTGAGCGTTTGGGTACAACTCCTGCTTTGATTGCGTTATATTCGGTATTCGGACAACGCCTTAAAAATGAATTTGGTGGTTGGAATGCGTCAATTTTCAGTAGTGAATCTACCTTGCTTGATTGCTTGCGTATGCGTTCTCATCGTCAATTTAAAGCGAAAAACGGTCCGTTAGATTGTGTTCAGAAGAATTATCAAATTTCAGAACGCAAAGAAAGTGCGGTTGAAAATCCGCTTGAATTTGACCGCACTTCAACGGTAGCGGTGGATTTTGCGAATCGCTTACAGAAAAATATCAAGAAAATTGAAAAATGGGCGAAACAGCAAGGCCTTGATGCGTATCGTTTATATGATGCTGATTTACCGGAATATAACGTAGCGGTGGATCGTTATGGCGATCATATTGTGGTGCAAGAGTATGCCGCACCGAAAAATATTGATGAAAACAAAGCGCGTCAACGTTTATTGGATTCAGTGACTGCAACCTTACAAGTCACTGGTATTGAAACCAATAAACTGATTTTGAAGGTCCGTCAAAAACAAAAAGGCACCAATCAATATGAAAAATTGGCCAATAAAGGCGAATATTTCTATGTGAATGAATACGGTGCACAACTTTGGGTGAATCTAACGGATTACTTGGATACAGGATTATTCTTAGATCATCGTTTAACCCGTAAAATGGTTGGTGAAATGGCAAAAGGTAAAGATTTCCTCAATCTTTTTGCTTATACCGGTTCCGCAACAGTGCATGCTGCATTAGGTGGGGCAAAATCGACAACAACCGTGGATATGTCAAACACCTATTTAAACTGGGCAGAGCAAAACCTGATTTTAAATGATATTGAAGGCAAGCAGCACAAGCTCATTCAGGCAGATTGTTTGCAGTGGTTAGAGAAATGTGATCGCCAGTTTGATTTGATTTTCGTGGATCCGCCAACATTCTCGAATTCTAAACGTATGGAAGACAGTTGGGATGTTCAACGTGACCACATCAAATTAATGTGTAATCTTAAGCGTATTTTACGTCCTAACGGCACCATCGTGTTCTCGAACAATAAACGAGGTTTTAAAATGGATTTTGAGGCGTTAGATGAATTGGGATTAAGTGCGGTCGAAATTTCAGCGAAAACCTTACCACTTGATTTTGAGCGTAATAAACAAATCCACAATTGCTGGATTGTAACAATGAAAGCCTAACAAAAAGCCCGATAATGATTTATCGGGCTTTTTTATTATTCGACTTCTTTTTGTTTTTCGGCTTCAGAATCATCATGAAGAAGGGTTTCAACCGCTGCTTCGTCATTGGTGTCATCTTCTTTTTCTAAAATCTCAGCCGTTTCTTCGTTTAGTGCTTCAGCATCAGAATGTGGTTTAATGAAAGGTTTCGGCATCCAATATTTTCGGATGATGTCCGTAGAAAAACCATGCAAAACTTCTTCATTCAATCGTTCTTGATCTAAGTAACGAACTTCTGCAATCACTTCATCCGCTTCAATTTTATTGATACCTAATTGCATTAATGTTGCATGGCTGAGCGTAAGTGCAGACTCAAAGGTTTCACGTACAATAAAGTCTACGTCTCGTTTAATCAGGCTTACTGTTGTTTTACGGTCATAAGTTCGCGCCAAAATAGGGAGTTTAGGATAAGCATCTTTCAAATTCTGAACAATACTTTCAATACGATCTGTATCGTTAATCCCGATGACGACACATTTCGCTTTTTCGATACCGGCAGCACGTAACACATCAAGACGAATACCATCACCGTAATAAACTTTAAAACCAAATTTGGCTGCCGCACGGATATTTTCGATGTTGCGGTCAATCACCGATACATTAATACCACGAACAAGAAGCGATTGACAGACGATTTGACTGAAACGACCAAAACCAATCACGAGTACGCTATCTTCTAAATCCACAATAGGATCAAGATCGCTGGTATCGACTCTTTCCTCTTGATTTGCTGATTTACGTTGGTTGATTTTACGCATCAATAAACCAATCAATGGAGAGAATAGCATCGAAATAATGACAGCTGCAGTAAAAGTTGCATTTTGATCTTTTGTCATTACACCTGCCGTAGTTGCAGCAGAGAAGAGTACGAATGCAAATTCACCACCGTGCGCCATAATGGTCATTCGTCCAACGGATTCTTTTCGGTCAAGTTTCGTAATACGTGCAACAGTGTAAACCGCTAAGGCTTTGCCGATGATATAAAGGCACACGATACCTAATAACCAAAGTGCATTGTCGAACACCAAGGTTAAATCAAGTGACATCCCTACGCCCATAAAGAAAAGACCGAGCAATAGACCACGGAACGGTTCAATATCCGCTTCGAGTTGGTGACGGAATGCAGATTCTGAAAGCATCACACCGGCGACGAATGCGCCCATCGCCATTGAAAGTCCACTCGCTTCCATGGCTAAGGCTGCGCCTAATACCACAAGCAAGGCAGCAGCTGTCATCATTTCACGAATGTGAGCTTTTGAAATTAAGCGGAAAATAGGGTTCATTAACCATTTGCCCGCAACCACTAAACCGACAACGGCACCGAGTGCAATAGCAATAGATGTCCAGTTTGTTTGATGCTCAATATGTTTGGTTTCAGGTGTTAAAAAGGCAATAGAAGCCAATAATGGCACAATAGATAAGTCTTCAAAGATTAAGGTTGAAATCACCCGTTGGCCTTTTGGTGTGTTCGTAATCCCGCGTTCTTCTAATACCTGCATTACAATAGCGGTGGAAGAAAGGGTAAAGCCCATCCCTGCAATAAACGCCACTTCTTTAGGAAGATTTAAAATATAGATACCGGCAAAGGTAAGCAGTGCACCACATAGCCCGACTTGTAGAAAGCCCCGTCCGAAGATCGCTTTTCGCATAGCCCATAAACGTTCGGGATGCATTTCCAAACCGATAATGAATAAGAACATCACCACGCCCAGTTCCGCCATATGGAGAACCGATTCTGCATCTTTTACTACGCCGAAAACGGAAGGGCCAATTAAACATCCCGCCACTAAATAACCTAATACGCTACCTAAACCAATACGCTTAAAAAGTGGCACAATGGTTACACTAGTAGCAAGTAGAACAACAGTTTTAATTAATTCAGGGCTGACGGCATTCGACATAGGGCAAAAAAACCTTAGTAAAAACAGGGAGTATGAGAAGAAAGTTCTCTTGTATTCTAGCCTTTTTTAGGTAAATAAAAAACACAGAAAAGCAAGAAATTGGTATAATTTACAAAAACTTTACACGCCAAAAAATGGTCATCTTTCTGACCGCACTTTAGAGGTATTATGTCATTACAATTCAATATGATAGCGTTGTTGTTGGTTTTCTTAATCATTTTAGGTTTAATGAGTCAAAACAGTGCAATCACCATCTCAGCGGCTGTGTTATTAATCATGCAGCAAACCTTATTATCCAAATACATTCCCATACTTGAACAATACGGGATAAAAATTGGGATCATCATTTTAACGATTGGTGTGCTTGCTCCGTTAGTCTCGGGAAAAATCCAACTGCCCGATCTCAGTTCATTTTTAAACTGGAAAATGGGCGTTTCTATTTTAACAGGGGTATTCGTCGCATGGCTTGCGGGGAAAGGGGTGCCATTAATGAGTGAACAACCTGTTTTGGTGACAGGATTATTAATTGGTACGATTATTGGTGTTTCTTTCTTAGGTGGTATTCCGGTGGGACCTTTAATCGCCGCAGGTATTTTAGCTGTATTAATAGGAAAATTTTAAATGAAAAACAAATGGTTATTTATCGCAGGATTGAGCGGTTTTTTGTGTGTGGCGATTGGTGCTTTTGCAGCACATGGATTAAGTAAGGTTTTAGAACCTAAAGAATTAGCGTGGATTGAAACCGGTGTGAGATATCAAATGTTCCACACTATCGCCATTTTAACGATTGGAATTTTGCAATTATGCCGTGAATCATTGGTTACAAATAAAATGGCTAATCTTGCTGCAGGCACTTGGGCGTACGGTATTCTTCTTTTTAGTGGCAGTCTTTATGCACTTGCGCTTGGTGCAGGCAAGTTCCTCGTTTGGGTGACACCGATTGGAGGCACGTTATTTTTAATTGGTTGGCTTTGCTTGGCTTACGGTGGTTTTAAAAGTAAATAGATATGAAGAATAAATCAGTCAAACGTGAATTAAACCCGATACAACAATCTCTCTTTTCGAAACTCAAGGATATTATGCTGGTGGATCAGCGTCGTTTATCCGCCCGCATTCATGGTATTGGAAAAATTAAAAGCCAAGAGGCCCAACAAGCTGTTGCCGCAGAAATCCAGCTGCAGATTGAACAGGCTCAATTACGTGTAGAAAATCGTAAAAGTGCGGTCAAAAATCCGATTGTTTTTCCAGAGAGTTTGCCGGTTAGTCAACGTAAAGCAGAAATTCAAAAACTGCTTTCTGAACATCAGGTCATCGTGGTGGCAGGGGAAACTGGTTCAGGTAAAACCACCCAATTGCCGAAAATGTGTTTGGAATTAGGTTTCGGCAATTTAGGTATGATTGGTCATACTCAACCACGCCGTATTGCCGCTCGTTCGGTGGCGGCACGTATTGCGGAAGAACTGGAAACGGAGCTTGGCGGTTTAGTAGGTTATAAAGTCCGTTTTAACGATCAAATCAGTGATGATACGCAAATCAAGTTGATGACCGACGGGATTCTGCTTGCTGAAATTCAAAACGATCGTTTTCTTAATCAATATTCTTGTTTGATTATCGACGAAGCTCACGAACGCAGCCTGAACAACGATTTTATTCTTGGTTATCTGAAACAGCTTTTACCACGTCGTCGTGATTTAAAACTTATCATTACCTCTGCGACCATTGATGTGGAACGTTTTTCCAAACATTTCAACAATGCCCCAATTATCGAAGTCTCGGGCAGAACCTATCCCGTTGAAGTGCGTTATCGTCCCGTAGTGGAGGAAGACGACCAAGATCAGCTACAAGGCATTCTCAACGCAGTAGATGAACTGCAAGCAGAAGGTCGAGGCGATATTTTGATCTTTATGAACGGTGAGCGAGAAATTCGCGATACCGCTGAAGCTTTACAAAAACAAAATTTAAAACACACGGAAATTCTACCGCTCTTTGCACGCCTTTCTGCACAAGAACAAAATAAAATTTTCCATCCGAGTGGATTAAATCGCATTGTGTTGGCGACCAACGTCGCGGAAACTTCATTGACCGTGCCGGGCATTAAATATGTGATTGACCCAGGTACAGCACGAATTTCCCGCTATAGCTATCGCACCAAAGTACAACGTTTACCGATTGAGCCTATTTCACAGGCATCCGCTAATCAGCGTAAAGGTCGTTGTGGTCGTGTGAGTGAGGGGATTTGTATTCGTTTATATTCGGAAGAGGATTTTAATTCTCGTCCAGAGTTTACCGATCCTGAAATTTTACGCACCAATTTAGCCTCTGTTATTTTGCAAATGACGGCATTGGGCTTAGATGATATTGAAGCGTTCCCGTTTGTTGATGCGCCAGATAAACGCCATATTCAAGATGGGATAAAACTGTTGGAAGAATTAGGTGCGTTTGAAATGGTTCGCACCAAAGCGGGTGAGAAACGTCAATTAACCGCAGTAGGTCGTCAATTAGCTCAACTCCCTGTGGATCCTCGTTTGGCGAAGATGTTGCTGACTGCTGTCTCACAAGGTGCATTGCATGAAGTGATGATTATTGTCGCCGCGTTATCCATTCAAGATCCTCGAGAGCGTCCACAAGAAAAACAACAAGCTTCCGATGAAAAACATCGTCGTTTTGCCGATAAAAAATCGGATTTCTTGGCTTTACTCAATCTTTGGCGTTACCTACAAGAACAACAAAAAGAATTAAGTAAAAACCAATTCCGTCGTCAATGCCAAAAGGATTTCTTAAATTATTTACGCATTCGCGAATGGCAGGATATTTATCATCAAATTCGTTTAACCGTGCGTGAAATGGGTTTGCCGATTAATTCCGAAAAAGCCGAATATCAGCAAATTCATACCGCACTTTTAAGCGGTTTGCTTTCTCATATCGGTTTAAAAGAAGCAGAGAAACAACAATATCTTGGCGCACGTAATGCCCATTTTGCAATTTTCCCCAATTCTGTGCTTTTCAAAAAACAACCGAAATGGGTGATGGCGGAAGAGTTAGTAGAAACTTCCAAACTTTGGGGACGCATGGTGGCGGAAATCGAGCCAGAATGGATTGAGCCACTTGCTGAGCATCTAATTAAAAAATCCTATTCAGAACCGCGTTGGTCAAAATCTCGTGGCACTGTGATTGCAGATGAAAAAGTCACGCTTTACGGTGTGCCGATTGTGGCTGCGCGACCAGTGAATTACGGTGCTATTGATCCAACGGTAAGCCGTGAGATCTTCATTCAATCTGCCTTAGTGGAAGGGGATTGGAATACCAAACATAAATTCTTCAAAGAAAATCAACGACTCGTTCGAGAAGTAGAGGAATTGGAACACAAAAGCCGCCGCCGCGATATTTTGGTGGATGATCGTACGCTTTTTGAATTTTACGATCAGCGTATTGGTACGGAAGTGGTTTCCCAAAAACATTTTGATACTTGGTGGAAAAAGGCGCAGCAAAAAGAGCCTGAATTGCTTAATTTTGAACGTTCATTCTTGATTAATGATGATGCGGAACAAGTGAGCAAGCTCGATTTCCCTAATTTCTGGCATCAAGGCAATTTGAAACTCAAATTAACTTATCAATTTGAACCAGGTACCGATGCAGATGGCGTGACCGTGCATATCCCGTTGCCGTTGCTCAATCAAGTGGAAATGACAGGTTTTGACTGGCAAATTCCAGGTTTGCGTGAAGAATTAGTGATTGCACTGATTAAATCTCTGCCGAAATCTTATCGTCGTAATTTCGTGCCGGCACCTAATTATGCTCAAGCTTTTTTAAGTCGTGCGGTGCCGTTGGAAAAGCCATTATTAGATACGCTGATTTATGAATTGCGTCGTATGACTGGCGTCACCGTAGAAGCAGAACATTGGAATTGGGAACAAATTCCAAGCCATCTGAAAATGACTTTCCGTGTGGTGGATGAAAACGGCAAGAAAATTGCCGAATCCATGAATTTGGATGAGCTGAAATTCAACTTAAAAGATCGTGTGCAGGAAAGTATTTCTGCAGTGGCAGATTATGGTATTGAACAAAGCGGGTTGCATATTTGGAGCTTTGCAGATTTACCACAATGTTACGAACAAAAACAACGTGGTTTTAGCGTCAAAGCGTTTCCGGCCATTGTAGATGAAAAAGATGCCGTAGGTATCAAACTGTTTGAAACAGAATTTGAGCAAGCAGTAGCAATGCAACAAGGTTTGCGTCGATTGTTGTTACTCAATGTACCGTCACCGATTAAATATCTGCATGAAAAATTGCCGAATAAGGCTAAATTGGGTCTGTATTTTACCCCGTTCGGTCGTGTGTTGGATTTGATTGACGACTGTATTGCTTGTGCGGTGGATAAACTGATTACCGATTTTGGCGGGTTTGTGTGGGATGAAGCCGGCTTTGAAAAATTGCGTGATTTCGTTCGAGAAAACCTTAACGAAGTGACCGTGGATATTGCGCAGAAAGTGGAACAAATCCTCTCTCTCAATCACGCCTTAAACCAACGTTTAAAAGGTAAAATGGATTTCACCATGGCCTTTGCCTTTTCTGATATTAAGGCGCAATTAAGCGGGCTGATTTATCCAGGTTTTGTGCAAAAGAGCGGTTATGATCGCCTACCAGATTTACAGCGTTATCTGCAAGCCGTTGATAAACGCATTGATAAGTTGGCTCAAGATGTAAATCGCGATCGTGCTGCGATGCTACGCGTGGAACAAGTACAACAAGCTTACCAACAATTGCTCGCTAAACTGCCGAAATCTAAACCAATTTCTGATGAAATTGCAGAAATTCGCTATATGATTGAAGAATTGCGTGTGAGTTTATTTGCGCAGCAATTAGGCACGAAGTATCAGGTGTCGGATAAGCGGATTTTGAATTTGATTAATAATATATAAGGATATGATTTAATGTGTTTGAATGAAGAATTAGAATCTCTAAAAAGAGATAATTCAACTCCAAAAAATTTTGCTAAAGCTTGTTTTAAATTAGCTAACCAATATAGGAAAAAAGGGGAATATGAAAAGGCTAAAAGTATTTATTTAGAAATAAAAGAAGAGGATAGTGAATTGGTTTTTTCATATGCAAGTTATCACTTGGGGTGTATATCTTGGTTTGAATTAGCTAATGATGATGCAATAAGTTATTTAAAGAAAATTAATGAGAAATATAAATATATATATAGTAGGTCTATGTATTTATTAGGGGATATTTTTAAAGGGAAGAAGGATTTTGATAAAGCAATTGAGTATTTAAATAAGATTAACAAAGATAATATAAAAGATTTTTTATATTACAAAGCGCAGTACTTTTTAGGAGTGATAACTAGAGATTACTTAGAAAATAGTGAGAAAAGTTATGAATACTTTAATAGTTCTAAAAAATATTTTTACTATGAGACTAAGAAAGAGCTATTTTGTATGGAAAATTCTAATAATAAAGAAACAATAAACTCCATATACCGTTGTGTAACAGATATTTTGTCAATCCTTAAGATTGAGGATGATAAATTTGGTTATGAAAAATATGTCGCTCATTATACAAGCCCTTCTGTTGCGTTTAACTTATTGGATAAAAATGGTTCCTATCTACGATTGAATACAGTGAAAAATGTAAACGATCCGAAAGAAGGTAAGATCTTAAAAGAATATCTTGATATATCTTCAACATTGGAGAGTAAACATAGTCTCATACTCATATCTTGCTTTACATTTAACCATGACAGCTTGAATCAATTTAGATTATATGGAAAAGAGAATAATCTCGAGGCCTCAGGCGTTAGTATTGTGTTTAATAATGGTTTTTTTAATAATCAAAATAATCGTATTAATTTTATAGGAAATATAGAGGATAAATCCATAGAAGATAAAAAGTTCATAGAAAAACTTCCTTTATATCGATGTATATATATAGATCCAGATTCAAAGGATAAGTATATAAATATTGCTCATAGAGGGAACATAACATTTTATAGAGATGGTAAGTCAGGTGATATCAAAAATTATTTAGATTACATTGAAGAAAAGAATAGTAAAGTAATTGAAAATCTTAATAAAATATCAAGGTTTATAAAGGAATTGTCTTTTGATGATGCCAAGTGTAAAGATGAAGTAATAAACTTTTTATTACTTCCAATTACTTTCTTAGTGAAACATGCCGCCTTTGAAGATGAGCAAGAATGTAGAATTATATATCTCACAGATCTAAAAAATAAAAGTATAAAAACTATTGATAATAAGTTTATGTATATAGAATATGAATATAAAATAAATGATTATTTACATAAGATTTATTTATCATCAGGTGCTTATAAATATGAAGATTTTTTTATCAGATTATTGAATAATGACCAAGATGTATGTTTGTCTAAGAATCCATTTAGAAATAAATCATAATTTCATTAAGATTATTAATGCCTTTTGAACGGGTTTTTAGTTAAATTATTTATAGTTCAGAATAGCCGACGTTCTTACCAACAAAGTCGTCGGCAAGCTTATTTGAAAACTCAGTAGGTTTTGTCTCAAATATTTCTAGCTTTAAAAAACACCTCCAAAACCAACCGCACTTTCTCCCCAAAACTCTTTTTGTGATCTACCTCAAATTTTCGTATTGAACTAATTTACAACTGCCAATTCAATCGCTATCTTGCTGATATTATTATTTTAATAAAGAGGTAAATTATGGATCTGATAATAGGTTTGATTGCCATTGTTTTGGTGGCATATTATATCGTGAAAGGCTATTCAGCGACCGGCGTATTGATGTTCGGTGGCTTGGTCTTGTTATTCATTTCAGTGCTGATGGGACATTCGATTTTACCGGAAGGCGTGAAAAGCACCGGTTCCACCTATTTTGATATTTTAGAATATGTGAAATATCTACTCGGTAATCGTGGCGGCGGCTTAGGCTTGATGATTATGGTGTTATGTGGTTTCTCTGTGTACATGACCCATCTTGGCGCGAATGATGTGGTGGTGAAATTGGTGTCAAAACCACTGAAAAATATCCGTTCAGCTTATATTTTAATGGTGTTTGCTTACTTTCTCGCATGTTTGATGTCTTTTGCTGTGTCATCTGCAACAGGCTTGGGTGTGTTATTAATGGCGACATTATTCCCTGTCATGGTAAACGTGGGGATTTCTCGTGGGGCAGCAGCGGCAATTTGTGCATCGCCGATTTCCATTATCCTTTCCCCAACTTCAGGTGACGTGGTACTTTCTGCTGAAATTTCCAAAATTCCTTTAGGTGAGTTTGCATTTAGCACCGCATTGCCGGTTTCGATTTTTGCGATTTTAGGGATTGCTGTCGCACACTTCTTCTGGCAGCGTTATTTGGATAAAAAAGAAGGCGTACAAGTAGAACGTTTGAATGCAGATGAAATTAAAACCACTGCACCAAACTACTATGCGATTTTGCCATTATTACCCATTATTGGCGTGTTGATTTTTGACGGTAAATGGGGCTTACCAAATTTACACATCATTACCGTGATGGTGCTTTGCTTTATCATTACTGCTGCGGTAGATTTCTTACGTAGCTTTAACGCAAAACAAACCTTCGATAATCTCATTGTGGCATATCGCGGTATGGCAGATGCCTTTGCGGGCGTGGTAATGCTTTTAGTGGCGGCGGGTGTATTTGCGCAAAGTTTAAGTACAATCGGCTTTATCACTAATTTAATTGCTTCTGCACAATCATTCGGTGGTTCAGCGTTCTTTATGATGTTAGTGCTTGCAGTGATTACCATTTTAGCCACCATGGCGACAGGTTCAGGTAATGCGGCGTTCTATGCTTTTGCAGAATTAATTCCAAAACTAGCCACTCAAATGGGCGTCAACCCCGCGTTCTTAACCATTCCAATGTTACAAGCCTCTAACTTAGGTCGTGGTTTATCACCAGTTTCTGGTGTGGTTGTGGCGGTATCCGGTATGGGAAAAATCTCACCATTTGAGATCGTAAAACGTATGTCTGTCCCAATGTTGGTTGGTTTTATTTGTGTGATTATCGGCACAGAAATCTTTGTTTCCGTTGCCGCCTAGCTTGATAGGTAAAAAAGAAGGGCTGATAGTGAATATCAGCCCTTTTGTTTTGAGTTAAGTGCGGTCAATTTTCTCGCTGTTTTTGATTTTATGCATTTGATGATTTTCAAAGGCTTTCACCAAATCTGCGACTTTTTCGCCTTCCGGTAAAACCAAATCTTGTGCGATATCATTAAGCGGCACAATCACAAATTCGCGGTTTTTCATATCGTAATGAGGCACCGTTAAGCGTTCATTTTGAATGATTTGATCGCCGTAAAGCAGAATATCCAAATCCAGTGTACGTTCACCCCAACGACGTAAACGCACGCGACCTTGTTCATTTTCGATACGTTGCAATTCATCGAGTAAAGCTAAAGGTGGGCGAGTGGTTTCGAGCATCGCCACTGCATTTACATAATCCGGTTGATCCTGCGGGCCTAATGGTTTGCTTTGATAAAATCCACTGACCGATTTTAATTCGGTATTAGGTAGCGCAGAGATTGCCTCTAATGCCGAATTTAATTGTTCTGTCGGCGTATTTAAATTGCTGCCAAGGGCAATATACACTTGAACCATTAGTTAGCCGCCTTAGGTTTACGTCTGCGATAATATTTTTTCTTCGGTGCAGGATGCAATTTTTGTTGCTCTTGAACCAACTGTCGACGTTGTTCTTGATTGCTGAGTTGGTATTCATGCCACCATTTTGCCAATTCAACGGTTTCGCCACCTTCCACTTCAGCACGCATCGCCAATAAATCAAAGGCCGCGCGGAATTTTTGATGTTCCATCGTGCGAGCAGGGTGAGAACCTGTGCGTTTAAGTAACTGTAATTGCAACATCCAAATATCACGAATGACGGATGTATGACGACGAGGTGCGGCTAATGATCGGCATAATTGATCAAGCACTTCATTTCCCGCAAGGGCATAAGCATCATGATTGTTTAAACCACCTTCATTTTTCAGCACATCTACTTTTTCGCGTAATGGATACCAGAAGAATGTCGCGAATAAAAAGGCAGGATTAATGCGCAATTTATCGGCGATACGTTCATCAGTTGAATTTAACGAAGTTAAAATCATGCGCTCCGCAAGGCTGTCTTCTTTTTCGGTGAAATAAGGCGTTAAGCTTGGGAAAAGCTGTTCAAATAAGCCGTATTGACGCAGTAATTTATAGGTTTTTACACCATTGCCAGACTGCAATAATTTTAAGCTTTCATCAAATAAACGCGCAGGTGGTATATTTTTCAGTAATGGCGCAAGCTCACGAATCGGCTGTTCACTTGGTTTTTCCAAGAACATATCCAATTTCGCCATAAAGCGCACAGAACGTAGCATACGCACAGGATCTTCTTGATAACGGGTTACCGGGTCGCCAATCAGACGTAATTTTCCGTTTTTCAGGTCATCAATTCCGTTGAAGTAATCACGCAACGTATTATCTTGCGGATTGTAGTAAAGGGCGTTTACGGTGAAGTCGCGGCGTTCGGCATCTTGTTCAATGGTGCCGTACACGTTATCACGCAGTAACATTCCTTCATCGCTTTGTTTGGCTTGATTTTCACTGCGCGCATCCGAATGGCTAGCACGGAATGTGGCCACTTCGATTACATCGCGACCAAACATAATGTGCGCAAGACGGAAACGACGACCAACTAAACGGCATTGACGTTGAAATACCGCTTGAATTTGCTCGGGACGTGCATTTGTTGCTACATCAAAATCTTTTGGATGTTTACCTAATAATAAATCACGTAAACAGCCCCCAACGATATAAGCCTCATAACCTTGACGTTGCAATTTTTCTACCACAGTAATGGCATTACGACTAAACATCCGTGGATTAATGCCGAAATGAGAGGCTTTCACGCTATGTTTGTCATAGCGAGATGATTGTGCATTGTTTTTTTTATGGTGAGAAGAGGACGGGGCGATCTTGGGTTGTGAACGCTCTGTTTTTGAAACGTTTGATTTTTTGCTTTTGGGCTCCGTTTTGGAAACGGGCGAATTTATATTGGTTTCGGTTTCTTTTTTAGTTTTTTTACCAAATAAATTTTTTATATAAGTAAGAATAATTTACTCCATTCTCGATGTTCAATGCGCATTTGATAAAAACACGAAAAGTGCGGTTATTTTTGACCGCACTTTTTTGTTAGATGATTTAAATAAATTAACCTGCGACTTGTTTTTCACGAATTTCAGCAAGGGTTTTGCAATCGATACAAAGATCAGCAGTAGGGCGTGCTTCTAAGCGACGAATGCCAATTTCTTCCCCACAAGAATCGCAATAACCGAAATCATCGGTATCTAATTTTTTTAATGTGTATTCAATCTTCTTCATTAATTTACGCTCGCGATCGCGGTTACGTAACTCAAGACTGAATTCTTCTTCTTGCGTCGCACGGTCAGCCGGATCAGGGAAGTTTGAAGCTTCATCTTGCATATGAGCAACCGTTCTTGATGCTTCTTCCACAATTTGCTCGTGCCACGCAGTTAAAATTTTTCTGAAATGAAGAATCTGATCTTCATTCATGTATTCTTCATCTTTCTTTGGTTGATAAGGCTTAACACCGGCTAAATCCAGCAAACTTAGAGATGCCTTAGACATTGATAACTCCTAATGTAGTAAAGATTTTAACGACTTCCTGTCTTGTTGTTTTGATTGATTCTTATCGGCTAAAAAATAGCTGACATAAGAACCCTGTTTTTTAAGGGCGATATAAATAGCAGAACTTCATCTATTTAGCAAATAAATTTAGCTTAGAAATTTCAAATTTGCGATCGTGATCGCAAAAAACAGTATGTTTATTTGCTTATCTGTGAGGTTAAGGCTAGTTTGGCTTACTTTCTCGCTATAAATCACACTTAAAATGAAAATCACGCTATTTCAACTGTGCATGATGCTCATTGTCTCAGCCTTATCCTTGCTTGTCGTGCCAGATTTTTTACTGCTCACTTGGCAACAGGCTGGGCTGAGCATTTTAATGTTGGTTATGACCGCACTTTGTTTCCATTGGTTCAATTATTTTAAAGCCAGAAATTTTTGCATAAGTAGTATCTTGTTTTTACTTACTTTGGCTTATGCGCATTCATCAGCCTTATCGTTATTGGGACAAGCAGAGAGAATTTCAAGTTTACCGAATAAAATCACCTTAGATCTCCACATCTCAGAAATTCTTCATCAGCAAGATTATCAAACCTTGATTGCGACGAGCTCTTTATTTGATGGAAAAGTACAACAAATTTTTATTAATTGGAAAGCGCCGGAAAAGCCACAACTCGGCGAAGTTTGGCGGGCGGATGTAAAACTTCGTCCTATATCTGCAAGATTAAATCATGGAGGATTTGATCGACAGCAATGGTATTTTTCCAAAAGGATTATTGCCGTTGGAAATGTGAAAAGTGCGGTCAAAATGAGTGAAGATTTTTCTTACCGCACACATTTTCTACAGAATAGCCTCAAACAGACAGAAGGGCTTTCTTTACAAGGTTTACTTATTGCATTGGCATTTGGTGAGCGAGCCTGGTTGGATAATAAAACGTGGCTGATTTACCAACAAACGAATACAGCACATTTAATTGCGATTTCAGGGCTCCATATTGGTTTAGCAATGGGGATAGGCTTCTTCTTTGCTCGATTCTTGCAATTCGTACTGCCTACACGCTTTATTTCGCCTTGGTTTCCGCTTTGCTTTGGTGTGTTGATTGCTTTAGGTTATGCCTATTTAGCTGGATTTAGTTTACCGACCTTTCGTGCAATGATGGCACTGCTTTTTATTGCAATCCTTCAATTTTCTCGACGATATTACACGCCTTTGCAAATGCTGTGTTTGGTGGTGGCATTTTTGCTTTTTTGTGATCCACTTATGCCGCTTTCGGTGAGCTTTTGGCTTTCAATTGGTGCAGTTGCCTGTCTAATTGTGTGGTATCGATATGTTCCCTTATCAATAATTGAATGGCCGCATCAAAAATTATCCAGCAAAGTGCGGTGGATTTTGGGCTTGTTTCATTTGCAGTTAGGGCTGTTGATTTTATTCACGCCTATTCAGCTTTTCTTTTTTAATGGCTTGGCATTAAATGGGCTCTTAGCAAATTTAATTGCAGTACCCTTGTATAGCGTATTACTTATACCTTTGATTCTCTTTGCGGTGTTGACCCAGGGGGCATTTTCTTCTTGGCATCTTTCAAATGCGATTGCTCAAGGTATTACACAATACCTCAGTCTTTTCCAAGGTTCGTATATGCCGATTTCGATTAATTTATCCCTTATTTTGACCGCACTTTTAAGCCTTATTTTTAGCGGAATGTTAGGTGGATTGTATTTTTTGTCTCAAGCTCAAACAAAAAATACACCGTTAAAATCGAGTCGATTTTTCACGTTAAATAGTACAAAAATCTTATCGCTAGAAGAGTATAAACAAGCTCTATTGGGTGTAATTCTTGTTTTTTGTGTTTGTATTGGTTCGTTTGTATATCGATATCTCACGAAACCCAAATGGCAGTTAGATACGCTAGATGTTGGACAAGGTTTAGCAACCTTAATTGTGAAAGAGGGGAAAGGCGTGTTGTATGACACGGGGCCTGCTTGGCAGAGTGGAATAGGAGCTTCTTCCATGGCGGAATTAGAGATATTACCTTATCTTCAACGGGAAGGTATTGAACTTGAAACCTTGATTTTAAGCCATGATGATAACGATCATTCAGGTGGAGCTAAAGCAATTTTAGCCGCATATCCAGAGATTGAGCTGATTACACCTTCTCGCAAAAACTATGATGAAACGCACCGCACTTTTTGTCTTCAGGG
This sequence comes from Haemophilus sp. HMSC066D02, assembly GCF_001810545.1. Classification (NCBI taxonomy): domain Bacteria; kingdom Pseudomonadati; phylum Pseudomonadota; class Gammaproteobacteria; order Pasteurellales; family Pasteurellaceae; genus Haemophilus; species Haemophilus sp. HMSC066D02. The sequence goes on along the minus strand of NZ_KV801824.1, from coordinate 56,406 downwards.
GAAACAATGGCAGTGGCGAGGGCTTGATTTTAAAGTTCTTTCACCAACGCAAATAACAGATAGGGCGGAGAATCCCCAATCTTGCGTGATTTTATTCACGGATGGACAGTATCAGATCCTTTTAACCGGTGATGCGGATGTGGCGACAGAAAGAGCATTTGCTGAAAACATAGGCAAAATTAATGTGTTACAAGTGGGGCACCATGGCAGTAAAACTTCAACTGGCGAGTTTTTACTGGGGCAGATAAAACCGGATATCGCCTTGATTTCGAGTGGACGATGGAATGCGTGGAATTTTCCTCATCCAACAGTCATTGAACGATTAAATCGTTATCAAAGTGCGTTCGAAAATACGGCTATTTCAGGTCATATAAGGTTAAATTTTATTGAAAAAAGGATTGAAGTTGAAAAGGCGAGAGGGGATTTTTCACCTTGGTTTGCCCGTGTAATTGGATTATCCCCGAAATAACAGGTACAATGCAGCCAATTTTTATTAAGACAATGTGATGCAAGAACAAACTATGCAAGATAAAGATTTTTCAACCTCGCAAACTTTTAAGCGTTTATGGCCGATGATTTCACCTTTTAAATCAGGTTTATTTGTCGCTGCTGTCGCTCTCGTTTTTAATGCATTGGCCGATTCTGGTCTGATTTATATGCTTAAACCGTTGCTCGATGATGGTTTTGGGAAAGCAGATCATTCTTTCCTAAAACTGATGGCGTTTGTTGTGGTTGGTATGATTATGTTGCGTGGTGTGACTAACTTTATTTCCAGCTATTGCTTGGCTTGGGTGTCTGGCAAAGTGGTGATGATTATGCGCCGCCGTTTGTTTAAACATTTGATGTTTATGCCGGTAAGTTTCTTTGATCGTAATTCAACGGGGAAATTGCTTTCTCGTATTACCTACGATTCAGAAATGATTGCCAATTCTTCCTCTAATTCATTAGTGACCATTGTACGTGAGGGTGCCTATTTAATTTCATTGCTCGTGGTGATGTTCTACACCAGTTGGGAATTGACGTTGGTTCTTTTCGTCATTGGGCCAATTATTGCGGTGCTTATTCGCTTTGTATCGAAGATCTTCCGTAAGCTTAGTAAAAATATGCAAGATTCTATGGGGGAATTAACCTCTGCGACGGAACAAATGCTAAAAGGGCATAAAGTGGTGCTTTCTTTTGGCGGTCAGTTAGTGGAAGAAGAGCGTTTCGATAAAGTCAGTAATGATATGCGTCGTAAAGGTATGAAAATGGTGACAGCAGATGCCATTTCAGACCCTGTTGTGCAAGTGATTGCTTCTTTAGCGTTAGCGGCAGTGCTTTATTTGGCAACCACACCATTAATTGCGGATGATAATTTAACTGCAGGTTCTTTTACGGTGGTCTTTTCTTCCATGTTAGCCATGATGCGTCCGTTAAAATCTTTGACGAATGTGAACTCACAGTTCCAACGAGGTATGGCAGCTTGTCAGACATTATTTGCGATCTTAGATTTAGAAACAGAAAAAGATAATGGCACATATAAAGCAGAACCCGCAAAAGGTGATTTAGAATTTAAAAACGTGAGTTTTGCTTATGAGGGTAAAGAAGAGAAAGCCTTAAATAATATCTCTTTTTATGTGCCTGCAGGCAAAACTGTGGCTTTAGTGGGACGTTCAGGCTCGGGTAAATCAACGATTGCCAATTTGGTGACGCGTTTCTACGATATTGACGAAGGCGAGATTTTATTAGATGGCGTGAGAATTCAAGATTATCGTCTATCTAATTTACGTGAGAATTGTTCTGTCGTTTCTCAACAAGTGCATTTATTTAACGATACGATTGCCAATAATATTGCTTACGCAGCAGAAGATAAATACACGCGTGAAGAAATTATCGAAGCAGCAAAAGCAGCTTATGCACTTGAATTTATCGAGAAACTTCCACAAGGTTTTGATACCGTTATTGGTGAAAATGGGGCGAGTCTTTCAGGTGGTCAACGTCAGCGTTTAGCGATTGCTCGTGCGTTATTGCGTAATTCACCTGTCTTAATTTTAGATGAAGCGACTTCTGCACTCGATACCGAATCTGAACGTGCAATTCAGTCTGCATTAGAAGAACTGAAAAAAGATCGTACGGTATTGGTGATAGCGCATCGTTTATCAACCATTGAAAATGCCGATGAAATCTTAGTCATTGAACACGGTGAAATTAAAGAGCGTGGTACACATCAAGATTTATTAGCACTTGATGGTGCGTATAAACAATTACACAGTATGCAGTTTAGCGGATAAAATAATAAGGGCGAACCAATGTGTTCGCCCAAAATCAATATAGGATAAATGAAATGCCTTTTTGGTACTCTAATTCAAAGCTAGCTTGGTTGCTTCTTCCTTTTTCACTGCTATTTTGGTTGATTAGCCAAATTCGCCGAGCATTATTTTCCCTGAATATCTTATCCTCTTATAAATCTCCGAAACCGGTCATTATTGTCGGCAATCTTTCTGTCGGTGGAAATGGTAAAACCCCTGTCGTGGTGTGGTTAGTTGAAGAGTTACAAAAACAAGGATTGCATGTGGGCGTGATTTCTCGTGGCTATGGTAGCCAATCTAAAAGCTATCCTTTACTTGTCACACCTGAAACAGACCCTGTTCAAGGGGGCGATGAACCCGTTTTAATTGCTAAAAGAACAGGTGTGCCTGTGATGATTTCACCGAATCGTCAGCAAGCTATCGAATTACTTTTGAAAACACAGGATTGCGATCTGATTATTTCTGATGATGGATTACAACATTATAAGTTGCGACGTGATATTGAAATTGTTGTAATGGACGCAGAACGCGCTTTAGGGAATGGCTTTGTGCTACCTGCAGGGCCTTTGCGTGAATTACCAAGTCGTTTAAAAAATGTGGACTTTGTGATTACAAATGGTGGAAAAAATGCTTATTCAGATGCCATTATGACGCTCGTTCCTCACTATGCGATTAATTTAGTGACGGCAGAAAAACGCTTACTAGGTGAGTTTACCCAAGGTTCAGCCATCGCGGGAATTGGTAACCCACAACGTTTTTTCACGATGTTGGAAAATTTAAATATTCGTTTAGCCAATACGAAAGCTTTTCAAGATCATCAACATTTTGAGCCGCAATTATTAGAAAAACTCGCTGAAAACCAACCTCTCTTTATGACCGAAAAGGATGCCGTAAAATGTCAAGCTTTTGCTAAAGAGAATTGGTGGTATGTTCCAGTTGATGCGGAGATTGTTGAGGCTGAAAATCAAGGCCAAAAACTTCCACAATTGTGGGAAAAAATTCGTCATTTGGTTTAACCCTATTCGAGTGAAATATGCGTGAGAAACTCAATCCTCGATTATTAGACGTGATCGCTTGCCCACGGTGTTTGGCAAGATTGAAATACGATCAAGAAAATCAACGGCTCATTTGCCCTTTTGAGCAAGTGGCGTATCCTATTGAACACGGCGTGCCGGTATTGTTGGCAGAAAAAGCCGAAACATTGAAAGAATAAGGAATGATTATGTCATTTACAGTTATTATCCCTGCTCGTTTTGCATCGAGCCGCTTACCAGGTAAACCTCTAGCCGATATTGCCGGTAAGCCCATGATTCAACATGTTTTTGAAAAAGCTCAACAATCAGGTGCAAGCCGAGTGATTATCGCGACAGATAACGAACAAGTTGAAAAGGCCGCAAAAGCTTTTGGGGCAGAAGTTTGTATGACATCAGAAGCGCATAATTCTGGTACTGAGCGTTTAGCGGAAGTGGTAAGTAAGCTTGGTATTGCTGATGATGAAATCATTGTAAACATCCAAGGAGATGAACCATTAATTCCACCTGTTATTGTGAGTCAAGTAGCAGAGAATTTAGCGAAGTTTAACGTGAATATGGCGACACTGGCGGTAAAAATTCATGAAGCGGAAGAGTTATTTAACCCAAATGCTGTGAAAGTTGTTACGGATAAAGATGGCTACGTTTTATATTTCTCTCGTTCAGTGATTCCTTACGATCGTGATCAATTTATGCAATTAGCGGATACCTCAAAGGCTCAACTGGCTGATGCGTATCTTCGTCATATTGGTATTTATGCTTATCGTGCAGGCTTTATTAAACAATATGTGCAATGGGCACCAACGCAGTTAGAAAACTTAGAGAAATTAGAGCAACTCCGTGTATTGTGGTACGGTGAGCGTATCCATGTGGAATTGGTGAAAGAAGTCCCGGCTGTTGGTGTAGATACAGCTGAAGATTTAGAAAAAGTGCGGTCAATTTTGGCGTAGTTTTTATTGATGTTTGATTCTAAAAAGTTTCTCTCAGATGTTTCTCATGAACCTGGTGTTTATCGTATGTATGACGATAAAGATCAGGTTATTTATGTGGGCAAGGCGAAAGATCTAAAAAAGCGCCTTTCCAGCTACTTTCGAAAAAACTTAAGCAGCAAAAAAACAGAAGCCTTGGTGTCGTCAATTCATCATATTGATACGACGATTACTTCTTCAGAAACTGAAGCGTTGTTGCTAGAGCACAACTTCATTAAACTTTATCAACCTCGTTATAACGTATTATTGCGAGATGATAAATCCTATCCTTTTATTTTACTGACGAAAGAACGTCATCCTCGTATTGCTTCTTATCGTGGAACGAAAAAAATTGCAGGTGAGTATTTCGGGCCTTATCCTCATGCAGGCGCAGTGCGTGAAACCTTGTCGTTAATGCAAAAATTATTCCCTGTTCGTCAATGTGAAAATTCAGTTTATAACAATCGTTCCCGTCCTTGTTTGCAATATCAAATCGGGCGTTGCTCAGCACCTTGTGTGGCAGGTTATGTGAGCGATGAAGAATATAACCAACAAGTTGAATTAGCACGACTATTTTTACAAGGAAAAGATCAGCAAGTATTAGATTACCTCATTGGTAAAATGGAGCAGGCGAGCCGAGACTTAGATTTTGAAGGGGCGGCACGTTATCGTGATCAAATTCAAGCCGTTCGTGCAGTTATCGAAAAACAATTCGTATCTAATGAGCGTTTGGACGATATGGATATTATGTCTATTGCATATCAACATGGTTTAGCTTGTGTTCAGGTGATGTTTATTCGTCAAGGTAAAGTATTAGGCAATCGTAGTTATTTTCCAAAAGTGCCTGCTAATACTGATTTATCTGAATTAACGGCGACGTTTGTTGGGCAGTTTTATTTGCAAGGTCATCAGGGCAGAAGTATTCCTAATAGCATTATTGTGGATCATAAATTAGATGAAAAAGCTGAGCTTGAAGCCTTGTTAACTGAACAAGCAGGTAGAAAAGTAGTGATACAAGAATCCGCTAAAGGTGATAAAGGTAAATATCTACAACTAGCACAGATTAATGCCAAAGCGGCGTTAGCGACTCAACTTAAACAATCTTCCCGAATGCACGAACGTTATCAAGCCCTTTGTGAATTACTCGATATGCCTGAAATTAAACGTATGGAATGTTTTGATATTAGTCATACGATGGGTAATCAAACCGTGGCATCTTGCGTGGTATTTAATCAAGAAGGCCCACTGAAATCAGATTATCGCCGTTTTAATATTGAAGGCATTACGGGGGGAGATGATTATGCCGCGATGGAGCAAGCCTTAAAGAAACGTTACGATCGAGATCTTGATGAAGATAAAATCCCCGATATTATTTTTATTGATGGTGGTAAAGGGCAGCTTAATCGTGCCTTAGAGGTTTTTCATCACCTCAACGTAAAATGGGATAAAAATCGACCGCACTTAATTGGAGTGGCAAAAGGAGTGGATCGTCGAGCAGGACAAGAGGTGTTAATTATCAGCAAACAAGATCGTGAAATCCATTTGCCGGATGATAGCCTTGCACTGCATTTAATCCAACATATTCGAGATGAAAGCCATAATCATGCGATTAGCGGTCATCGTCAAAAACGCCAAAAAGCCTTTACCCAAAGTGGATTGGAAACCATTGAAGGAGTAGGTGCTAAACGACGCCAAGCCTTGTTGAAATATTTAGGGGGATTGCAAGGTGTGAAAAATGCCACGTTGGATGAAATCGCCTCTGTACCCGGTATTTCTAAAGCCTTAGCAGAAAAGATTTTTGAGACCTTAAAAAGTTAGGAAAAATCTTGATTTTCTACGCGAACTGTCTATTATTTCAACCTTTCGGATTTTATATAGGAACATATTATGTTTGAATGGCTTGTTGATCCCGAAGCATGGATTTCATTGCTCACATTGACCGCACTTGAAATCGTCTTGGGTATCGATAACATTATTTTTATTAGTATTTTAGTGGGACGTTTACCCGCTAATCAACGCCAATCTGGTCGTATTATCGGTCTTGGGTTAGCGATGATTACCCGTATTTTACTTCTTGTTTCCCTTTCTTGGATGATGAAATTAACGGAACCGCTATTCACTTTGGTTGGTCAGGAAATTTCAGGGCGCGATTTGATTTTATTCCTTGGAGGTTTATTCCTGATTGTGAAAAGTACAGGCGAAATCAAAGAAGCGATGCATCCTGAATCACATCATGAAGAAGAGAATAACAAGAAGAAAGTCAGTTACTTGGGCGTGTTAATCCAAATTGCAGTTTTAGATATTGTGTTTTCTTTAGATTCCGTGATTACGGCAGTAGGTATGGCAAACCACCTTCCTGTGATGATTTTGGCAATTATGATTGCAGTAGGTGTGATGATGTTTGCAGCGAAACCAATTGGTAATTTTGTTGATACCCATCCGACATTGAAGATTTTAGCCTTAGCATTCTTAATTTTAGTTGGAGTAAGTTTAATTGCTGAAAGTTTGGATATTCATATTCCAAAAGGCTACATTTACTTTGCAATGGGCTTCTCAACAGTAGTTGAAATGCTCAACATCAAAATGCGAAAATCACTTGGTCATTAAATCATATAAAAAGGCGGAACAATGTGTTCCGCCTTTTTTTAGTCATTATAGAATACCCCTTTCCCATACAAATACATGGTGACTTGTTCGTCAGTATGGTATTCGTTGATGAGATCTTCATTGATATTCAATTCATAACCGCAAACATCAATACAAATATTGATAGCTCGTCCTCTTGATTCAATTCGCTTAATCTCACCTTTAAAAGAAGCGGTCGGGTCTTGGATTTTTTTCGCAAGAGAGAATTGCTCAGGGCGGAATAACACTTTCCCTTGCGTATGGCCATTTCCTTTATTTTCGATGGCAATTTCACCTAATTGACAGGTCGCGATGCTATCGTTTTTTAATGTTGCAGGAAGAATAATGCTGTCCCCAATAAATTTAGCAATAGACAAATACTGAGGTGACCAATAGAGCGTTTTAGGTGTCGCAATTTGGAGAATTTTCCCTTCTTGAATCACTGCGATTTTGTCAGCATGACATAGTGCTTCATCGCGATCATGGGTCACGAATACGGCAGAGGAACCACTTTCTCTTAATACTTGTAACATATCGTAACGAATTTGATTTCTTAGATGTTCATCTAACGCACTAAATGGCTCATCAAACAGGATTAACTCAGGGCTTGGTGCAAGTGCTCGAGCAAGTGCAACACGTTGCTGTTGACCACCAGAAAGCTGATGAGGGAAACGGTCCGCTAAGCTGCTAATACCCGTGAGTTTCATCACTTCTTCGATGCGTTGTTTTTCCTCTTCCGTTTTCCCTTTGCCATCGCCTAAGCCATAAGCAATATTGCGGTAAACATTTAAATGAGGAAATAGCACGCCTTCTTGTACCACATAGCCTAATTTGCGTTGCTGGGTCGGCACATTGAGATTTTCTTTAAAAATAGGTTGATTCTTTAACCAAATCTCACCGCTTGTTGGTTGTTCAAAACCAGCAATACTACGCAATAAGGTGGTTTTTCCACAACCAGATGCGCCAAGAAGAAATAGAATTTCACCTTTCTCTAATTGCAGAGAGATATTGTGCAGAACCTGGTGTCCGTTAAAGGATTTATTCAAATTTTTAATGTCGAGTAATGTTGTCATTTTTATCTTCTCGTTATTTAAAACCGTATCGTTTCAGTAAAAATACAGGAATCCCTGAAAATAGCACTAACATAATGGCATAAGGCGTTGCAGCCGCATATTGTGCATCAGAGGTGTATTCCCACACCGCAGTTGAAAGCGTTTTAATGTCATTAGGGGTCAGTAATAAGGTTGCGGTGAGCTCTTTCATTAAGTTTAAAAATACTAAAGCAAAGGCAGCCGCAATCCCCGGTAACATAGCTGGAATGACTAAGGTACGGAAAATATAAAAGTTGCTACGGCCTAAGCTTTGCCCTACCTTTTCAATGTTACTAGACATTTGTTCAAGCGAGCTACGCAAGGTCGTTTGCGCCATTGGAAGATAAAGCATAAAGTAGGCAACGATAACCATGGCAAAGGTTTGATAAAGGGAATAGGCATAGTTGATGGTAAAGAAGACCAATGATAATGCGATAACAAGCCCTGGCACAGCGTGAAGTAGATAAGGGATTCGATCAAGCCAAATCGTCAATTTACTGCGATAGCGTACCGCAGCCCATACCAATGGTAGTGCACAAATAACGGTAAGTGTTGCACCCAGTGTTGATATAGTCAGTGAATTTGTGAAGGCGGTAAAAAATTCCCCAAAATCGACCGCACCTTCAATGGAACTTCCCACGGTTAGCCAATAAATCAGCATAGTAATCGGCACACCAATACTGAGCACAAAAATGGTCGTGAAAAAGCTTACGACTAAAATTTGTTTTCCTGCTGAGAGGGTTTTCAATGGATACGGACGTATTACGCCTTTGCCGCTTTGATAGAGTGTTTGTGTGCCTCTAAAACGAATTTCCCCCATCACAACAAAGATACAGATCACCATTAACACACCAGAAAGTAAGGCGGCGGTGTTGTTATTAAAGGCCATTTCATATTCTTGGAAAATTGCCGTAGTGAAGGTTTGGTAATTTAAAATAGACACGGCGCCAAAGTCTACCAACATATGAAGCGCAATTAATAATACGCTGCTACCGATGGCGGGTTTGAGTTGTGGAAAAATCGCATGCCAAAATGTGTAAGCATGGCTTTTAGCTAATGAAAGGCTCACTTCTTCTAAAGAGCGGTCGAGTCTTTTTAAGGTCGCCGCGACAGGGAGATAAGCAAGCGGGAAAGAACTCAGCGTCATAATGCCGATGGTTCCCCAGAAGCCTTCCACTCTGAAGGTAAGACTGATCCACGTAAAACAACTGACAAAAGCCGGAATACAAAGAGGGAGCGTCATGGCTACTTGGAAAAAGCCTTTTCCCCAAAAGCGATAACGTTCTAATAAAAACGCACATAGTGTGCCGAGAATAATGGCAAAAAGTGTGACAAATACCATTAAAAGTAGGGTATTACTGAGCAATTCCCACATTCTTGGGCGCCAAAGTAATTCAATGCTGCGAGCCAATCCGACATCTGCAGCACGCTCAATAACATATAAAAAAGGGAGTAATAATGGCAAACTAATCAGCACGATTAAGGCTATAAGCCAGCGAGGTGGGCGATTAGACACAGAAAAATCCTTTGAAAATATTAGTGTAGAGTAAATAACAGAAGGGCGTGTATTACACGCCCTATATTGCATAGCAAATTAAACTTATTTCAAACCAGCTTCTTCAATAAGTTTATTGGCGTTGTCTTTGTCTTCAGCAGTGGTTGCCGAAACAACAGGCGCTTCTAATTTTGCATAAGGTTCCATGTTAAATGGAGAAACCACATCGGTACGAAGTGGGTATTCTGCACGTACTGAAACAAACGCTTGTTGTCCTTCTTTACTTGCTAAGAAATCAACGAATTTTTTCGCTTCTTCTTTATTTTTAGAACCTTTTAATACCGCTGCACCAGAATAGGTCACTAATGCACCTGGATCTTGATGACGAATGAAGTAAAGACGTGTTTTGAGGTTATCAGCACCTTTTTCTTTTGCAAGTGTATACCAGTAATAGTTGTTGATTAACGCTGCGGGTACTTCACCATTTTCAACCGCTTGAAGAGCAACGCTGTTTTTCGCATAAAGTTTACCGTTTTCTTTTAAGCCTTTTAACCATTTAAGAGCGGCATCTTTACCCTTTAATTTGGTAATCGCAACAACTTGCTCTAAGAATGCGCCTGAAGTTGGAACGTAACCAATTTTATCTTTCCATTTTGGTGTTGCATAATCTAACACGGATTTTTCCATGTCTTTTTCAGATAATTTAGTGTGATCGTAAACCACAACACGAGAACGACCGCTTAATGCGACCCAGTCTTTTTTCGGTGCAACAGGAACGCCCTTGTGTGCAGTTTGTTTAATAGTATCTGCAGAAAGCGGTTCTAATAAGCCCGCATCAGACAGGGCAGCGAAAGGTGCAGTTTGTTCAGAAAAGAATACGTCAGCAGGGGTTTTATCGCCCTCTTCTTTTAATTGACCTGCAAGTTGATCACTTTTAGCACTGTTTAAGGTCACTTTAATGCCCGTTGCTTTGGTAAATGCATCAGCAACAGCTTGAGAACCTTCTTTGTGCTGTCCATTGTAAACAGTAATATCTGCAGAAGCGAATCCTGCAAACGCCATTAAGCCGGTTAGTGCGGCAATTTGGAAGTGCTTAATTTTCATGAAAACTCCTTTATGTTATCGGGCAAATCGCCCATTTTCTGAAAATAAAATTCGTCCCATTCTAATATATTTAAAAGAGATAATGCAAATAATTCTCAGATGTTTTTCTCTTATATCAAAATTTCATATCCCATTCTATTTTTTTACTTCGTCCTATGTTGATTTTTCTACATAATGTCTAGTAGAAATTTCTAATAAGGACGGATATGAATATTCAGCAAATCATTAAACAACATCATTTAGAGCTCTTATTCCAGCAAGGGTCGTTTGGGATTGAAAAGGAAAGTCAACGGGTATATGCAGATGGTTCAATTGTGACGTCACCGCATCCTAAAGCTTTTGGTAATCGTCGTTTTCACCCTTATATTCAAACTGATTTTGCAGAAAGTCAGTTGGAATTGGTAACCCCTCCGATGAAAAAATTAGAGGATACATTACGTTGGCTTTCAGCCATTCATGAAGTGACTTTGCGAACTTTACCGGAGGATGAATTTATTTTTCCTTTTAGTATGCCTGCAGGGTTACCACCAGAAGAGCAAATTAAGGTTGCACAATTAGATAATCAGGAAGATGTGGCTTATCGTGAGCATTTAGTCCAGTCTTACGGTAAATATAAGCAAATGATCAGTGGTATTCATTACAATTTTCAAATTGACCCTAAGTTTATTGATGCCTTATTTCATGCACAAAATGAAACACAAAGTGCGGTTGATTTTCAAAATAATTTTTACCTAAAAATAGCGAAGAACTTCTTACGCTATCAATGGATTTTACTTTACTTGTTTTCTGCAACACCGACGGTAGAGGATAAATATTTCAGAGGCAATTCCCCCCTTAAACCGCATCAATATGTGCGGAGTTTACGTTCAGGGAAATATGGTTATGTGAATGATCCGAAGATCCACGTCTCTTATGACAGTTTGCAAGAGTATGTTGAGACGTTAGAACACTGGGTGAAATCGGGTGATTTGATTGCGGAAAAAGAGTTTTACTCGAGTGTACGTTTGCGAGGTGCTAAAAAAGCGCGAGATTTACTTGAAAAAGGAATTCAATATTTAGAATTTCGTTTGTTTGATCTCAATCCGTTTGCACCTTATGGAATAGAACTTGCAGATGCGAAATTCATTCATTATTTTATTTTGTTAATGGCATGGCTTGACGATACCGCTGATCAAGAGGGCATAAAATTAGGTAAAGCACGTCTTGCTGAAGTGGCATGGGAAGATCCAAGACAGCAAAGTGTTTATGCGGTAGAAGGGGAATTAATCCTCTTTGAAATGCTCAAAATGCTTGAGCAACTCAATGTGAGTGATGAGATTAAAACGATTGTTAAAGACAAATTAGGACAATTTGCGGATCCAAGCCAAACGCTTTGTGCAAAAGTGGTTGCGGCAATTGAACAGGTCGGTAGTTACCAACAATTAGGGGCGGATATCGCACAATCCAATAAAGCAAAAGCCTTTGAACGTTTTTATGCATTAAGTGCGTTTGATAATATGGAGCTGTCCACACAGGCGTTATTATTTGATGCAATTCAAAAAGGATTAAAGATTGAGATTTTAGATGAACGCGATCAATTTATCAGTCTTCAATTTGGCGACCATTTGGAATATGTGAAAAACGGTAATATGACTTCTCACGATAGCTATATTTCTCCACTCATCATGGAAAATAAAGTAGTGACGAAGAAAGTGTTAGCGAAAGCCGGATTTAATGTACCGCAAAGCCTTGAGTTTACCGATGTGAAAAGTGCGGTCGAAAATTTCCCACTTTTTGAGAATCGAGCTGTCGTGATTAAGCCAAAATCAACGAATTTTGGTTTAGGGATCAGTATTTTCCAACAAGGTGTAACGGATAGAGATGATTTTGCAAAAGCAGTAGAGATTGCTTTCCGCGAAGATAAAGAGATCATGGTTGAAGATTATCTACTTGGCACTGAATATCGTTTCTTTGTGCTGGGGGATCAAACGTTAGCCGTCTTATTACGTGTTCCAGCAAATGTAATTGGAGATGGCGTACATACCGTTGCTGAATTAGTTGCCGCTAAAAATGATCATCCTTTACGGGGCGATGGCAGTCGTACACCATTGAAAAAAATAGCATTGGGGGATATTGAGCAGTTGCAGCTTAAGGAACAAGGATTAACCGTGAATTCTATTCCTGCAAAAGATCAACTTGTTCAATTACGTGCGAATTCTAATATTAGTACCGGCGGCGATTCTATTGACATGACGGATGAAATGCATGCCAGTTACAAAGAGATTGCGGTAGGGATTAGCAAGGCAATGGGGGCGGCAGTTTGTGGTGTAGATTTAATTATTCCTGATTTGAAACAGCCGGCAGAACCGAGTTTACGTTCGTGGGGTGTGATTGAGGCAAACTTTAATCCTATGATGATGATGCATATTTTCCCATTTAGTGGACAATCTCGACGATTGACAATGAATGTGATTAAGATGCTTTTCCCTGAATTGCCTTAATTTAGTTATCGGGCTTCATCAGTTGGTGAAGCCCGTTTTACATTCATCCTAATTAGGCTAAAATGGAGACAGTATTCACAATTCTAAAATGAAATTTAATGACAACTTTTACCTTAGAACCTCAAGAAAATGATCGTCTGCAATCCCTTTGCGGTGCATTCGATGAAAATATCAAACTGATTGAAAAAGAATTTAACCTCAATATTTTCCGCAATAATTTTACTTTCACGGTGAAATCTAACGATGAAAGTCCGAAACCACATCATGAGCAATTAATTGAGCGTGCGGCTAAATTAATCCAGGCATTATATGTAGAGACAGCACCAATTAAGGGGAAAGTGAAAGAACTTGATTTGGAAGATGTGCATATTGCCTTGCAAGAGAGCAGAATGTTATCGCAAGAAGGCAGTGAGTCACACAGTAAAAATCACGTCTATAGCACCACAATTAGAACCAAGCGAGGTTTGATTAAACCGCGTGGTGAAAATCAAATTCAGTATTTACATAATATTCTTACGCACGATATTAGTTTTGGGATTGGACCCGCTGGCACAGGGAAAACCTTTTTAGCCGTAGCAGCGGCTGTTGAGGCATTAGAACGTCAAGAAATTCGTCGCATTTTGCTGACTCGTCCTGCGGTGGAAGCGGGCGAAAAATTAGGTTTCTTGCCGGGTGATTTAGGCCAAAAAATTGAACCTTATTTACGACCACTTTATGATGCGTTATTTGAAATGCTTGGCTTTGAACGTGTACAAAAATTAATGGAGCGTAATGTGATTGAAATCGCACCATTGGCTTATATGCGTGGTCGCACACTCAATGACAGTTTTATCATTCTAGATGAAAGCCAAAATACGACGGTCGAACAAATGAAAATGTTTTTGACTCGTATTGGTTTTAATTCCAAAGCCGTGATTACAGGGGATGTGACTCAAATCGATTTACCACGTAGTACAAAATCAGGTTTACGCCACGCCATGGAAGTGTTAAGCAAAGTGTCGGAATTAAGCTTTAACTACTTTGAAAGTAAAGATATTGTGCGGCATCCTGTGGTAGCAAAAGTGGTGCAAGCTTACGAAGAATGGGAAGCCCAAGATGAAATCCGCCGTCAAGAAATTGCAGCGCAGCGTCGAGCTGAACGTGAGCAAAAAGTGCGGTCAGAAAATGAAACGAATTTAGGAGAATAACATGGGCAATATGATTATCGATTTGCAACTGGCCTGTGAAAATACAGAAGGCTTGCCATCAGAAGCGCAAATTCTGCAATGGGCAACCGCTGCAGTGCAACCAGAAAGTGATAATGTGGAAATGACGGTGCGCATTGTGGATGAAGCGGAAAGCCATGACTTGAATTTGACTTATCGTGGAAAAGATCGTCCAACCAATGTGTTGTCTTTCCCTTTTGAATGCCCTGATGAAGTGGAGTTGCCATTGTTGGGCGATTTGGTGATTTGCCGTCAAGTGGTGGAGCGTGAAGCTATCGAGCAAGAAAAGCCTTTAATGGCACATTGGGCGCATATGATTGTGCATGGCAGCTTACATTTGTTGGGGTACGATCACATTGAAGATGATGAAGCCGAAGAAATGGAAAGTTTAGAAACTGAAATTATGCAGGGTTTGGGCTTTGCCGATCCTTACCTTTCCGAAAAATAATAACTATTTGGAGCAATTATGTATAAAGCCGTATTCAGTGATTTTGATGGTACCTTATTAACGTCGGATCATCGAATTTCGCCTAAAACCTTAGATGCACTTCAACGCATTACAAAACAAGGTATTCCATTTACACCAATCTCTGCTCGTTCGCCGCTTGGTATTTGGCCTTATGCGAAACTTATTGAAAATTACAACATCATTGTGGCATTCAGTGGTGCCTTGATTTTAGATAAAAACGCTACGCCTATTTATTCGGTACAAATTGATTCTGCTGATATCCAAGCCATTAACCAAGTATTAGCAGATCATCCTGCGTTAGGTGTCAATTATTATACCTATGATGATTGCGTCGCTCGCGATTTGGATAATAAATGGGTGATTTATGAACGTAGCGTGACAGGCATTCAGATTGATCCTTATGATGAAAGTGCGGTCTATTCTCCACATAAAATTCAAATCATTGGTGAAACAGATGAAGTGATTGCTATTGAGCAAATCTTGAAAGAGAAATTCCCGCATTTAAGTATTTGCCGTTCTCATGCGAATTTCCTTGAAGTGATGCATAAATCCGCGACAAAAGGTAACGCGGTACGTTTTCTTGAAGATTATTTTCATGTGAAGATGGAAGAATGTGTCGCTTTCGGTGATAACTTTAACGATTTAGATATGTTAGAAAGCGTGGGATTAGGCGTGGCAATGGGCAATGCTCCCGATGAGATTAAAAAAGCCGCCAATCGCGTCACCGCTTCGCATAATGATGATGGGATTGCATTGATATTGAATGAGATTTTCCCTGAATAAATAAAAAGGCGCTTTCTCGTTAAAAGAAAGCGCCTTATTTTTATTTTCCTAAATTCAGCACTTTAACGAGTGCAGTAAAAAATTTGTCATTTTCTTGTGGTAAGCCAATACTGATACGTAAGTGATTTGGCATGCCATAGCCTGCAATTGGGCGAACAATGACGCCTTCACGTAATAATGCATCATAAATTGGTGCGGCTGGTTGTTTAAAATCAATGGTAATAAAGTTACCTTTAGATGGAATAAAGTCTAAACCATATTGTTGGCAGAAGGCCTCATAACGTTTCATTTCTTGGCGATTGTTCTCCGCCACTTTTTCGACAAAGGCATCATCGTTCATCACCGCAATCGCACTGGTTAAAGCAAGGCTATTACAGTTAAACGGTTGACGAACACGGTTTAATAAGTCTGCGATTTCAGGATTAGAGACTGCGTAACCAATGCGTAAACCCGCCAATCCATAAGCTTTTGATAGGGAGCGAGAAACGATAAGGTTTGGGTATTTTTCCAGTAACGCAAAAGAATTAACCCGTTCGCTTGGATGGGTAAATTCAGTATAAGCTTCATCTAATACCACAATCACATTTTCAGGTACTTTTGCCAAGAAAGCATCCAATTCTGCTTCCGTTAAGAAATTCCCCGTTGGATTGTTTGGATTGGCAATAAAAATCAGCTTGGTTTTATCTGAAAGTGCGGTCAAAAATCCGTTTAAATCGTGTCCCCAATCTTTAGCAGGAATTTCTTTTGCAACGGCGTTAATGGCTTTGGTCACTAAAGGGTAAACAATAAAGGCGTATTGTGAATAAATCACTTCATCATGCTCACCAGCAAAGGTATGAGCAAAGAGCTCTAATAAATCGTTAGAACCATTGCCAAGGGTGATTTGGTTTGGTTGCACACCAAATTTTTTTGCAATAGCCGCTTTAAGTTCAAAACCATTTGCATCAGGGTAGCGCGTTAAATGATCAAGTTGGGCTTGAATGGCTTTTTTCGCACTTTCAGGAAAACCGAAAGGGTTTTCATTTGAGGCAAGTTTAACGATATTAGTAATGCCTAATTCACGCTCAAGTTCTTCGATTGGTTTTCCAGCTTGGTAAGGTGAAAGAGATTTTACGCCTTGATTGGCGACGTTGATATATTGCATATGCTTTCCTTATAAAAACGAACGGGCCTTTCAGCCCGCACGTTGAGTTTAATGAATCAGATAATTAGCTATTTTCAGCTTCAAATTTTTTCATGAATTCAATGAGCGCTTGTACGCCTTCTAATGGCATCGCGTTATAGATAGAGGCGCGCATACCACCTAACACTTTGTGACCTTTTAAAGCTTGAAGACCGGCAGCTGTAGATTCTGCGACAAATTTAGCATCAAGCTCTGGATTACCTGTTACGAATGTCACATTCATAGTTGAACGGTTTTCTTTAGCCACGACGTTACGATAGAGTTTACTGCTATCAATGTAGTCATAAAGGGTTTGTGCTTTCACGGCATTACGTTTTGCAATTTCTTTTAAGCCACCAATTGCTTGAATGTGTTTGAAGACTAATGAACAGAGATACCAAGCAAATGTTGGTGGTGTATTGATCATGGAGTCTGCATCACGTTGTGTGGCATAGTTCCAAATTGATGGCGTTGCTTGGCGTGCATGACCAATTAAATCATCGCGAATAATGACGAGTGTAATCCCTGCAGGACCAAGATTTTTTTGTGCACCAGCGTAAATGACACCAAATTTGCTAATATCAATTTCGCGAGAGAGCACATTAGATGACATATCTGCTACAAGTACCGTATTGCCCACATTCGGTACATCAAAAATTTCAACACCGCTGATAGTTTCATTTGGGCAATAGTGAACGTAATCGTATTGTTCCGCAATGTCACTGAAATCAAGGTTGGTGATGCGTGTGTGATCACCATTTTCTACAATGGTAATTTCATCAATTTCAGCAAAGTTACGCGCTTCTTTCGCTGCAGTTGCAGACCAGTGGCCGCTATTTAAGTAAAGTGCTTTGCCTTTCTCACCAATTAGGTTCATTGGTAATGCCGCAAATTGACCACGAGCCCCACCTTGTAGGAATAACACACGATAGTTATCTGGAATGTGATAGACCTCACGTAGATCTTTTTCTGCTTGAGCAATCAATTCCATAAAATATTTGCCACGGTGGCTGACTTCCATCACAGACACACCTTGACCAAGCCAGTTAGTTAGCTCAGATTGTGCTTTGTGTAGTACCTCAGGGAAAATCATGGCTGGACCAGCACTAAAATTAAAGACTTTTGACATTGTGTTTCCTTATTTTATTTTGAATAGATTCTTCATTTTTACCACTACCGAATAGGATAATCAACTAAATCAAACAGTTTTTTGATCTAATCTATCAATTTAAATTTAAGCTTTTGACGGGAACGAAAAAAAAGGCTACATTACCTGAAGTTTATTTTTAACTTTGAGAGAGTCGATCATGGGAAATGTAAATAAGTCCTTCCAAGAAGTATTAGAGTATGTGCGTTTATATCGTTTAAAAAATAAACTTAAGCGTGACATTGAAGACAATAACCGCAAAATTCGTGATAACCAAAAACGTGTCTTATTATTAGATAACTTAAATCAATATATCCGTGACGATATGAGCATTGAAGATGTTCGTGCAATTATTGAAAATATGCGTGACGACTATGAAGGCCGTGTAGATGATTACAACATTCGCAATGCGGAACTTTCTACTCAACGCCGTGAAACGAGCAATAAGATGAAAGAACAGAAAAAAGCACACGCGAAATTAGTGCAAGACGCGAATAAAATCACGTTATAAAATCCTAAAAGAAATGACCGCACTTTGTTGAAGTGCGGTCATTTTTTATGGTGTTTTTAGGATGAACTATAAATGATTAAACATCATAAGTGCCCATCACAACAGCTTGATCTAAAATATGCCCTTGCATTGCAAAATGTAGATCATTAAAACGAAATCCCGGTTTCAGGTTAAGTTTGGTATCAAGTGCATACACAATAAGCTCGTAACGATGTAAGCAGTTTGGTGGGGCCATACCACCATAGAATGAGGCTTCTTCGATATCAAATTGACCTAATTTACTTGCCCAAGTATTTGCACCTTGTACATAATCTGTTGCAGTTTGACTTTCATTTTCGTGGATAACGGTACGTTCAAGATCCGCAATGAGCCAATGAATCCACACAAAGCCACTCGCCGTAATTGCGTCTTTATCTTCTAAGACAACCGCAAAGGATTTGGTACCTTGAGGTGCATCATGAATTTCAAACGGGATAGAGTAGATCGGCATACCATTTGGGCTAAATTGTGTGCCGCGTTTACCATATTTGTCTTCAAAGGCACCATTTTGAATGGCTGAACTGGTTACAAACATTGTTTTCTCCTTAATTTCTCACGGAATACACTTTAAATTTGGTGGTTTGAGCAAGTACGTCAAACTTACCGAAATGTTGTGTTAATAAATCGGGATAGGGTAGAAATGCATTAGCAACGATACGCAGTTCTCCGCCTGCCGTTAAATGCCATTTTGCTCGTTGAATAAGTTCTTTCACTGCACGATAAGCCGTGTCGACTCCATCGTGGAAAGGCGGGTTTGAAATAATCAGATCAAATTTTCCCTCAATGTGGGAAAACACATCACTTGCGACAACCTGACCTTCAAGCTGATTTTCAGCAAGCGTTTGACGAGCAGATTGAATTGCCATTGCATGAATATCAGTCATTGTGACATCCGCTTTAGGGTGATGTTTTTTGATCATTGAACCAATGACACCCGCACCACAACCAATGTCTAACACTTTGCCTTGAATTGGTGACGTTAAGGTAGAAAGTAGAAGTGACGTTCCATTATCAAGTTCATTGGCACTGAATACACCCGGCAAGCAGAAAATACGGAGATCGCCTAATGCATCATTTTGGTAGCATTTCCAATAAGATTGAAGATCAAAGTGCGGTTGTTTTTGTAAGGCAAAATGATATAAGCCGCAACGACGTGCAGAGTCGATTTTGCCAATTTCACCATAAGGTTCAAGTAGTTTTTCAGCTGAACGGACGCCACAACGATTTTCACCAATAATTAATACTTCTTGACCAATTTTACTTTTGGCGAGTAGTTGCATCAGCTGAAAATTCACTTCTTGTTTATTCTTCGTCCAATAATAAATGATCAGATCGGTTTGCGGTTGAAATTCAACCTCAAAATTGACCGCACTTTGGGTTTTAGCATAATCAAAATACCAGCTCCAAATTTGTACGGATTGACAATGTTTTTTTAATATTTGGGGGAAATCATCATTAATGCCACCGGCAAGAAGAATTGATTTACCGTTAAAAAGGGGAAGATGGCGTTGTAAAACTTCGCTTTCGAGAGAAATCACGCTTTAAATCCTGTAGTTTATTGGTTAAAATTACGTGTTATTCTAACAAAAGATAACGATTTAGACGTATTTATTAAGGAATTATTTATGAAAAAAATCATCACCGCAGTGGCAATGGCAAGTTTATTGTCCGGCTGTCAATTAATCGAACAAATTCAAGGTAGCAAGCAAAAACCTTCAACCTTACCAACTAGCTCAACGGTTGAATTACCTGCGGCACAAGCTCAAAGCTTAGATGCACAGTTTGAGCGCATTAAAAAAGGTAACCAAGAAGTGACATTCAACGGTGAGAAATTCTATAAACAAACGAAAGCCTTCGATAAATCAGAAGATCCGCGTTTCTTAAGTGGTGCGGCGAATGTAGATCGTAGCAATCGTAAATTCATTATGAGCGAAACCTATTATCTAAAAGATGTTTCACATGTTCCGGCATTAACGACAAAATACCTTGATGCAAACAAAAAAGTATGTGAGTTAAAAACAATTGGTAACGCTTCAGATGTTTACTATGCTTGTGATGGTAAAGATTTCCAACGTTTTATCGCCGTGGTTTATCAAGCGAAAAATATTCTTTCTTTCCGTAGCTTAAAAGCGTATCAAGAAAAACCAACCGAAGCGCAAGAACAAGCGATTGTTAAAGGTTTAAGAGATTATCCGTTAGATACTATCGCTCGTTAATCTATGGATAGACGCAATCTGCTTTTAAATGAAATGGGGGTAACCCGTTGGCAGCTACATCGCCCAGAAGTATTACAAGGGGCGGTTGGTGTGAGTGTGTCTGAACAAGTGAAATTTATTGTGGTGGCGAAAGATAACGTATCGAACTCTCCACTTTTTTCAGATGTTCGACTGGCACTCGAGTTAAACAAAGAAGATTGCCTTTGCCTGAATTTCGATCAAATTCAACATATCACATTACAACATTCTGTGCGGTATTGGTTATTAGCTGAAAATGTAGATGAAATCGACCGCACTTTGCCTTATTGCTTAAATGCCGAGCGTGTTTATCGCTCTGTTGATTGGCCACAATTCCAGCAAGATAGCCAAGCTAAGCGTGAGCTTTGGCAACAAATTCAACAAATTTAATCATGATGCCTTCTCTTTTTCCTATTGAAGAATGCGATATGGGTCGCCTATATGAAATTGAACAAGCAGCACACCTTGTGCCTTGGTCATTGGGAACATTGAAAAATAATGTCGGCGAGCGTTATCTCAATTTGAAATTAGTGGAAAAAGAGCAAGTGTTTGGTTTTGCTATTTGCCAAACGGTATTAGATGAAGCCACATTATTCAATATTGCGATAGATCCGATTCAACAAGGAAAGGGCTACGGTTCGTTTTTATTGCAAGGTTTAATGAGTGAGCTTAAAGAGAAAGGTATTCAAACCCTTTGGCTGGAAGTACGAGAGTCGAATCCGGCTCGTTTCCTTTATGAAAGGCTAGGATTTAATGAGGTTGATATTCGTAAGAATTATTATCCAAAACCAGATGGTGGACGAGAAAATGCTGTCGTGATGGCATGTTATCTCTAGAATGCAAAAGTGCGGTCAATTTTGACCGCACTTTGTTTATCTAAAAAGTAAAAATTACACTTCTTCTGCAGGGAAGACAAATGGATTTAATCCACTGCGCGCGAAGCCTTTTTCTTCCATTTCAATATCTAAGAAAATCGATGCCAAATCATCAGCCACTGCCTCAACGTTAGGATCTTTTTCTTGGAACATGATTTTTAAGTAGCTTTGGCAATCACCACAGGTTTCAGCACGAACAAGAGCAAGCTCTTCATTTAATGACCACATTTCAAGATTTTTGTGTTCATTACAATTAGTACATTGAGCTCGGACTAAATTCCATTCGCTTTCACAAAGGCTACAGTGTAAATAACGTAAACCTTGTGATGTGCCGATATGAACAACACTTGCCACTGGTGCAGAACCACAAACAGGGCAGTAATGCAGATTATCTGTACCTTCTTGACGGCTATTATGAGGAATTTGTTGAGCCAATTGTAACCAATAAAGAGAAAGTGCAGCCCAGATAAAGACAGCTTTATCAGTGCTCACTAAATTAAATTCTTGGCTTAAAAGATGAGTAGCCATTTCTTCAAGCTCTTTATCAGAGGCTTTTTCAAGATTTTCAATAGTAGCAGTAACCTGCTCATTCGCTTTTGGTTTTATGCTATGTAAAATTTCTTTGAGATATTCAATCCAAATGTCTGATCGTTTAAATGTTTTAGCATTTAACGGTTCAATTTCATTTAAATTATCGAAATGCTGTTTTTCTAATGGATTTTTTTCAAATACGCTTAATTGGGTTTCCACAACATCTGCAGCAAAGAGTAAATAATCAGCCAGTGGATGATCTTTTGCTAATTCTCTTAAACGTTTTGCACGACGTTGATAAAGATTTTTAGGGTTAGCAAACAAAACAGGTGGAATATCGTATGAATTCTTTTTTTGTTTGATTTCGTCTGCAGATAAGATTTTGATACTCATAATAGTCTCTTAAGTATTGATAAGAAAAAGTGCGGTCAATTTTAACCGCACTTTTTGATTTTAGCCATTGATACCTTTGAACAATGCTTTGGTTTTTACTTTTTTACCTTCAGCTTCATTTTCGAGGTCTTCTTCTAGCTTAGGAAGTACTTCATCTCGATACCATTTCGGGTGGTGTTTTTTCGCCCAACGAACAGTTACCCAACCTTCCACAATACCGCGAATAGATCCTTTAATCCAGAATGCCATGTACATGTGTACCAAAATACCGGTGAACAACATGAATGCACTTAAAGAGTGAAGGAAAATCGCAAAACGTAATACCGGAATAGAGAAGTAGTGCGAGAAATACTGACGCCACATAATGATACCGGTTACAAGTAAAGTGACCATCGCCAAGTTCAATGTCCAGAATAACATTTTTTGACCAAGGTTATACTTGCCGTTATCTGCAACAGCGTGCTCATTCCCTTTTAATACTTCAACGATGCCTTTTAACCAACGAATATCGTTTTTCTCTGGAATGTTGTGATCCCAGTAAAGATAGCCGAGGAAAATAAAGGCAACGAACATAATGATACCGGTGAACGGGTGAATTGCTCGAGCCAGTTGCGGAGTACCTAAAATTTCAGTTAACCACGCAAAATCTGGGAAGAAGAATGCCACACCAGTAAACATCGTCATAAAGAAGCAGATTACGAGCAACCAGTGGCTAAAACGAGCAGGCGTTCTATGACGAATGATTCGAGTATCATTGCTAATCTCAATCTTACTCATCTTTGCCTCCTTTTTTATCTTCTTCTTCAAATTCATGGTGATGATCTTCTACATCTTCTTCAACGTTTGGACCTACAGCTAAGTAGTGAGCGATTTCAGCAAGTGCTAGACCACCCATTGCTACAGCTGCTACCGGTTTCAATACATCTTTCCAAAGGGTGACGGTTAGGTCAACTTTTGGATCTTTTGGAAGACCAGAATAAAGTTCAGGTTTATCCGCATGGTGTAATACATACATTACGTGTGTACCACCTACGCCTTCAGGGTCGTAGATACCTGCGTTTTCGTAACCACGTGATTTTAAGTCAGCAACACGTTGTTCTGCGTAGAGTTTCATCTCTTCTTTAGAACCAAAACGAATTGCACCGGTTGGACATGTTTTCACGCAAGCCGGTTCTTGGCCTACAGAAACACGATCCACACAAAGGGTACATTTGTACACACGGTTGTCTTCTGGGTTCATACGTGGAATGTTGAACGGACAACCTGCGATACAGTAACCACAACCGATACATTTATCAGATTGGAAATCCACAATACCGTTTGCATATTGGATAATTGCGCCTGGTGCAGGACAAGCTTTTAAACAGCCTGGTTCTGAACAGTGCATACAACCATCTTTACGGATTAACCATTCTAAACGATCATTTTCTTCAACTTCGTTAAAGCGCATTACCGTCCATGCTTTTGCATTGAGATCTACTGGGTTATCGTAGATCCCCACACATTGAGCATTAACATCAGAACGGATGTCATTCCACTCTGAACAGCCCACCTGACAGGCTTTACAACCGATACAGGTGGATACATCGATTAATTTTGCTACTTCAACTTTATGATCACGCGCTTGAGGTGCTGGTGTTAAACCAGACGTAGCGGAGACCTTGATAATGTCTTGCGATTGAACGCCTTGACCACTTCCTGCCATATTATGCCTCCGCTTTCTCAATGTTTACCAAGAATGTTTTATATTCTGGTGTTTGAGTGACTGCTTCACCCCAAGATGGTGTTAAGGTGTTGGTGGAGAAACCACGATTACCTTTACCATTTAAGGCTTTCATGTTCCAGTGAATTGGAATACCCACGTGATGTACGGTACGTCCGTCGACTTCTAAATCTTTCAAACGTTTTGTTACCACTGCAACGGCTTTAATGTAGCCACGGCGAGAAGTAATTTTTACCATATCACCTTTTTGGATGCCTTTTTCTGCTGCTAATTTCTCACCAATTTCCACGAATTGTTGAGGTTGGGCGATGATATTTAACGCAGATTGAGCAGTCCAACTGTGGAAGTGCTCGGTCAAACGATAAGTGGTTGCCACATAAGGGAAATCTTTGTTTGAACCGATAAATTCACGGTCTTCTTTATAAATACGAACAGTCGGATCAGAGACGACACTTGGGTGTAGTGGGTTAGTGTCAATCGGACTTTCAATTGGTTCATAGTGTTCAGGCATAGGACCATTCGCAATTTTATCTACAGCGAATAGACGGCCAACACCTTCTGCAGACATAATAAACGGACCTGCATCAGAACCTGGTGGTTGTGTGCCATAGTCAGCGACATCTAACCAGTTCCAGTTTTTACCATTCCATTTGATTAATTGACGGTGTTTATCCCAAGGATTACCGTTAATATCAAGTGAAGCACGACTGTAAAGGATACGACGGTTTGCCGGCCATGCGAAGCCCCAACCTAATGTACAACCTAAACCAGATGGGTCAGAGTTGTCACGGTTTGCGGTTTGGTTACCTTTTTCAGTCCATTGACCCACATAGATCCAGTTACCTGATGAGGTTGTACCGTCATCACGTAAGTGAGCGAATCCGTTAAGTAATTGACCTTTTTTATACATGACGTTGCCATCAGCATCGAGAAGATCAGCAAGCGCGTAACCATTCAATTCTTTCGCTAATTCTACAGAACTTGGTGAATGCGGTTGAGCATAGTTCCAAGTCATCGCTTCGAAAGATTCGATACCACGACCACCTTCTTTTTGATAAAGGTGATGCATTTCTTCACGAATCATAGAAAGAATTTCAACATCTGGTAACGCTTCACCTGGTTGGTCACAGCCTTTCCAGTGCCATTGAGCCCAACGACCAGAGTTAGCAATAGAACCATCTTCTTCTGCGAAACAGGTGGTTGGTAAACGGAATACTTCAGTTTGAATATCTGCTGGATTCACATTGTTTGATTCACCAAAGTTTTTCCAGAATTCAGAAGATTCAGTTTGAAGCGGATCCATCACGATTAAGAATTTCAATTTGCTCATACCTGCAACAGTTTTGTTTTTGTTCGGTAATGAGTTTAATACGTTGAAACCTTGTAAAATCCAACCGTTCAATTTGCCATCATTCATTAACTTAACATGAGTGATAGGGTCGTATAAGCGGTCTGCTTTTGGTAAGAAATCGAAACCCCAACCATTTTCTTTGGTTGCTTTATCACCATAGAACGTTTTCATCATACTCACGAAGAATTTCGAGGTATTACGATAGTAGTTCACTTGGTTTGGTACGATATCTTTTGGCGTAATCGCATTAATGTATTGTTCGTAAGACGTATCTTTGTCATTCGGTAAACGCATATAACCAGGTAAAGACATCGGCAATAAGCCCATATCTGTTGTACCTTGTACGTTTGAGTGTCCACGTAATGCATTAATACCGCCTCCTGGCATCCCCATATTACCTAAGAGTAATTGGATCATAGCCATTGAACGAATATTTTGAGTACCGATTGTATGTTCAGTAAAGCCTAACGCATATAAGTGCGTCATGGTTTTATTCGGTGCAGAGGTTTTACCAATTTCTTCACAGATTTGTAAGAAGAGTTTTTGCTTAACACCGGTAATACGTTCAACTATTTCTGGGGTATAGCGAGAAACGTGATCTTTCAAGATATTAATCACACAACGTGGATCTTGTAAGGTCATGTCACGTTTAGCATTACCATTTTCATCAAATTGGTAATTCCATTTAGATTTATCGTAAGTACGTTTTTCTTCATCAAAGCCTACGAATAAACCATCTTCAAATTTGAAACCTTCATCAACTAAGAATGAAGCATTGGTATAGTGTTTAACGTATTCGTGTTGAATTTGGTTAGTTTCCAATAAGTAACGGATCACACCCATTAAGAATGCGATATCAGAACCGGAACGAATTGGTGCATGAAGGTCAGCTACAGAAGCTGTACGGTTAAAGCGAGGGTCAACCACGATGATTTTCGCACCGTTTTTCTTCGCTTCGATCGCCCAACGGAAGCCAACAGGGTGAGCTTCAGCAGGGTTACCACCTTGAACAATAATAAGATTGGCGTTTTTGATGTCAACCCAGTTGTTTGTCATGGCACCGCGACCAAATGATGGAGCAAGACTTGCTACCGTTGGTCCGTGTCAAGTATTCGCTTGGTTACACATCGGCACTATGCCCAACATTCGAACCCATTTATGAGTAAGAAGTGCGGCCTCGTTGCTCATGGCGGAGGCGGTCATAATACCAGTAGAGGTCCAACGGTTAACGGTTTTGCCACTTGCGTCTTTTTCAACGAAGTTCGCATCACGGTCATCTTTTAATAAACGAGAAACGCGTTTGATCGCTTCTTCCCAAGAAAGACGAACCCATTTGTCCGAACCCGGTGCTCGATATTCAGGGTATAATGCACGGCTTTCACTATTAACATAGTCTAACGCGCCCGCACCTTTAGGACATAATGCCCCACGGCTTACCGGATGGTCTGGGTCACCTTCAAGGTGGAATAATTTAGAACGGGTATTGGTGCCTGTATGGCTGCTTAAAGCATCGTAAGGTTTGCCTGTGCTATATAACAACATACCACAGCTCACTGCACAATATGTACAGGTGTTACGGGATTCAAAAGCCCGTAATAATTTGTATTCACGTGGTGCCGCTAAGACAGATGATGGTGCAAAACCCAACATTGCCGCAGACGTCCCCGCCATACCACCTGCACAGATCTTAAAGAACTTACGTCTAGAGACCTGCATAATCACTCCTTCATAACGGCGAACCGTTAAGATATTTCGATAGTATAAATTCGTATAGATAATTTATTTGATTTCGTTAAAATAACGTATCAACCATTAAATTGATTATAACAATGACCAATTTAAACGGAGTCGATTTTAACTATTTTTTAACCGAAAATCTATAATCAAAACTTGTTATAATCGCTTTAAAACTTGAGCTAGATCACAAAACAAACATTTTTTGTTAAAAAAAAGTAACATTTTTACAACAGTCATTTTATTGGGAAAAAATAATGCACTGGATAATCCAAAAAACAATTAATTTTTTAAAAAAAACATCTGAAAATCCGACCTCACTTTTAGTGGAAAAACAAGATAGTTTGGCTGCGGAAGTCCCTGTTTCACTTGTCTATAATGGTATTGCACATACCGTCATGATGTGCTCTCCCCAAGATTTAGAGGATTTTGCTTTAGGCTTTTCATTAGCGGAAGGTATTATTGAGAAAAAAGCGGATATTTATGGCATAGATGTGGTGGAAGTATGCAATGGCATTGAAGTGCAAATTGAATTATCTAGCCGTCAATTTGTAGCATTAAAAGATCATCGCCGTACATTAACAGGTAGAACAGGATGTGGCATTTGCGGCACAGAACAAATCTCACAAGTTTATAAAAAATTGCCGAAATTAGACCGCACTTTCCAATTTAATTTAAATTTATTAGATGGCTGTTTAGAACAATTACAAGCTAATCAAGAACTCGGGAAAGAAACAGGTGCAACACATGCTGCGGCTTTTTTTGATTTATCCGGCAATTTACTGGCGATTCGAGAGGATGTCGGGCGGCATGTAGCGCTAGATAAGTTAATCGGCTGGCATGCTAAACAGGATCAACCGCAAGGATTTGTACTTGTTTCAAGCCGAGCCAGTTATGAAATGGTTCAAAAATCGGTCGCTTGTGGTATCGAGTTACTTGTCGCGATTTCTGCTGCGACAGATCTTGCTGTCAATATGGCTGAACAACACAATCTTTCCCTTATCGGCTTTGCTCGCCCAGGAAAAGCCAATATTTATTCTGGGAAAGAGCGGTTGGTTTTAGCTTAAGTTTTATCTATTAAAAAGTGCGGCCAAAAACATTCTTATTTTTGACTGCACTTTTTTTTATTCCGTTTATTCTTTTGGCGATTTACCCTCTAAGAGTACTTCAGAAACCCAACGTTGAGTCAGGCGTTTGCCTTCTTGATCTGTACCAAATTTCATAAAATCAATATCCACCAGTTTTAATTTGCTAGCAGGTAGGAAACCTGGTGCAGGTTCTGCATGGATATTGGTTGGAAGTTGATAAGAATCTGATTCTTTCCATGGAATTTCTTGGGCTTCTTTGCTTAGCACAAAATCCATAAACAGTTTGGCATTATCAAGATTTCTAGCTCCTTTAATGATGCTTGCCCCGCCTAAAGAATAGCCCACGCCTTCGCATGGTAAAATGCCTTCAACTGGTGCACCATTTTTCTTCTCACGCGGATAAACCAACATAAAACCTAAATCAATCGCCACGGTACCGTTAGCCAAATAGTTGCTGGCAAGGCCTGTTTTGGTATGTTGCATGAGATTTGGTTCTAGTTTCTTCAGATAGTCAAAGGCTTTTTCTTCTCCCCATAATGTGGAAAAAGTACTGATAAGTGAGTAACCAGTACCGGAAACACGAGGGTCAGGGTATTGAATGTAACCTTTATATTCTGGTTTTATCAAGTCTGCATAGCATTTTGGGGTAGGAATATTTAATTCTTTCAATTTTTTAGTATTGACCCCAATACCTAGTTCCATTAAGTAAATCACAGAAGTGAAATTACCGCGTTGATCCATTAAAGATTTAAATTGTGGCATGATGTCTTTTTGTAATGGGGAACGATAGGATTCAAGCAAGCCTAACTCTGCGGCTTGAAGATGGGGTTCAATGGTGCCACCAAACCAGAAATCAGCTTGTGGGTTTTCTTTTTCAGCTTTAATTTTGCCTAATACGACGCCTGTACTATTACGTACAAATTGTGCATCTACATTGTATTTTTTACTAAAGGCTTGAGTGACTTTTTCGCATACAACGTTTTGTACGCTGCAATAGACAGTGAGTTTACCTTCAGCCTGTGCGTGAGATGTGAAGGCGAGAGCCGCAAGGGTAGAAAGTGCGGTTAATTTTAGTGTTGTTTTAATTGACATTGTGTCTCCTTTAACTTCGTCAATATTTAGTAATTATTTGATATTGCTAATATAAAGGGGAGGAGTAAATTTGTAAATATCAGGTTGTTTAAAAATATAATTCCCACTATAATCCCTGTAAATTTAACCAGATTAAAATAAGAGCGATGGATATTTCAGAATTACTTGATGGCTTGAATGATAAACAACGTGAAGCAGTGGCAGCACCACTTGGTAATTACCTTGTGCTTGCTGGTGCAGGAAGTGGTAAAACTCGTGTATTGACTCATCGTATTGCTTGGTTGATTGCCGTAGAAAATATTTCTGAAGGCAGCATTATGGCGGTAACCTTTACCAATAAAGCCGCTGCTGAAATGCGCCATCGTATTCAAGATACCTTATCTAAACATTCTCAATCGAATCTATTTGGTATGTGGATTGGCACATTCCATAGCATTGCCCATCGATTATTACGCGCTCACCATTTAGATGTAAACTTGCCACAAGATTTCCAGATTTTGGATTCTGAAGACCAACTTCGTTTAGTAAAACGCTTGATGAAATTGCACAATTATGATGATAAAGCATTTCCACCCAAACAAGCGTGCTGGTATATCAATAATAAAAAAGATGAAGGTTTAAGACCGCAAGATATTAATGATTTTGGTGATCGTCAGGAAAAAGAGTGGATTAAGATTTATCAAATTTATCAAGATACTTGTGATCGTGCAGGCTTGGTGGATTTTGCTGAATTGTTAATTCGTGCGTATGAATTATTTGCTAAAAAGCCTGTGATTTTGCAACGCTATCAGCAACGTTTTCAGCACATTTTGGTGGATGAGTTTCAAGATACCAATAAAATCCAATATGCCTGGATCAAAATTCTTGCCGGTAATACGGGTAAAGTGATGATTGTGGGCGATGATGACCAATCCATTTATGGATGGCGTGGTGCGCAAGTCGAAAATATTCAAAAATTCCTAAAAGATTTCAACGCTGAAACTATTCGTTTGGAGCAAAATTATCGTTCTACCGGCAATATTCTGAAAAGTGCCAACCAACTTATTTCGAATAATAGTGATCGCCTCGGTAAGAATTTATGGACCGACGGTGAAATGGGGGAGCCAGTAGGTATTTATGCAGCATTTAATGAATTAGATGAGGCAAAATTTGTGGCGTCTCAAATCCAAAATTGGGTAGATGACGGTGGGAAATTAGATGATTGTGCTGTTTTATATCGTAGTAATAGCCAATCTCGTGTTATTGAAGAAGCCTTGATTCGTTGCCAAATTCCTTATCGGATTTATGGCGGGATGCGATTTTTCGAACGCCAAGAAATTAAAGATGCATTGGCGTATTTACGCTTAATTAATAATCGTCAAGATGACGCCGCGTTTGAACGTGTGATTAATACGCCTACGCGTGGTATTGGTGATCGTACTTTAGATGTGTTACGAAATTTAACCCGTGAACGTCAAATAACCTTATGGCAAGCAGTGCAAGTGGCCACACAAGAAAATATGCTAACGGGACGCGCTTCAACCGCATTGCTTCGTTTCCAAGAGTTGATTAATTCTTTACAGGTGGATACAGCCGAAATGCCACTGTTTGCACAAACTGATTTCGTGATTAAACATTCTGGCTTATACGATATGTATAAACAGGAAAAAGGCGAGAAAGGTGAAGTACGTATTGAAAACTTAGAAGAATTGGTGACGGCAACCCGAGAATTTATCAAACCTGATGAAGCAGAGGATATGACCGATCTTACCGCCTTTTTAACTCATGCTTCTTTAGAAGCGGGAGAAGAGCAGGCTTCACCGCATCAATCTTGTGTGGAAATGATGACCTTACACTCAGCAAAAGGCTTGGAATTTCCGCGCGTATTTATGGTGGGGGTAGAAGAGGGCGTATTCCCAAGTTTCCGTTCATTTGAAGAGCCTGGTCGTTTGGAGGAAGAACGCCGTCTTGCTTATGTGGGCATTACTCGAGCGAAGCAAAAACTTACTATTTGTTATGCTGAAAGTCGTCGTGTTTACACGAAAGAAGAACGCCATTTACCTTCGCGTTTTATTGCAGAATTGCCATCAGAGTGCATTCAAGAAATCCGTTTACGCGGAACAGTCACCCGAGCATTAAACCAAGCGAAAGTAGGGAGTTTAAGCACGAGTTTGCCAGAAAATGAATGGAAAATGGGGCAAAAAGTGAAACATGAAAAGTTTGGTTTTGGCACTGTTATAAACGTTGAAGGCTCAGATAATAACACCCGTTTACAAATTGCTTTCCAAGCTCAAGGAATTAAGTGGTTGATTGCACATTTGGCAAAATTAGAAAAAGTGCGGTAGAATCGGGAGGATTTTATTGCAACGAGTATGAATATTGATGTTTATGCTCAAGGTGCCAAGTGCGAAAGCATTCGAAGAAATGACCGCACTTTTATCATGTGGGAAGTAGATGTTTAAATTTATTTTAAAACGTATTTTGATGGTGATTCCTACCTTTATCGCCATCACTTTTGTGACTTTTGCGCTCATTCATTTTATTCCGGGGGATCCCGTGGAGATCATGATGGGAGAGCGAGGTTTAACGCCAGAAGTTCATCAACAAATGATGAAACAACTTGGTCTCGATTTACCGTTGTATCAGCAATATTTCAATTATATTGGTAATGTAATACAAGGCGATTTTGGTGAATCATTCCGTACTCAACAACCTGTTCTGACTGAGTTTTTCACACTTTTCCCTGCCACGTTTGAATTGGCTTTCTTTGCACTATTTTGGTCATTAATTGCCGGCATTACGCTAGGAACGATTGCTGCCGTCAAGAAAGATAGCTGGATTTCTCATACCGTGACAGCTATGTCATTAACGGGTTATTCCATGCCAATTTTCTGGTGGGGATTAATTTTGATCTTATATGTTTCACCTTGGTTAGATTTACCACAAGGGGGACGTTTAGAAGACAGTTTCTGGATCGATACACCAACCGGTTTTATGTTAATCGATACTTGGCTTTCAGGCGTGCCAGGCGCCTTTGTAAATGCCATTAAGTCATTGATTCTACCATCTATTGTACTAGGTACCATTCCACTTGCGGTGATTACCCGAATGACACGTTCTTCGATGTTGGAAGTGTTAGGTGAAGATTATATTCGTACAGCGAAAGCCAAAGGCTTAAGTTATACCCGAATTGTGATTGTTCATGCGCTACGTAATGCACTGATCCCTGTTGTGACCGTGGTGGGATTGATTGTAGGACAGTTATTATCCGGTGCAGTTTTAACCGAAACAATTTTCTCATGGCCGGGTATTGGTAAATGGATTATTGATGCGATTTCTAATCGTGATTATCCAGTCTTACAAGGCGCTGTGTTGATTATCGCTACAATTATTATTGTGGTGAATTTGACGATCGATTTACTTTATGGCGTGGTAAACCCACGTATTCGCCATCAATAAGGAGCCTTATTAATGACGGAACAAACTTTATCTATTGAAACGATTGCGCCTCGCACACCGTTGCAGGAGTTTTGGTTTTATTTCAAACAAAATAAAGGGGCGGTGATTGGGCTCACTTTTATTCTTGTCGTAGCATTAATCAGTATTTTTGCTCCTTGGATTGCACCTTTTGATCCTATAGAACAAAATCGTTCAGCGCTATTGTTACCGCCTGCGTGGTATGAAGGCGGAAATTCAGCTTATTTACTGGGTACGGATGACATTGGTCGAGATATTCTTTCTCGCATTATTTATGGTACGCGCATTTCTGTTTTTGCAGGTTTCATTATTGTCATTTTATCTTGCATTTTAGGTACGAGTCTTGGCTTGCTTGCAGGCTATTATGGTGGAGCATTAGATACATTAATTGTTCGTTTCATTGATATCATGTTGGCTATCCCAAACTTGCTTTTAACCATTGTGGTGGTGTCAATTTTAGAGCCCTCTTTAACGAATGCGACGTTGGCGATTGCCGTGGTATCCATTCCAAGTTATGTGCGTTTAACACGTGCGGCGGTATTGAATGAGAAAAACAGAGATTATGTCACTTCTTCACGAGTGGCGGGAGCTAGCGTATTACGTTTAATGTTTATTGTGATTTTACCGAATTGTCTTGCACCGCTTATCGTGCAAATGACGATGGGAATTTCTAACGCGATTTTAGAGCTAGCAACCTTAGGTTTCTTAGGTATCGGCGCAAAACCACCAACACCGGAATTGGGCACTATGTTATCTGAATCACGTAGCTTTATGCAGGCAGCAAACTGGTTGGTTACCATTCCAGGTTTAGTAATTTTATCGCTTGTTTTAGCATTTAACTTAATGGGTGACGGGTTGCGTGATGCACTCGATCCAAAATTAAAACAATAGGGGGCAGAATGGCATTATTAGATGTAAAAGAGCTTTCTGTTCACTTTGGTGATGAAAAAGCACCTTTTAAAGCGGTGGATCGTATTAGCTACCAAGTCAATCAAGGCGAAGTATTAGGTATTGTCGGCGAGTCAGGTTCAGGGAAATCAGTAAGTTCCCTTGCTGTGATGGGCTTAATTGATTTTCCTGGGCGTGTTTCAGCGAAAGGGCTAGAATTTGAAGGAAAAGATCTCTTAAGCTTACCGCCAAAAGAAAAGCGGGAATTAGTTGGGGCAGATATTGCCATGATCTTCCAAGACCCGATGACAAGCTTAAATCCTGCTTATACAGTAGGTTTCCAAATTATGGAAGCGATTAAGGCGCATCAAGGCGGCAGCAAAAAAGAACGTCGTGAACGCACCTTAGAGCTATTACGTTTAGTCGGTATTCCTGATCCTGAATCACGTATTGATGTTTATCCGCATCAGCTTTCTGGTGGGATGAGCCAACGCGTTATGATTGCTATGGCGATTGCATGTAAACCGAGATTACTCATTGCAGATGAACCAACCACCGCACTGGATGTGACTATTCAAGCTCAAATTGTAGATTTGTTGCTTGAGTTACAGCAAAAAGAATGTATGTCGTTGATTCTGATCACGCACGATCTTGCGTTAGTTGCAGAAGCGGCACATCGTATTATTGTGATGTATGCAGGACAAGTAGTGGAAGAAGGACGAGCAGAAGATATTTTCCGTGAACCCAAACATCCTTATACTCAAGCGTTATTGCGTTCTTTACCTGAGTTCGCAGAAGGTAAATCTCGTTTGCAATCTTTACCTGGTGTGGTGCCAGGTAAATACGATCGCCCACAAGGTTGTTTGTTAAATCCACGATGTCCGTATGCGACCGATCTTTGTCGAAGTGTTGAACCTGAATTGCGTCAAATAGGAAATCGACAAGTAAAATGTCACACCCCATTAAATGCCCAAGGAGAACCTAGCAATGTCTAATGTCGCACAAGAAAATGCACCATTGCTCAATGCCATTGGGCTGAAGAAATATTATCCTGTCAAAAAAGGGATGTTTGCTAAAACACAGCAAGTGAAAGCATTAGATGGTGTGTCTTTTTCCTTAGAACGTGGTAAAACCCTTGCGGTGGTAGGCGAGTCTGGTTGTGGTAAATCCACACTAGGCCGTCTTTTGACGATGATAGAAGAACCGACAGAAGGTGAGTTGTACTACAACGGGCAAAATTTCTTAGAGAATGATCACGAAACGAAAGCATTGCGCCGTCAGAAAATCCAAATAGTGTTTCAAAACCCTTATGCATCACTAAATCCGCGTAAGAAAATCGGCACAATTTTGGAAGAACCTTTAGTCATTAATACGAATTTATCAGCTAAAGAACGTAAACAAAAAGTATTGTCCATGATGGCAAAAGTGGGATTACGTGCAGAGTTTTATGATCGCTATCCACATATGTTTTCGGGTGGACAACGCCAACGTATCGCGATTGCTCGTGGTTTAATGCTTGATCCTGACGTGGTTGTAGCGGATGAACCTGTTTCAGCGTTAGACGTATCTGTTCGTGCGCAAGTGCTGAATTTGATGATGGATTTGCAAGCTGAGCTAGGTTTATCTTATGTCTTTATTTCCCATGATCTTTCGGTGGTTGAGCATATTTCTGATGAAGTGATGGTGATGTATTTAGGTCGTTGTGTTGAAATGGGTACAAAAGAGCAGATCTTTAAAAATCCACAACATCCTTATACGCAAGCTTTGCTTTCAGCGACACCAAGATTGTCACCTGAATTACGTCGTCAACGGATTAAATTAACAGGAGAATTACCAAGTCCGATTAATCCACCAAAAGGTTGTGCATTTAATCCACGTTGTTGGAAAGCGACCGATAAATGTCGAAATGAGCAGCCTAAATTGGAAAAATATCCTGATGGTAAGTTAATTGCTTGTTTCCATCTCGATTAGAAAGAGAAAAGAAAATGACCGCACTTGTTGATTAAGTGCGGTCATTTTTTTAGAGGTTTTGAGTACGATAGCGGAAATTGAAGAAGACAAAGATGCCAAGTGCAATCATCGCTAATGCTGCCCCCGTAAAGCCAATATATTCAAGACCGACATGACGAGCGATTTGGTTACCAAACAGTGCACCTGCACCGATACCCGCATTGAAAATACCGGAATAAATAGCACTTGCTACATCCGTTGCGTCAGGAGCAAGTTGTAGTACACGCATTTGTAAGGCAAGTCCGATACAAGAGATGCCAATACCCCAAATAAAAGCAAGAGTAAACATCGTGGCGGTATAACTTGCAGAAACAAGCATAAAGGCTAAAGAGACTGCCAATAAAATCATTGCCGTACTGATAAATTGGGTTGGACCAAAACGGTATAAGCGGTTAAAGATCACACTTGCGGTAATGCCAGACACCCCAAATACCAACAAAATTATTGTCGCAAGATTTGGATCGAGTTCGCCGATTTGAACCATAAAGGGTTCAATGTAGGTATAAGCGGTAAAGTGCGCAGAAACAATGATTACCGTTGTGGCATAAAGTCCAATCAGTAATGGACGTTTCGCTAAAATTGGCAGACTAGATAACGAGCCTGCATTTTTACTTGGTAGATTTGGCAATAAACGCATAATGAATAGCATCACAACCAAAGCTAATGCGGCAATGATTGCAAAAGTAATACGCCAACCAACTAATTGACCGACTAAACGGCCTAATGGTAAGCCTAAAATAGTTGCAAGGGATGTCCCGATAGCGAGCATACCAATGGCTTGTGTTTTCTTATTCTTCGGTGCCACACGCATCACTAATGACGCAGTAATTGCCCAGAAGAGTGAATGCGCTACCGCAATACACATACGAGCAATGAGAAGAATCCAATAATTCCACGCAATGACTGAGATAATATGGCCGATGATAAAAATCACAAAAAGTTTCAGCAATAAGCCTTTACGTTCCATATCACCTGTCGCGAGCATGGCGGGTAAAGACATAATCATAACCGTCCAAGCATAAACGGTCATCATTAAACCCACATCGGAGCTTTGCATATCAAAACTTTGTCCGATGTCAGTGAGTAACGCAACTGGCACAAATTCCGTGGTGTTAAAAATAAAAGCGGCGCAAGCCATGATGACTACGCGCCAATATTGGGTTCTTTCTGCTTTCTGATAAAATGACATTATTTTAATTTCTCTTTAATTAATTCTTTCAATTGATGGCGGAAATTTTTATCAATATTTAACTTATATTGTGGAGCGTAACAGCTATCGAAAAAGCGAATTGGCAATGCGAGTTTTTTGTATTTTTCGTCAGTTAATCTTAAAGTTAAATTGATGTCACATTGTACATTATCTAAATCAATGGCTCCAGAACCTTCACCTAAAAGTGCGGTTGTTTTTAAGCTTATTTTATCTACTTTGAGTAAATGGTTTTCGAACGAAAGATGTGATTCAAAACGTTCGTAAGGTGTATTCATATTTCTGCTGGCAGTTAAATCACTGTTGTAGTTAATTGGTAAATACTGTGCCGCCATATCCAATAAATTTAATCCTAAAAGTTCCCCATTTTGAGCGTCGAAACTGAATTCTCCTTTAGTGAGTTCTGAATTGGTTAGGGCGAGTTGGATATTAAAATCTGCATTGCCTGTTAATGTATTAGGGAAGTTTAGTAAGGCGATAAGTTGCGTCATTGGGAAATTTTTACCGGAAAAATTGACCGCACTTTGTTGCTCTTTATGACTAAATTTAAAAGTGGCTAAACAATGTTGGCAATCTGGCTGTAAATAGGCATTGACGGTTTTAACCGGTTTTGAGAAATCAACGTAAGTTTCAATGTAACCCAGTGGTTGTTGATTTAAACGGGCATTGACAAATTGAATCAGATTTTTGCCTTGGTGATTTAGGTTAATATTTCCCTTGCTAAACGCAAATTGATATTGCGTGTTTGTGCCATAAAGTGGTTTATCAAGAGAAATCGTAACCGCACTTTCACCTTTAAACGCAATGTTTTGGTTAAAAATATTTTTAAGTGAAAAATCAGTAAAACGACCATGAATATTGGTATGGTTTAGGGCTTGTTCACTGAGTTTAAAATGAGTGATTTGTACATCTTCTAAAATCGGGTTACCTGAAAAAAGCGGGAAGAGTGCAAATTTAGCTTCAATGTTTTCAGCTGAAAGTTGATGGTATTTCAAACCCGATAAATTTACCGTTGGTTGAGGTAGAAGGTTTAGTGAAAAATCATTTACTTGAATATCATATTGCGCTAAATGATCGGCAATGCTGTTTTTCAGTTGATTGAGTTGAATATAGAAAAAAGCAAAGATCGCAAACAGCACGATCAACAGGCTAATTGCGATCTTTTTCATGGATTAATCCTCATTAATTCGGCTTGCCACTGCATTTTGCTGATGTTTATATTTGGCATCTTTACGACTGGTGTAAGGGCGCGCTGCCGGGCCGCTTAACACTTCGAAACTCAATGCACCAATCACCATATTAGGACGTAATGCTAAAGGTAATTTGCCGGAGTTGTAGAATTCCAACACAATTTTGCCTTCCCAACCTGGATCGATACGATGTGCGGTTACATGTACCATTAAACCTAAACGAGCAAGTGAAGAACGACCATCTAGCCAACCGATAATATTGGCAGGGAGTTTCACAGACTCTAATGTGGTTGCTAACGCCAACATACCAGGATGTAAGAAGAAGGCTTCATCATCACCGATAACAATTTCGTCACTCATCACTGATTCAAGTTGAGCAGAGACTTCTTCTTTCGGGCCACTTAAATCAATATAAGGTGCGGAATGTTCACGAAATACGCGAAATGAATTGCCTAAACGCACATCAATAGTTGCCCCATTGATTTTGTCATTTTCAGGACGAGGCGTTAAAGAAATAATGCCATCATCTAGATAGCGTTCGATATCGGTATCGCAAAGACGCATGATTTTTCCTATTTTTGGTTTAATAAATGAAGAATTTGAGCTTTTAACATATTAATCGCAATACGGTTTTTACCACCGCGAGGAATCACGATATCCGCATATTGTTTTGATGGCTCGATAAATTGTAAGAACATTGGACGAACAGTTGCACGATATTGATCAATAACAGATTGTAACGAACGGCCTCGTTCTTCCATATCACGTTGTAAACGGCGGATAAAGCAAATATCTAATGGGGTATCCACGAATACAGAAATATCGGCTAATTGGCGAACTCGCTCATCAGTAAGCAATAAAATCCCTTCTAAAATCACAATTTTTTTCGGCGTGAAGTGCTTGGTTTCGCCTGTTCGGGTGTGATCAACATAACTGTAGACTGGAATATCAACGGCAGTTCCGTTTTTTAAGTCTTTTAAGTGTTGAATGAGTAAATCTCTGTCCATTGAACTCGGGTGGTCATAGTTGGTTTTTACTCGCTCACTCATCTCTAAATGGCTTTGATCTTTATAGTAGCTGTCTTCAGCAATAATGCCGATTTCTTCACAACCTAAGTCGTTACAAAGTTCTTTATGAACGGTGGAAGCAATAGAGCTTTTTCCTGAAGCGGATGCCCCCGTGATAGCGATGATAATACAAGATGAGTCTGACATAGAACGTCCTCAAAAACGGAAGGTAAAAATTACAAGGATTATAAAGAAAAATCAGTTTAAATTCATCTTTCTTTTTTATTTAAATTTTTTAAATTTGTGAAGTAGTTCACGGAATTTTTTTTCGTTTTCGCTTACGATGTGCTCGTTTTTATTATTTCATCAGTGTTATTTATGAGGAGTGTACGATGAAAATGAATAAAATTTCTCTCTCCATTTCAACCGCACTTTTAGCTGTAGGCTTCATGACATCATCAGCTGTTAATGCTCAAGGGCGTTTAGTGGTGTATTGTAGTGCGACTAACATTCTTTGTGAAACGACAACTAAAGCCTTTGGCGAAAAATATGATGTGAAAACCTCATTTATTCGCAACGGTTCAGGCAGTACTTTTGCAAAAGTTGAAGCAGAAAAAAATAACCCGCAAGCAGACGTATGGTTTGGTGGTACATTCGACCCTCAAGCACAAGCGGCTGAATTAGGCTTAATCGAACCTTATAAATCTAAACACATTGATGAAATCGTAGAACGTTTCCGTGATCCAGCGAAAACCAAAGGACATTATGTGTCTGCGATTTACATGGGTATCTTAGGTTTTGGTGTGAATACTGAGCGTTTAGCTAAATTAGGTATTAAAGAAGTACCAAAATGCTGGAAAGATTTAACCGATCCTCGCTTAAAAGGTGAAGTGCAAATTGCTGATCCACAAAGTGCGGGTACAGCTTACACTGCATTGGCTACTTTCGTTCAACTTTGGGGCGAAGATAAAGCGTTTGATTTCTTAAAAGCATTGCATCCAAACGTATCTCAATACACCAAATCAGGTGTCACCCCATCTCGTAATGCAGCACGTGGTGAAACTGCGGTAGGTATCGGTTTCTTACACGATTATGCACTTGAAAAACGTCAAGGTGCACCGTTGGAATTAGTGGTACCTTGTGAAGGTACCGGCTACGAGTTAGGTGGCGTGAGTATCTTAAAAGGTGCACGTAACATCGATAACGCAAAATTATTCGTGGATTGGGCATTATCTAAAGAAGGTCAAGAGTTAGCGTGGAAACAAGGTGATTCTTTACAAATCTTAACCAATACCACAGCAGAACAATCGCCAACTGCGTTTGATCCAAACAAACTTAACCTCATCAATTATGACTTTGAAAAATACGGTGCAACTGAACAACGCAAAGCCTTAATTGAAAAATGGGTTCAAGACGTTAAATTAGCGAAATAGTTTATAGATGAATTAGGCGGGGATGTCCGCCTAATTTTTTAGCCTGTAGCTAAAATATAAAAGGGAGTCAATCAATGAAAAAATCAACTATATCTTTGAGCCTGTCAGCTGCTTTTTTTAGCGGGATCTTTTTTACTAGTTCAGCAATTGCTGAAGGTCGGTTAGTAGTATATTGCAGCGCACAAAACTCAGTGTGTGAAAAACAAGTGCAATCTTTTGCTAAAAAATACAATGTAGATGCTAGTTTTATTCGTAATAGTTCAGGCAGTACACTAGCTAAAATAAAGGCTGAAACAAATAATCCACAAGCTGATGTGTGGTATGGTGGAACATTTGATACACATTCTCAGGCTGCCGAGATGGATTTGCTAACTGC
Source organism: Haemophilus sp. HMSC066D02 (assembly GCF_001810545.1). Taxonomy (NCBI): domain Bacteria; kingdom Pseudomonadati; phylum Pseudomonadota; class Gammaproteobacteria; order Pasteurellales; family Pasteurellaceae; genus Haemophilus; species Haemophilus sp. HMSC066D02. The sequence continues at coordinate 15,420 of NZ_KV801824.1, read as the reverse complement.
ATATCAATCACCAATGCTGACAGAAGTTATGCCTCAATTTAAAGATCCTGGACGTCGTAAAGGAAATTACAGCTCCGTAGTTTATATGGGGGTGTTGGGTTTTGGAGTGAATACAGAAAAATTGAAAAAATTAGGAATTACTGAAACTCCAAAATGCTGGAAAGATTTACTTGATCCTAGATTTAAGAATGAAATTCAAATTTCAGATCCTCAAAGTGCTGGAACTGCATATACCGCAATAGCAACATTTGTTCAGCTTTGGGGAGAGGATGAAGCATTTAATTATTTAAAAGCATTAGATAAAAATATTTCACAGTATCCTAAAGCTGGAACTGCACCCGCTCATAATTTAGCTCGAGGGGAAACAACAATAGGTATTGGCTTTTTACAGAACTATTCTTTTGAAAAACAGAATGGTGCACCTATAGAGGTAGTTGTTCCTTGTGAAGGTACCGGCTATGAACTTGGCGGCGTAAGTGTAATTAAAAATGCCCGAAATTTAAAAAATGCCGAATTGTTTGTCGATTGGGTTATGTCTAAAGAGGCACAAGAAATTTCTTGGAAAGAAGCACAATCACATCACATTCTTACAAATATAAATGCTACGTCTTCACCTTATGCCTTGAAATCTAATGAGCTAAATTTAATTAATTATGATTTTAATAAATTTGGTGCGTCAGATGTGCGTAGTGGCTTGATCGACCGTTGGGTGAGAGAAGTTAAATTAAATAAATAAATGGAGGCTTTATGAGAAAGCAGTATTATTTTCTCAATTCCAATCTATTTTGGGTAATGCTTGCTATGGCAGGCTTTGCCCTTTTACCTTCTATGGCATTATATTATGGCATTTTTGATTCAACAGAAGATGAAATCCTAGCAGCTATGGGGTGGAGCTCAATAAATTTGAGTTGGGTTTGGTTTGGTTCTTTATTTCTTATTCCTATATTTTCTTTTTTATATAAAGGAAAAGGAGCCGTACAACAAGGTAAAATAGAGTTTTTATTAGCTTGCTTAATTTTTTCTTTTGTAATGATTTCAGCAAGTATTGAAAAATTCAGCTTGGGTTATTCTGAGTTTATTCTTACAATTGCTTTAATTGGTATTTCAACGAATGCTCTTGCCAAAATGAAAGTGATGCAAAGTGATAAATTCGTTATCGCATCACTATTGAGTATTGTATTACTTATATTTTTCTTTATTGTTTATCCTACTTTAGCCATTTTTATCTCAATGTTTTACAAAGGAGATGAATTTGTGCCTGGGCAGGTGCTCGACATAGTTAAACAGCCTTATGTTATACGTATTATTTTAAACTCATTAGCTGTCGCAGGGACAATCGGTATTCTTGCAACAGCGTTTGGTTTAGTATTTGCGCTTTATACCACTAGAATTGCAAAGCGTAGTGCAGTTATTGGTAAAATATTCTCCATTCTTCCAATTGTGACCCCTCCATTTGTCGTTGGTTTAGGGGTAACATTAATGCTAGGTCGTTCAGGATATATTACTCATTATTTAGTTGAGTATTTAGGATTCGAAAGTAATTGGTTGTACGGTTTTACTGGAATTGTTATTGCTCATACCCTAGCATTAACACCAATGTCTTTTATGATATTGGAGGGAGCTTTAAAGTCCATCCATCCATCAATTGAGGAAGCTGCATATACTTTAAGAGCAAATCGTTATCAAACTTTCTTTAATATTATTTTTCCATTACTTAAACCTGCATTAGCAAATTCTTTTTTAGTTGTCGCTATTCAATCTATAGCTGATTTTAGTACTCCGTTAGTTTTAGGCGGAAGCTTTGATGTTATTTCTTCACAGATTTACTTTTATATAGCTGGTTCTCAATTAGATTATGCATCCGCAAGTACACTAGGAACAATTCTTCTAATTTTCTCATTGGGTATTTTTATTATTCAATATTGGTGGATTGGTAATCGTTCATATACTACTGTATCAGGGAAATCTTATCGTGGCGATGTACAAGATCTTCCTGTAACAATGAAATATGCTATTACGTTTATCTTAGCATTTTGGATTATATTTAATGTTCTATTATACGGTAGTATTTTTTACGGTAGTTTTACAGTGAATTGGGGTGTTGATTATACTTTAACTCTCAAAAATTATATTACTTTATTTGGTCAAGGATTTAGTGATGGAGCATGGCCATCGTTAATTCAAACAGTCATTTTTGCTGCAACAGCTGCACCTATCACTGCATTATTTGGTTTGCTTATCGCTTATATTACAGTTAGACGGGAATTTAAAGGTAAAAAAACTTTAGAATTCCTAACTTTGTTATGTTTTGCCGTACCAGGTACAGTTGCAGGGGTATCCTACATACTTGCCTTTAATGATGCGCCAATTTATATAACTGGGACTGCATTAATTGTTATTTTATCAATGGTTATGCGTAATATGCCTGTAGGTATGCGAGCGGCTATTGCTGGATTAGGACAACTAGATAAATCTTTAGATGAGGCCTCTCTATCATTAAAAGGAAGCTCTTTTAAAACTATTTGTTTTATTGTTTTCCCTTTATTAAAACCAGCCTTGCTTTCAGCTCTTGTAACTAGCTTTGTTAGAGCAATGACTACAGTAAGTGCAATTGTATTTTTAGTTACAGCAGATACTCGTGTTGCTACATCTTATATTCTAAATCGCGTAGAAGATGGCGAATACGGAATTGCAATTGCATATGGTTCAATTCTAATAGTAGTCATGATGGCCATTATTTTATTCTTTGACTGGATTGTGGGTGATACCCGAATTTCCCGTTCTAAAGCGAAAAAAATGAATTAACTCGTTAAGTTGTAGGTAAATATTATGAGTAATAATGATTTCTTAGTATTAAAAAATATCACTAAATCTTTTGGTAAATCCACAGTCATTGATAATTTAGATTTAACCATTAAACGTGGCACCATGGTGACCTTATTAGGGCCATCTGGTTGCGGTAAAACGACTGTATTACGTTTAGTAGCCGGCTTAGAAAACCCAACTTCAGGACAAATTTTTATTGATGGTGAAGATGTAACCAAATCATCTATTCAAAATCGTGATATTTGTATCGTATTCCAATCTTATGCGTTGTTCCCGCATATGAGTATCGGTGATAACGTAGGCTATGGTTTACGTATGCAAGGTGTGGGAAAAGAAGAACGAGCTAAGCGTGTAAAAGAAGCCTTAGAGTTAGTTGATTTAGCAGGTTTTGAAGATCGTTTTGTGGATCAGATTTCAGGTGGTCAACAACAACGTGTCGCTTTAGCGCGTGCGTTAGTGTTAAAACCAAAAGTATTACTTTTTGATGAGCCATTAAGTAACTTAGATGCAAACTTACGTCGTTCTATGCGTGAGAAAATTCGTGAACTGCAACAAAGTTTAGGCATTACCTCACTTTATGTGACTCATGACCAAACTGAAGCGTTTGCGGTATCCGATGAAGTTATCGTCATGAATAAAGGTAAAATCATGCAAAAAGCGCCAGCAAAAGAGCTTTATTTGCGTCCAAATTCTTTATTCCTTGCAAACTTCATGGGCGAATCGAGCATCTTTGAAGGTAAATTGGAAAATAACACCATTGACGTGAATGGCTACAAATTACCATTAAGCAATGCGGCACAATTCAATTTACCAGATGGTGAATGCTTAGTAGGCGTACGTCCTGAAGCAATTTACTTAAAAGCAGAAGGCGAGGCAGCACAACAATGTGAAATCAAGAGTGCAGTCTATATGGGAAATCACTGGGAAGTGGTGGCAATTTGGGCAGGCAAAGAATTGCTCATTAACACCAAACCAGAAGACTTCAATGCTGATCTCAAACAAGCTTATGTGAACTTCTCTGAACAAGGTATTTTCTTGTTGAAGAAAGAGAAATAATATCAATTTAAGGGCGTATGGAAGCATACGCCTTTTCTTTTAAAATCCTTTCAAAATTGACCGCACTTTTCCGCTCATTTTTACTTTATCTAACAGAGCTGTATAATGTCTCGCTTTTGAATATAAATGATAGAAGGAGAAAGCTCATGATTAAAACCGATACCTTACCGCAATTTTTGCGTAACAAAGTGGCAGAAAATGATGCTTTTGGTCTTGTAGAGGGCTTGTGCCAATTATTACGTAGCAGCCCCACAGAAAAAATTTCGCCGACCTTGCATTTATTTAAGTTTATCTTAAAGAACGATAAAGAATTAGGCTATTCTGTTTCGAAATTATTATGCGGTTGGTTATGTGGTTTACGTCTTTATCCCTTGTTTATTAGCAGCGGAATTCTTACGCGTGGCGGTTTTGGACAAGAAATGAAAACGCGTATTTATGAGCGTTTTAACCCGTCTTTTAAAGATATTAATGATTTACGTGATATTTTTTATTTATTGTTTAGCGATAAAAATGATGCCCGCTGGATTGATGCCGTCCCATTGAAAACATGGCGAGGCGTATTTGGTGTTTTAACCCGTTATACAGAACAAAAAGATCGTGAGCGTTTAAAAAATCATATTGAAAGTGAAGGGCTATTTGCCATTGAAATGCTTTCAATTTGGATTGCCGCTGAAGATATGGATCCTGAGCTGATGCGAATGGAACCTTCTCTGTTGAATGCAGATTCGCCTTTTGTGGCTTTACACCATGAAGTGGTTGATTGGGTAGAGGCGCGTCGCCAATCAACGGTTTTTGATGATAGTCATTTACAGGTAATGTTTGATCAATGTAAGGCATTGATTATTGGCTTACAGAAACGTGGGGCGGTAGTGGGATCATCCTTAAATACGGCGTATTTATTGGAACGTCTTTCCCAGACTTTAGAACGATTAGAAACCTTGATGGCGATTTTTGTTTCAAATCGCTATTTGCCGCGTCGAATCTTATTATTAACCGGTTGTTTTGCTCGTGCAGCAGCAGAACGACATAGTATTTCGCGACTATGGAAACAAAGCTCAGGATTGATGGCTCGTAGTGTTACGCAGAATGCCGGCGATCATGGTGAGCATTACATTACTCGAGATAAAAAAGAGTATTGGGCAATGTTTTACTCCGCGGCAGGTGGTGGTGTATTAATTGCACTGATGGCGCTATTTAAAATCTATCTAGGCAGCATTATTGATGACAAAGTCTGGAAAGGGATTGCCGAAGGCTTAAATTACGGCTTAGGTTTTATGGTGATTTTTATGTTGCATTTTACGGTTGCAACGAAACAGCCAGCCATGACTGCCGCCCGTTTTGCTGAGGCTGTTGAGAAAACGCCTCAAGGTAAAACCGTCAATATGAAATTAGCCCAATTATTAGTGGATGTATTTCGTTCTCAAAGTATTGCGGTGCTAGGCAATGTGCTCATTGCGATGGGCTTAGCGGCATTGATTGCGTTTGGTTACCAATATAAAACAGGTGAGCCGTTGATGAATGCTGATCAAATCGCTTATCAGTTGCATAGCATTGATCCTTTTGCGGGAACCTTATGGTTTGCAGCCATTGCGGGTGTATGGTTATTCTGCTCGGGGATTATTTCGGGCTATTTTGATAACCGCAGCAATTATTTGAATATGCGCATGCGTTTAACCCAACATCCGTTATTGAAAAAATTGATGTCTGAGAAATCTCGCGTTAAATTTGCTAATTATATGCATGAGAATTATGGCTCACTTATCGGTAACCTTTGCTTTGGTATGTTGCTTGGTATTACGGGTGTGGTAGGGTACTTAACGCATCTTCCGTTAGATATTCGTCATGTGGCATTTTCATCTGCGAATGTAGGCTACATTGCAGTGAGCGGACAATTCACCTATTCATTACTTTTACAATGTATTGGTTTTGTATTGTTGATTGGTTTAGTGAATTTAATTGTCAGTTTTTCATTAACGCTTTGGGTTGCATTGCGTTCTTTGAATGCGGAAATTGATAGCTGGTGGCCAATTTGGCATGAAGTGTGTCAAATTGTGAAAAAACGTCCATTGAGCTTATTTCTTCCCGTTCAGTTAGATAAATAATCGTCTTAAGTGCGGTCAAAAATATCAATGTTTTTGACCGCACTTTCTTTTCGCACAATTTAATTTGCGTTATCATGTTGCTCATCTAATGCGATAACTTTATGAATTATTCTAATGAAACCTACATTTCTTGAACTTCGTCACCTAAGAACCTTGCTTGCTCTGAAGGAAACGGGCAGCGTTTCAATGGCGGCAAAACGTGTTTATTTAACACAATCGGCACTTTCTCACCAAATTAAGTTAATGGAAGAGCAATTTGGTTTACCTCTTTTTGAGCGTAAAAGTAATCCGTTGCGTTTTACCGCAGCTGGCGATCGTTTGATTCGTCTTGCCAATGAAATTCTTCCGAAAGTGGTTGATGCTGAACGTGAACTTGCTCGTGTAAAACACGGTGATGCAGGGCAGTTAAGAATTGCGGTGGAGTGTCATACTTGCTTCGACTGGTTAATGCCGGCGATGGATGAGTTTCGTCAACATTGGAGCTTGGTAGAATTGGATATTGTGTCTGGTTTCCACACAGATCCGGTTGGATTGTTATTATCTCATCGTGCAGATTGGGCGATTGTGTCTGAAGTTGAACAAAATGATGATGTTTTATTTAAGCCGTTATTTTCTTATGAAATGGTGGGAATATGTTCTAAAGATCATCCATTAGCCAATAAAGAGGTTTGGCAGGCGGAAGATTTCGCTGAAGAAACTTGGGTAACCTATCCCGTGCCTGATGATATGTTGGATTTATATCGTCAAGTATTGAAACCGAAAGGCATTAATCCTCCGCGCCGTACAACGGAGCTGACGATCGCCTTGATTCAGTTAGTAGCGAGTCGTCGTGGCATTGCTACCGTGCCTTATTGGGCGGCATTACCTTATTTAGAAAAAGGGTATGTGGTGGCGCGTAAAATTACAGAAGAAGGGTTATACAGTAACCTCTATGCCGCGATTCGTAAAGAAGATGCTAATTTAGCTTATATCGAAGATTTCCATCAAACAGTAAAAGCACAAAGTTTTTCGACCTTACCTGGTTTGTCTGTTTTAGAGTTGTAGTAGGTCAATATGTCAGAAGTAGTGACAGAAAATCCCATCAAAGCCGCGGCAAAAGCGGCATTTCCTTACAGTATGCCAATGCTTGCCGGTTTTTTATTTTTAGGCATAGCATACGGCATTTACATGAAAGCACTTGGATTCGGTGTTTGGTTCCCCGTTGCAATGGCAGCACTCATTTATGCGGGCTCAGTGGAATTTATTGCGGCCGCCGCCTTAGTTATGCCTTTT
>NZ_KV801824.1:0-8064 GCF_001810545.1 Haemophilus sp. HMSC066D02 | reverse complement strand
TTTTCGCCATTAAGTGTTGCGTTGGTTACGCTAATGGTAAGTGGTCGCCAAATTTTTTATGGCATTTCTATGTTAGAAAAATATGGTGCTCAACTCGGGAAAAAACGTTGGTATTTAATTAGTACCCTAGTCGATGAAAGTTTTTCCCTGAACTATATGGCGAAGATTCCCGATCATTTAGATAAAGGCTGGTATATGTTCTTTGTCAGTTTTTATCTCCATCTTTATTGGGTCGTTGGAGCGGGATTAGGTAATCTATTTGGTTCAATCATTCCTTTTGATTTAAAAGGGGTAGAGTTTGGTATGACCGCACTTTTCCTGGTGATTTTTGCTGAAAACTGGCTCAAAGAGAAGTCTCATGAAAGCTCATTATTAGGTTTAGGTGTGGCTTTTGCATCGCTGTTAATTGTTGGGAAAGAACACTTTTTAGTGCCAACACTCATTAGTATTTGGATTCTGTTAACCGTAAGACGCCCGAAACTTTCATTTAAATTGGAGGCACTAAAATGACATTGATGGAACAAATTATCACCATTGTGATTTGTATTGTGTGCGTGCAATTTACCCGATTATTGCCTTTCTGGATCTTTCCCGCCAATCGTCCGATTCCAGACTATATTCGTTACCTTGGCAAAGTATTGCCTGCGGCGATGTTTGGGATGTTAGTGGTGTATTGCTATAAAAATGTGGATGTGTTGAGTGGTTATCATGGCTTGCCCGATTTCATTGCAGGTGTTTTGGTATTGGGGTTACATTTCTGGAAAAAGAACATGTTTCTTTCTATCTCGGCAGGCACAATTTTTTATATGTTTTTAGTGCAAAAAGTCTTTATCTAAGGGAGTTTTGAGCGAAATAAAAATTTCTTGATATTGCAATCGGTTGCCTTTATTTCGCCTCTTTTCCTCAATTCCAAATCTTTTATGATGCCGCCTCAATCATTGTTTGACGGAGAGATTTATGGAATTTAATTTCATCGAATTATTAGGTTATTTGGCAACATTCTTTGTGGCTGCGTCTTTTTTATTTAAATCGATTGTTCACTTGAGAGTTGTTAATGCAATTGGAGCGGTACTTTTTGTCGTTTACAGTTTGATCATCAAATCTTATCCAGTTGCGCTTCTAAACGCCTTCTTAGTTTTCGTTAACTTATATCAACTTTATCGTTTGAAAAAAGAGCAGCCGGCATCAAAAGTGCTTAAATAATTGACCGCACTTTTCCACGATTTACCCCCATATTTGATATAAGGCAATCACCAGTGGCATAGTAAACATACAAAGCAGCGTCGTTACACCATAGATGGCGCTGGCTTTCTGTGGATTGTTGTTATAAATCACTGCCATTTGTGTCACGGTTGAAGCAGATGGGCTCGTGGTTGCTAAAAAGCTAATCAACACAATAATTTCGCCTTTTTCAGCCCAATGCACAAACCCAATCAGTTTTATTAATACCAATAATGCAATCGGAATAAGTAACAAGCGCAAAAGTGTGACTAAATAAATGCGTTTGGATGATACGATGCTCCGTAAAGGAATTGCCGCAATCAGCATACCCGCAACAAGCATGGCATTTGGACCAATAAATAAGCCAATCGAAGAGAGTGTACCATTGATAATACTTGGTAATTTTATTTGAAAAGCAAATAAAAATGCTCCGACGAGAATTGACCAAATATTGATGTTTTTGGCAATCATCTTCAAGGATAAATTTCCTTTTCCTACAATAATCAAACGGCAATGCGTCCAAAATAGAAAGGTTTGCACCACAATAAAACAGCTGGCGTAAATGACCCATTCTTTACCAAATAGCGACATCACAATCGGAATAATTAAGTTACCAGAATTGGAATAAATGGAAGTGGCGTGTTCAATAGGATCAAGCTTTAGTAGGCGTTTTAATAGACTGCCAATAATAATCAGAATACCCTGAAGAAATACGGCCATAAGTAGTGAAAGCTGTAAACCTTGCAGGATTTCAGGTGTGTAATCAATTTGAAATGCCTCAATCATCACTGATGGACTGATAACATAAAGCCCAATAATAGAAAGCGGCTTGCTATCTTCTGATTTTAATAATTTTGATTTAACCAACCCATAGCCAATAAGTACAATGAGTGTCAGTTCAATAATTTTAGTGCCGAGTAAAAAAGTGATGTCCATAGTGAATATTGATGAGATAAATTAGTGCTATGAAAGAAGAAAAGGGCAAATAATTTGCCCTTTAAATTGATCTAGGTTACTCCCACTCGATAGTTGCTGGGGGTTTTCCGCTGATGTCGTACACCACGCGGGAAATGCCATTCACTTCATTGATAATACGGTTAGACACTTTGCCTAATAAATCATAAGGCAAGTGAGCCCAATGTGCGGTCATAAAATCGATTGTTTCTACCGCACGTAGTGAGATAACCCAATCGTATTTACGGCCATCGCCCATCACACCTACAGATTTCACAGGTAAGAATACGCTGAAGGCTTGGCTGGTTTTTTCATACCAACCGCTGTTGCGTAATTCTTCGATAAAGATCGCATCCGCACGGCGCAATAAATCGCAGTATTCTTTTTTCACTTCACCTAATACACGCACGCCTAAACCTGGACCAGGGAATGGGTGACGGTTGATCATTTCAGCTGGTAAGCCTAATGCTAAACCGATTTTACGCACTTCGTCTTTAAATAACTCACGTAGTGGTTCAACTAAGCCAAGTTTCATATAGTCTGGTAAGCCACCTACGTTGTGGTGTGATTTAATCACATGTGCTTTACCAGTTTTGCTTGCTGCAGATTCGATCACGTCAGGGTAGATCGTACCTTGTGCCAACCATTTCACATTAGTGAGTTTTTTCGATTCATCATCGAATACATCTACGAACACTTTACCGATAATTTTACGTTTTGCTTCAGGATCCGATACGCCAGCAAGTTCGCCTAAGAAACGACTTTCAGCATCAACACGGGTAATGTTCAAGCCGAATTTATCGCCAAACATTTCCATGACTTGATCGCCTTCGTGTAAGCGGAGTAAACCGTTATCCACGAATACGCAGTGTAAGTTTTTGCCGATAGCACGGTGTAAAAGTAATGCAACCACAGAAGAGTCGACACCACCAGATAAACCTAAAATCACTTCATCATCACCCACTTGCTCTTTAATGCGAGCAACGGCATCTTCGATAATGTTTTCTGCTGTCCATTTGGTTTCGCAACCACAAATGTTCACCACGAAATTCATCAATAATTCCAAACCTTTTTTAGTATGGGTTACTTCAGGGTGGAATTGTACACCGTAGAAACGACGATTTTCGTCAGACATTGCCGCAATTGGGCAGGTTGGAGTCGTACCGGTAACTTGGAAGTTTTCAGGTAAACGCGTTACTTTATCGCCATGACTCATCCATACATCTAATTTGCTATCGCCATCATTTAAATGAGCGAAAAGTGCGGTCGGATTATCCATTAAAACGGAGGCGTAGCCGAATTCACGATGATCTGAGGTTTCAGTTAAACCCCCAAGTTGCATCGCCATAGTTTGCATACCGTAACAAATGCCCAATACAGGCACGCCTGCATTAAATACGTATTCAGGTGCACGTGGGCTGTTTTCTTCCGTGGTACTTTCAGGACCTCCAGAAAGAATAATACCGTCTGGATTAAATTCACGGATTTGTTCTTCAGTCACATCCCACGCCCAAAGTTCACAGTACACACCGATTTCACGCACACGACGTGCAATCAGTTGAGTATATTGTGAACCGAAGTCGAGGATCAGGATTTTATGGTTGTGGATATTTGTCATTTTTTACCCTGTTTAAAATAATATTTATTAGTATTCACATGCTTTTGCTTTTTGTGAATGTTGAGGTTTATTAATCATTTCATTTGAAATATCAAATAAATAAGCATTGTAATAAATTCTATCAATATCTATACGCTCTGAGAATATAATTTGGTATGTTTCACCTTTTTGTGGAATAAATGTAATTCCATATGTCGAGAAACTACCATCTGTATGTCTAATGGTATCTATAAAGTTAGTCACGATACTATGAGCATTCATTTTAGCAAAAATTGTAATGGGCTCTCCTGCTTTTAATAAATGTTCCGTTGCTGAAAAGCCATCATCAGCTAATAAAAATCCTTTTTTTAAAGATTCAAGAGGGATTGATTTAATCTTTAACTCGTTTGTTTCTTTAACCTGGTTGGGATAGATATTTCTTAGATTTACTACTTTTTCAGATACTTTAATACAGGTTCCATTAGGAATTGCATAAACAGTTTTTATATTGGTGATTAACTTTAATTTAGCTACATTTTCTCCTTTAGGATTTGAATAATTCTGTTCAGTAGAAAAACGCTCCATCGGAGTACAAGCAAAAGCAGAGATTTGAGCTAAAAATATAAATAATATCTTTAATGATTTATTCATACAATTTTCTTATTTATTTGATAAAAATATAGAAACTAACCACACTTTAAAACAACAAAAGGTGAGCTAAAGCCCACCTTAACGGATTAGCCCATACGATAGTTTGGCGCTTCTTTAGTGATAGTTACATCGTGAACATGGCTTTCTTTAATGCCTGCGCCACTGATGCGAACGAATTCTGCTTTCGTGCGTAATTCTTCGATGGTTGCACAGCCAGTTAAGCCCATGCAAGAACGTAAGCCACCCATTTGTTGGTGGATGATTTCTTTTAAGTAACCTTTGTATGGAATACGGCCTTCGATACCTTCTGGTACAAGTTTGTCTGCCGCGTTGTCCGATTGGAAGTAACGGTCGGATGATCCTTTTGCCATTGCGCCTAATGAACCCATACCACGGTAAGATTTAAACGCACGACCTTGATAAAGTTCGATTTCACCTGGCGCTTCTTCAGTACCCGCGAACATAGAACCAACCATTACACAGCTCGCACCAGCTGCGATAGCTTTTGCAATATCACCAGAGAAACGGATACCACCGTCGGCGATAACTGGAATACCGCGATCTTTTAATGCAGCCGCTGCATCTGCGATAGCGGTGATTTGTGGAACACCTACACCCGTCACGATACGAGTAGTACAAATAGAACCAGGACCAATACCTACTTTAACTGCGCTTGCGCCTGCGTCTGCAAGTGCGATAGCACCTTCAGCTGTTGCTACGTTACCCGCAACGATAGGTAAGTTTGGATATTTTGCACGTGTTTCACGAACACGTTGTAACACACCTTCAGAGTGACCGTGAGAAGAGTCGATTAACAATACATCTACGCCGGCTTTCACTAAAGCATCAATACGTTCTTCGTTACCTGGGCCTGCACCAACAGCAGCACCTACGCGTAAACGGCCGAATTCATCTTTACAAGCATTTGGTTTTTGTTCCGCTTTTTGGAAGTCTTTAACGGTGATCATGCCTTTTAATTTGAATGCATCATCTACTACAAGTACTTTCTCTACGCGGTTTTTGTGCATTAATTCTAAAATCGTTTCACGGCTTGCACCTTCTTTTACGGTGACTAAGTCTTCTTTTTTCGTCATTAATTGTGAAACAGTTTTGCTTAAATCTTTTACGAAACGCGTGTCGCGGCCAGTGATGATACCAATTAAGTTATTTTCAGCATCGACAACAGGGTAGCCTGCGAAGCCGTTTTTCTTCACCATTTCAGCAAGTGCTGCAAGGGTTAAATCGGGAGAAACAGTGACAGGTTCAGAAACGATACCACTTTCGAATTTTTTCACTTTACGAACACGATCCGCTTGGCGTTCGATCGTCATATTTTTGTGAATAAAGCCGATGCCGCCTTCTTGTGCTAAAGAGATTGCTAATTTGGTTTCTGTGACAGTATCCATCGCAGCAGAAAGCATCGGAATATTTAAGCGAATTTCTTTGGTGAGTTGAGTTGAGAGGTCGGCAGTATTCGGAAGAACAGTTGAATGAGCTGGGACAAGTAGAACGTCGTCAAAAGTCAGAGCTTCTTGTTTGATTCTAAGCATGGCAATATCTCGCTGTTAAAAATTGTGTCAAAAAATATTGCGCTGGGATTATACAGATTTTTCATGTGGTTGAAAATGAATTTTTTCGCTTTTATGGTAAGATTTGCCAAGGTTTTTATAAGAAGGAATGAATATGTCATCGTTATTGGAGTGTTTATCGGATTGCCAACCTAAAGTGCGGTCAGATTTGATATTGTTTTTAAATATTACGCCAAATGAATTGGTGCAAGAAATGGCATTATTGAGAGAAGCAGGATTGAATATTCAAGAAGAAAATGATGTCTGTCAACTTGTGCCAGAAATGCCTTTGTTAAATCCGCAAACAATTTCAACCGCACTTTCACCTTATTCCGTGCATTATCATCGAACCATTTCTTCAACAAATGAATTTATAACGAATCAAATTAACCAATTAAAAAAAGGCGATTTGTGTTTGGCAGAATATCAAACAGCAGGACGAGGACGTCGTGGTCGTCAATGGCTTTCACCGTTTGCAGGGCAGTTAATTTTCAGTTTTTATTGGACTATCGATCCTAAAAAAGCATTGGATGGATTAAGTTTGGTGATTGGTTTAGCTATTGCAGAAGCGTTAAATGCGAAAGTGAAATGGCCAAATGATATTTTGCTTTCAGGGCGAAAGCTTGGTGGCATTTTAGTGGAAATCATTAATCATAAGAATGGGTTGCTCAATTTAGTGGTTGGTATTGGGATCAATGTAAAATTACCACAATCAACAGAAATTAGTCAGCCGTATGCACAATTAACCGAACAAGATCCTGATATAGATCGTGAAAAGATCCTTATTAAAGTGATTCAACGTATTTATTCTCGATTAGCTCAATTTGAAGAAAAGGGCATTGATGAGGAATTCATGCAACAATGGATAAACCATAATGAATTTTTTGGTGATGAAGTGAACGTCTTTACTGAGCAAGGCGCGATTTCAGGTATAGAGCAGGGGATTGATAAACGCGGTTATTTAAAAGTCATAACCGATGAAGGAGAGCGGTATTTTAATGCCGGAGAGGTTTCTTTAAGAAGGAAGTAAATAAAAGTGCGGTCAAAATTAACCGCACTTTTTATATGTATGCTAAACCACTTTCTGAATAAGCGCTGAAATATCATCTGCAAATTTTTCATCTCTTGCCATTTTCTCAATTTCCTCAGCAGAATATTTTTCACCATCATACACAGCAACAATACTGAGATCATTGGGTTGCAAGAAATGCGTTTCACCGAATTCAGTATAACGGGTGGCGCCAATACTAATAATCGCTTGTTTCGGATAGTTTGCTTGCTCTAATAAAGAAGCAATATGATTCATAGGTCCGTCATCGGGTTGATTATTCATTCTATCCACGATCCAATCTAATAATTGTTGGTGGAAATAGCTATAACCGATAGCGGGGCTGTCAATACCATACGCATTGAGCTCGCTATTTCTTTTATGGAAGCAAGCGATACGATATTGATCAATTTCACTTCCCCTAATAAAGGAAGAAAGTGGAATAAGTTTTGATGAAATACCTTTACTTGCCGCTCCCCAGTTTTTCTTTTCACAGATTTTTTTCGCATTAGGACGACGAATAGAGCAGTCATTATAGGCTGCAAAATAGCGCGGAATAATTTTCTCAACTTGCTTTCCTTTATAGATTAGATCACAAATAAGTGCAATTTCAGGCTCAATTTGCAGATTATCAGCACCTTGTGGAAAATTAATTTGATTGTGACTTAAAGGAAAGGTAGAAAGAAAGCCAGCTTTTTCGCTTGGCACATAAAACGGGAAAATCGCTTTGGGTTGAATGGCATTTTCTGTTTTTACTTGAGTGAAATCAGCCGCCTCGCCGGCTTGTTCTAAATGTCCCGCAAAATTTCCGGCTACACCGAAACCAATCATTTGTTCAAAATTCATAAAGACCTCATTAGATTGCTTACTCTTTTTGGGGTAATTTACCTTGAATGTTGAACAAAGACAATTCGCTTTGATGATTAAATCATCATACAGTAAAAAAATTGAATTTTTTTATAAAAAAGCACTTGCAAAGAATTCTGAAAGTCCTATAATACGCCCCACACAACGACGCGCTGTTG
>NZ_KV801823.1:0-557 GCF_001810545.1 Haemophilus sp. HMSC066D02 | reverse complement strand
CCTGAACCAGAGCGTGCAATTGACCAACCGTTCCTTCTTCCAATCGAAGACGTGTTCTCAATTTCAGGTCGTGGTACAGTAGTAACAGGTCGTGTTGAGCGTGGTATCATCCGTACTGGTGACGAAGTTGAAATCGTTGGTATCAAACCAACTACAAAAACAACAGTAACTGGTGTTGAAATGTTCCGTAAATTACTTGACGAAGGTCGTGCAGGTGAAAACATCGGTGCATTATTACGTGGTACTAAACGTGAAGAAATCGAACGTGGTCAAGTATTAGCGAAACCAGGTTCAATCACTCCACACACTGATTTCGAATCAGAAGTTTACGTATTATCAAAAGATGAAGGTGGTCGTCACACTCCATTCTTCAAAGGTTACCGTCCACAATTCTATTTCCGTACAACTGACGTAACTGGTACAATCGAATTACCAGAAGGCGTGGAAATGGTAATGCCTGGTGATAACATCAAAATGACAGTAAGCTTAATCCACCCAATCGCGATGGACCAAGGTTTACGTTTCGCAATCCGTGAAGGTGGCCGTACAGTAGGTGC
>NZ_KV801822.1:0-222 GCF_001810545.1 Haemophilus sp. HMSC066D02 | reverse complement strand
AAAGTGGTGGGTCGTGAAGGATTCGAACCTTCGACCAACGGATTAAAAGTCCGCTGCTCTACCGACTGAGCTAACGACCCACTGGTATGATTTTTAAATGGTGCCCGAAGCCAGACTTGAACTGGCACGCCTCGAAAGGCGAGGGATTTTAAATCCCTTGTGTCTACCGATTCCACCACTCGGGCAAATTGGAGCGGGAAACGAGGCTCGAACTCGCGACCC
>NZ_KV801821.1:0-523 GCF_001810545.1 Haemophilus sp. HMSC066D02 | reverse complement strand
GAACCACGTACGATTGGAGTATCGTCACCTGGGAAATCATATTGAGAAAGAAGTTCACGAACTTCCATTTCTACTAATTCTAATAACTCTTCGTCATCTACCATGTCGCATTTGTTTAAGAATACGATGATGTAAGGTACACCTACTTGGCGACCTAATAAGATGTGCTCACGAGTTTGTGGCATAGGACCATCTGTTGCTGCTACTACTAAGATTGCACCGTCCATTTGTGCCGCACCGGTAATCATGTTTTTAACATAGTCCGCGTGTCCTGGGCAGTCAACGTGTGCATAGTGACGAGTTGGAGTATCGTATTCAACGTGTGATGTGTTGATGGTGATACCACGCGCTTTTTCTTCTGGCGCGTTATCGATTTGGTCGAATGCACGAGCTGCACCACCGTAGTGTTTTGCTAATACGGTTGTGATTGCTGCTGTTAAAGTTGTTTTACCGTGGTCAACGTGGCCGATTGTACCCACGTTTACGTGCGGTTTTGTACGTTCAAATTTTTCTTTAGACATTT
>NZ_KV801820.1:0-2494 GCF_001810545.1 Haemophilus sp. HMSC066D02 | reverse complement strand
AAACGCTCACGCGCGGCAATCACAGCAGATTTGTCCCCTTCCTCAAGGTTATTTAAACTATCCCCCTGTAAAGCAACATGGTCACCATAAATACGACCGGTCCCTAAGTTATTGATGGTTACCGCTTTTGCAACAGTCAATGCACCATCAATTAAGCCTCGGTTAGTCAACGTATTTGTATTAATGCGTGTTTCATTACCACTAATTTCAGCATCTTTAGTGTTTTCTACATTAGCCGCTTTAACATCCGCCTTATTACCAACACGTAATTGGCTATTGTTTTTAAAATCCCCTTCGGTTTTAAAATCTAAATTACCACCAACTTGGAAAGCGTTATTTAAGGTTAAACTATCTTGTAAACGAACCGTTAAATCCCCTTTGGTTCTGATATCACCTTCATTTGCCAACGTCTTCGCTTTTAACTCAATTGATTTGCCCGCTTCAATCTCACCTTGTTTATTATCAATAGTTTGAGCAACATCTAGTTGGGTATGCTCATCACTGTAGATGCCCCCTTGTTGGTTAGAAAGATTTTCAGCTGTAATAGCCACTTGAGCACCACGGATACCTTGTTCCGTGTTGCCGCCAGCTTTTGTCCCTTGGTTATCTACATGTTTCGCTTTAATGCTCGCTTTCTCTGTTGCAACAATCAAAGAGCCTTTATCCGATTGCTTGCGGTTATCCACGTTGTTCGCGTTAAGCTGAACCTGTTTACCGGCAATGACACCCTGTTTGTTATCAATGTGTTGAGCATTAAGTTGGGCCTGAGCTTTAGCATAAACGGTGCCACGGTTCTCAATATTCTTTTTCGCATTGAGTTCGGCATTTTCGCTACCACCAATAAAGCCTTCATTCACAATCTTACCTTGGCTATCGATTTTCACGCTTCCTGCCGATGCACCAATGTGTCCCGCATTGCGTACACCAAGGCCTTGTCCGTTATCCACTAAATGGATTTTCTCCGCATACATCCCACCTAATTGGCTCACATCCACACTGTAGCTTTGATTTTCACTTTGAGTGTCTGAAGTGCGGTCAGTGTTATCGGTGTTTTTATCACCCACGTACACAACCGAATCATTAGTGCGGTCAACGTTATTTTTACCCGTGGTAACTTTAATGCCTTTCTTCGACCAAACCCCACCTTTGATTTCGGCTTTCTCCGCGATAATATCGGTGTAATCAGATTGACTGTTATCCATGCCTTTTTGGCCAACAGTCACTTTACCGCCTTTAACGTGATAGCCTTTTAACTCACCATTTTCTACATCCGCTTTACCTGTTGTCAGCGTGGTGCGTCCAGCATTAATCACACCACAACCATCACATTGAATACCACTTGGGTTGGCAATCACCACATCTGCTTTTTTGCCTGCGACTTCCACATAACCTTTTAAACGGCTTGGATTAGCGGAGTTCACCTCGTTAAGAATAACTTTTGCTTCACCGCGAGCAAGATTCGGGTTACCTTGCACCCAGCCTGCCATTTGCGTTTGTGCCGCTTTACGAGCATTGTTTAACACGGCACCTTTCTCTGCTACATCAAATTGAGAATATTGGTTACGAGATACCCCACCAGCACTTGGTGTTTGAATATTTACTTGCGGTAAACCATTGCCGGTTTGAAGTACTGTAGGTTGTTGATTACCCGGTGCAGATTTATCTGCACGAATGGCCATATCTTCTGCATGAACAGAAGGGGATAAGAAGACAAAGCCTAATGCTAACATTAAGCTAAAATGAATAGGATTAAGTGAAAGTGTACTTGAAAATAGTCCTGTTTTTTCTTGTTCTGGACTCACATTTTCACTTTGTGCTTTACCTTGAGATTTTGCTAACTCAGATACCACCACAAGCTGGTTTAATATACGGCTAAAAATCACTTTATAATGACGTTTATTCATTTTTTTAATTTCCTTTAAAGTTTTAAATTCTGTTTGGTTTTAATCAATTTATTCATCTAAAAGCGTGAGCATTAAAAACGGTAGCTCACATTAAATCCGGTTGTCACATGACTGGTTCTAAATCCTTCCGGTTTTTTAATTGGGACACCCACAAAATAATCATAGTTAATGCCCCATAATTTACCGCGAAGTCCAATTGCCCCCCCCATTAAGCTATCACCAATTTGAAGCTCTTCTTGGCTGGAGTGCACCTTACCTCGGTCAATCCCTAAATAAAGCTCATGTCCTTTATTAGCAATATCCCAACCCAACTCATTTCGCCATAACCAACCTTTTTCACCGGAAAGCGATAGCTCACCATCAAATCCGCGTACGGTATAACGACCACCAATACTCAATTTATCTTGTTGTGTTAAAGGTGTGCCGTTCCATTGTCCATTCCAGCTGGTGTTAAAGCGGAAAGGCTGGTTGCCGATAGTGAAAGGATAGGTAAAATCAATGCCTGCAGTAAAAATCTGCATTCGGGAAGTCCCTTCACCAAACGCTTCTTCCGGAGCAGGTAAGGATTTATTCCCACCCGTACCACGTTT
>NZ_KV801819.1:0-280 GCF_001810545.1 Haemophilus sp. HMSC066D02 | reverse complement strand
TTTTTTGCTCTTTAACAATATATCAGACAATCTGTGTGGGCACTTGTTGATTGACTTGTTTTAAAAATATTTTTTAATTTTGAAGTCTTAATAGGTGCTAACTAGAAATTCATAATACTTTTTTAAGTAGTGACATTTTATGTCAGCAGTATTGAGCGATTGAACTTGAATTGAAGAGTTTGATCATGGCTCAGATTGAACGCTGGCGGCAGGCTTAACACATGCAAGTCGAACGGTAACATAAAGAAGCTTGCTTCTTTGATGACGAGTGGCGGACGGG
>NZ_KV801818.1:0-381 GCF_001810545.1 Haemophilus sp. HMSC066D02 | reverse complement strand
TTTGATGACGAGTGGCGGACGGGTGAGTAATGCTTGGGAATCTAGCTTATGGAGGGGGATAACTACGGGAAACTGTAGCTAATACCGCGTAATATCGAAAGATTAAAGTGTGGGACCTTCGGGCCACATGCCATAGGATGAGCCCAAGTGGGATTAGGTAGTTGGTGAGGTAAAGGCTCACCAAGCCGACGATCTCTAGCTGGTCTGAGAGGATGACCAGCCACACTGGGACTGAGACACGGCCCAGACTCCTACGGGAGGCAGCAGTGGGGAATATTGCGCAATGGGGGCAACCCTGACGCAGCCATGCCGCGTGAATGAAGAAGGCCTTCGGGTTGTAAAGTTCTTTCGGTAGCGAGGAAGGCATTTAGTTTAATAGAC
>NZ_KV801817.1:0-5015 GCF_001810545.1 Haemophilus sp. HMSC066D02 | reverse complement strand
TCGCAATCCGTGAAGGTGGCCGTACAGTAGGTGCAGGCGTTGTTGCGAAAATCATCAAATAATTGATGTATTAACTGTAACAAGTTAGATTAAGAAGGCGTATCGAAAGGTACGCCTTTTTGTTTTTTATCAATGAATGTTGTTTTTATAATAGAAAGTGCGGTCAAAAATTGTGTCATTTTGGTATGATACAGACTCATTTTTTATATGGGTGTTTTTATGCAACAACTACCATTTAAAGCCGTTGTCTCTGATCTTGATGGCACGCTACTTAATACTAACCATGTAATTGGTGAGTTTACTATTAATGTATTGAATAAATTAGAACAAAAAGGTGTTGATATTATTTTAGCGACAGGCCGTAATCACATGGATGTTTCTTCTATTTTAGGCAAGATAGGTGCTGAGCATGCTGTAATGATCACTTCCAATGGCGCACGAGTGCGTGATCTAAAAGGTAATCTTATTTATAGCAATAGTCTTCCAGAGGAAATCGTACTTGAGTTATATAAAATCCCTTTTGATCATACCAAGATTTGTATTAATACTTATCAAGATGATGGTTGGTTTATCAATACAGATGTGCCTGAATTAGCAAAATATCATAAGGATTCAGGTTTTATGTACGAAGTTGTTGATTTTACAAGGCATCATGGAAGAGGAACTGAAAAAGTATTTTTTATTGCTCATGATCCTAAAGATCTAATAGAACTAGAAGATTATCTTAGAACACATTTCGGGGATAAAACCACAATTGTTTATTCAGCGGTAACTTGCTTAGAGGTGATGAACAAAAATGTATCGAAAGGTGATGCATTAGCTCATCTATTAGAAAATAGAAATTATGGATTAAAAGATTGTATTGCTTTTGGCGATGGCCAGAATGATGTTGAAATGCTTTCTTGGGTTGGTAAAGGTTATGTGATGGCAAATGCTGATTCTCGTTTAAAAGAAGCTTGTCCTGAACTGGAAGAGATCGGGTTCAATAAAGACGAAGCAGTGGCCAAACATTTAGCAGAAATTTTTGGTATTAAATAGATGTTCCAGTCAATTTTTCTGATTAGTGCCGGTGCAGCGATCGGAGCCTCTTTACGCTGGGGATTAGGTCTATGGCTTAATTCCCTGTTTAGTTCACTTGCATTTGGTACACTTGTGGCTAATTTTATTGGTTGCTTTTTGATGGGGATTTTACTAGCAGCCTTTTGGACCTTCCCTCAATTTAGTCCTGAATGGCGATTATTCTTAGTGACTGGATTTCTTGGTGCGCTCACCACATTTTCCTCTTTTTCAGGCGAAGTGATTGAACTATTTTTTAAAGAAGAATGGGGCAATGGATTGTTCGTTTTAGTGAGTCATTTAGTTGGTTGTTTAATATTTACAGTATTAGGTATTTATTTCTTTAGGCTCATCAGTCTTCTATTCCATTTCCGATAAAATCGCTAAATTCTTCAGAATAAAATCCATGAGAAAGCATATACTGCCAAATTTTTTGTTTGCTTTTAATTGGTTGTGGTTCTGAATAATTAGGAAACTTTTTACGTAGAACTTTTTCTGCGAGTTCAGTCCAATTAATTTCACTTTCTACAAGGACTTCATTTATGACGTCTGAAGATACACCTTTTAGTTGACGTAATTCTTGTTTAATACGATTTGCACCATATCCACGTTGCGAACGTGCATGTAAATAATTTTCAGTAAATCGTTTATCATTTTGCCAGTTTTTTTTCTGACAGTGAGCTATTGTTTCATCGATCTCATCTTCTGTAAAAGCTTTTTCCTGCATTTTATTGCGTAGTTCAAATTCGCTATATTCACGTCGAGCAAGTAAATTAACAACATAGCTCAAGGCAAGAGAAGACATATAAATTCCTTGTGGTCAAATACGGTTGAAATAAAAAGTGCGGTCAAAATTGACCGCACTTTTAGTGATTAGAAATCGCTTTCTGCATCATCATTAGATTGTTCAATATCAGCCATTAATGCTTGTTCTGGGTTAGCGACTAATTCAGCACGAAGTTTCGCTTCAAATTCGTCTGATTTTGCAGGGTTTTCATTTAGCCATTTCATCGCATTAGCTTTACCTTGGCCAATTTTTTCACCGTTATATGCATACCATGCACCGGATTTTTCAACAAGTTTGTGTTTAACACCAAGTTCAATTAATTCTCCAGCTTTGGAAATCCCTTCTCCGTAAAGAATTTGGAAATCCACTTGGCGGAAAGGTGCGGCTAATTTGTTTTTAACTACTTTAACACGAGTTTCATTACCAATGACTTCATCTCCATCTTTAACTGAACCAGTGCGACGGATATCTAAACGCACAGAAGAGTAGAATTTTAGTGCGTTACCACCAGTTGTGGTTTCTGGGTTACCAAACATGACACCTATTTTCATACGAATTTGGTTAATAAAGATAACAAGGCAGTTTGCATTTTTGATTTGACCAGTTAATTTACGTAGCGCTTGAGACATTAAACGCGCTTGTAAACCCATGTGTGAATCACCCATTTCGCCTTCAATTTCAGCTTTCGGGGTAAGTGCAGCAACTGAGTCTACGATAACAACATCTACTGCACCAGAACGTACTAAGGCATCACAAATTTCAAGTGCTTGTTCACCATTGTCTGGCTGGGAGACTAAAAGTTCTTTCACATCAACGCCAAGTTTTGCCGCATAAATAGGATCAAGAGCATGCTCCGCATCGATAAATGCGCAAGTTTTACCTACTTTTTGTGCTTGAGCAATAACCGATAAAGTTAAGGTTGTTTTACCAGAAGATTCAGGTCCAAAAATTTCAACAATACGCCCCATTGGTAAACCACCAATACCAAGAGCGACATCAAGACCTAAAGAACCCGTTGAAACAGATTCAACGTCAAGGGCTTGAGTATCACCCAATTTCATAATTGAGCCTTTACCGAATTGCTTTTCAATTTGACCAAGTGCTGCTGCGAGCGCTTTTTGCTTTTCTTCTTGAGTTGCCATATAAAACCTTCTTGAATAGAGTTATCTAAATTTGGCTAGATTATATCTGTATTGATGTACAGTATCAAGAGAAAATTTTTTCCTTGATGAAAAAATGTGAAATAGATTCCAAACTTGAGAAATAGTTTATTTAAAATCAACTTCTTAAGTGTTTTTTTAGATCTTGAATTTGTGCTGAGAGAATTTTTTTACCCAGTTCATATACAGTTCTTATTTTGGTTTCATCTCGTTCTAATCGACCTATATTGAGTGATACATTTGGACGAATCACAAAGATTTTATTTTGTTTTTCTAAGCGAATGATTTCTTCTACTTGTTCATTATAAGTACGGTAGCGATTTTCTAAGGTTTTAACTAAGTGTGGATATTTGCGATAAAAAAGCTTGAATAAAAAAGAAGAAGATTTTGTTTTACGGTAGTCGATCGGTTGAGTTAAAACAACGATGATTTTATCACAACCGAGCTCTTGTGCTTTTTCAAATGGAATACTATCGGCAATTCCGCCATCTAGGTATTTTTGTCTATTAATTTCTACAAACTTTGAGACAAAAGGCATGGCCGAAGTTGCTCTGAAGTATTCCATCTCTTTGAAAACATCTTTGATTTTGAAATACTCTGCTTTACCATTCTCAATGTTTGTGGCGGCTAAATAGAAATCAATGTGAGATTTCTCGAATTCATTTTGATCAAAAGGGTCGAGATTAAAGGGGAGATCATAGAAAGCGAAATCTTTATTGATAATATTGCCCGTTGTAAAAAGACTATGAAATCCCATGTAACGTTTATCTTTAAGATATTTTAGGTTATATCTCAACGCTCTTTCTTTTTGATTGGATGCATAATTGATGCCAAATAATGCACCTGCAGAAATGCCAATAATTTTATCTATTTGAATGTTTTGTTCCATCAGTGCATCAAGGACACCTGCGGTAAACATACCTCTCATGCCGCCGCCCTCAAGAACGAGTCCTACTGTCATTTTTACTCCTGAATTCTAAAACTTTTAAAAGATTAAATATTAAACTATAAACTTATTTTTTCTTATCTAGTTGTTTATCAATAAATAAATTTTGCATTTGCGATCTTTCTCACAAAATTGAAATTTTATATTCGTCACACTTAACTGGTTATGATATAAACATTTTTGAGAAGTACTTCTTGGTATAGTCGTATGTGATTAACCTTGAAATAAGGAGGAGTTTTAAAATGAAAACTCTCATAATCCCAAATGATCATATCAGTAAAGTATGTGATTTGTTAAATCAACTTATCGGAGATGTGACAAGTAAAAATTTATTTACGGGATATGGCTTGTATCATAAAGAGAAAAATATGTTTGCGGTTTGGGCAAACAATAAGGTTTACTTACGTGCTAAGGATGAGCTTTCGATAAAATTAAAAGGACTTGGCTGTAAACCTTTTGCAACAAATGAACTCAATAAACGCTTCGTATTATCTGATTATTATGCTTTAACCGAAAGTATCTTGAAAGATAATGTTTTAATGAGAACCTTGATCATTCTTTCTATTAGTCAAATCAGGAAGGAAAAATTAGATTCTGCACTATCTAAGATTGGGAGAATTCGTGATTTACCGAATTTATCGGTTAAGTATGAAAGAGCTCTGAAGAAAGTGGGTATTGATAATGTTGATACCTTACGGCAAATAGGCGCTGAAAATGCGATTGTTCGTTTGAAGAAAGCGGATATAGGGGCAACTGAAGCTTTCTATTGGCGGCTTCGAGGTGCTTTAGATAATCGTAATTGCGAGTTTTATACTGAAAAAGAGAAAGAAAGAGGGCTAAGTAAACTTAATGAAACACTTTCTGCAAATGGGTTTAGACGTTGTAAGCGGGCCTTAAAAAAGGCTGAATAGCATTCACATAAAGGAGTTAACGTTTAAAAAATCATCTATCGAAGAAATTTCTAAAAAAAGTGCTTGCGTGGATTTCAAAAATCCATATAATGCACTCCACACAACGACGCACTGTTGTGACTCTTAAGAAAAACCGGTGCGTCGTTCTTTTTTGC
>NZ_KV801816.1:0-20703 GCF_001810545.1 Haemophilus sp. HMSC066D02 | reverse complement strand
AACCCCGAGCTGAATGGCTTGGGGTTTTTGTTTTATATAAAATATTAGAATTCATACATAAATGAGTCTAATAATGATAAAATCTTCGCCTATTTCTAGATAGCAATAATTATGAAAAAACAGATAAGTAAGATCTTTTCCAGTGATGGCGAATTGAGTAAGAATATCAAAGGATTTAAGCCTCGAGCAGAACAGCTCGAAATGGCTCAATCAGTAGGATATGCTATCCAAAATAAGCGACCGCTTGTTGTAGAAGCTGGAACAGGTACTGGAAAGACTTTTGCTTATTTAGCACCGACACTTATTGCAGGAAAGAAAACGATTATTTCAACCGGCTCTAAAAATCTACAAGATCAACTCTTTTCAAGAGATCTACCTGCCATAAAAAAAGCCTTAAATTATTCTGGAAAAATTGCATTATTGAAAGGGCGATCCAATTACTTATGTTTGGAACGACTGGATCAGGTTATCGCTCAAGGAGTGCTTGGGGATAAATCTGTTTTAGCCGATTTAAGTAAAGTAAGAAAATGGAATAATGCAACGAAAACAGGTGATTTGACCGAATGTATTGAATTGGCTGAAGATAGCCCAATTTTGCCTCAATTGACGAGCACGGCAGAAAGTTGTTTGGGAACAGATTGTCCTAACTATGCTGAATGCTATGTCGCACAAGCTCGTAAAAAAGCACTAAATGCGGATCTTGTCGTAGTAAATCATCATCTTTTCTTTGCTGATATGGCTGTAAAAGAAAGTGGTTTTGGTGAGCTTATTCCCAATGCAGAAGTTATTATTTTTGATGAAGCACATCAACTTCCCGATATAGCAAGCCAGTACTTTGGCCAATCATTAACTTCTCGCCAGCTATTTGATTTATGTAAAGATATCAATATTGTTTATCGAACAGAATTGAAAGATATGCCGCAGCTTGGCACTACTGCAGATACCTTGCTTAAAGTTATTCAAGATTTTCGTCTTCTTCTTGGGGAAGGAAATCAGCGAGGAAATTGGCGTGAGCTATTTAAACAAAGTGCGGTCAAAAAATCCGTCGAATTATTACAAGAAAAAATTGAATTTCTTTCTGAAGTTATCAAGATTGCACTAGGTCGTTCTCAAACACTGGATAGTATTTTTGAACGTACTGAAAGTATTAAAAATCAATTAATGCGTCTTTGTGATACGGCTATAGTTGGTTATTGCTACTGGTACGAAAGTATGGGGCGACAATTTGGTTTGCATATTACACCACTCACTGTCGCAGATAAATTTGGTGAACAGCTAAATAATAAAGAAGCAGCTTGGATTTTCACCTCAGCGACTCTTGAAGTTGGCGGCACTTTTAATCATTTCTGTCAGCGACTAGGTATTGAGCAAGCAGAACAAAAAATTCTTCACAGTCCTTTTGATTATCCTAATCAATCGCTACTTTGCGTGCCACGCTATTTACCAGCAACGAATCAAAATAATACGTTACAAGCTCTCGGTGAAATGTTGTTGCCTATCATTGAAGCGAATAAAGGGCGATGCTTTGTGCTTTGTACTTCTTATTTAATGATGAGAGGCTTGGCAGAGTATTTTAGAGAAAAGAGTGAGCTTTCTATCTTATTACAAGGTGAAATGCCTAAAGCAAAATTACTCGAACAATTTATTCATGAAACCCATAGTGTACTGGTTGCAACCTCGAGCTTTTGGGAAGGCGTGGATGTCCGTGGTGATGCACTTTCCTTAGTCATTATTGATAAATTGCCTTTTACTGCACCAGATGAGCCTTTGCTAAAAGCACGTATTGAAGATTGTCGATTACAAGGTGGCGATCCATTTAATGATATACAGATCCCTGAAGCGGTTATTACGCTGAAACAAGGTGTAGGACGCCTAATTCGAGATGTAACAGATCGTGGTGCGGTAATTATTTGTGATAATCGTCTTGTTATGCGAAATTACGGCGAAACCTTTCTAAAAAGTTTACCTAATTCAACCCGTACCCGAGATCTCAACAAAGTGGTACAATTCTTACAAAATGAGAAAATGGATTAATAATGAAAAATATCACCTTATTAGCACTTGATACTTCAACAGAAGCCTGTTCAGTTGCACTTTGGCATAAAGGCGAAAAAACATATTTAGATGAATTAGCACAACGTACACACACAAAACGTATTCTTCCAATGGTTGATGAGTTGCTCGCTAATTCAGGTATCAATTTGAAGCAAGTGGATGCGTTAGCATTTGGATGCGGTCCTGGTAGTTTTACTGGTGTTCGTGTCGGCGCAGGGATTGCTCAAGGGCTTGCATTTGGTGCTGATTTACCTGTTATTGCGGTATCAAATTTAACAGCAATGGCTCAGGCTGCATTTGAATTACATCAAGCTGAAAATGTGGCAGCTGCCATTGATGCGAGAATGAATGAAGTTTATTTTTCTCAAGTAAAACGAGAAAAAGTGCGGTCAGAATTAGGAGAGTTTTTCCAATGGAATCCTGTTATAGAAGAACAAGTTTGCCAACCAGAAAAAGTACTTGAACAATTTTCAGATTTATCTGCATACCGAGTCGGAACGGGTTGGGCAGCGTATCCTCAATTTAAAGACTGTGGTTTAGGAGGGAGTGATATTATTTTACCCTCTGCACAATATATGCTTGAGCTTGCTTTAACAGATTATGCACAGAATAAAGTCATATCCGCCTTAGAAATTGAACCGGTTTATTTGCGTAATGAAGTGACTTGGAAAAAATTACCTGGGCGTGAATAATTTTCAAAAAGGAGTTGAAGATGAATAAAAAAACGATCTTAGTTTTGACCGCACTTTCGACCACATTAGTGGGATGTGTTAATGCACCGAGAGGACTGGAAAAAGAACAGTTTACTTTAAAATCATTATCTTCAATTCAGCAGAGTGATTATAGCTGTCAGTGCAAATCAATTCGTTTAGGCGGAAAAGTATTAACAGCACAAGCCCAGCCGAATAAAACTAAAATTGAAGTATTAAGCTATCCAGTTTACTCAACCTCTGCAAAACCCATGATTGATGAACAACCTAATGGACGTTTCATTACTTATCTTGATGGTTTTGTTGAGCCTGAAAGTTTAAAAGACCAATTTATTACAATTGGCGGCACCTTACTGAAAACAGAACAAGGCAAGGTTGATCAGGCAAGCTACACTTACCCTGTAATTAAAACCAATCACTATCGTGTCTGGAAGCTTTCTCAAAGCTATTATTATCCAGATGATATGTGGGATGATTGGGGCTTTTGGGGTCGACGACCATATTATTGGTATGGCGAGCCTGAAATTCGCTATTATCTCTACTAACTAAATGATAAAATTAAGAAAATTTTCCAAAGAATAAGGATAAAAAATGGAAAAAGTTTGGTTTCAAAATTATCCAGAAGGTTCACCCACCACGCTGGATACCTCAAAATATGATTCGATTCTCGATATTTTAGATAAAGCAATTCGTGAGCATCCAGACCGTCCCGCCTATATCAACATGGGGCAGGTTTTAACATTTCGTAAATTAGAAGAGCGCAGCCGTGCATTTGCAGCTTATTTACAAAATGAATTAAAGTTAGAACGTGGTGAGCGTGTTGCATTGATGATGCCAAATTTATTGCAATATCCTATTGCGCTTTTTGGTATCTTACGTGCTGGTTTGGTTGTGGTAAACGTGAATCCACTTTATACCCCTCGAGAATTAGAACATCAGTTACAAGATAGCGGTGCAACAGCCATTGTTGTGGTTTCAAACTTTGCTTCAACCTTAGAAAAAATCGTGTTTAACACTAAAGTGAAACACGTGATTTTGACAAGAATGGGTGACCAGCTTTCTTTTGGTAAGCGTAATTTGGTCAATTTTGTCGTGAAATACGTCAAAAAATTAGTGCCAAAATATAAATTACCGAATGCTGTCACTTTCCGTGAAGTATTGAGTATTGGTAAATTTCGTCAATATGTTCGTCCTCAAGTAGATCGTGAAGATTTAGCCTTCTTACAATATACAGGTGGAACGACCGGTGTTGCTAAGGGCGCAATGCTGACACATGGCAATATTATTACCAATATTTTCCAAGCGAAGTGGATTGCAGAGCCATTTATTGGCGATCATGCTAAGCAACGCGTTGCCGTACTGGCTTTACCGCTTTATCATGTTTTTGCCTTAACGGTAAACTGTTTACTTTTCTTAGAGCTTGGCGTGACAGCGCTCTTAATTACGAACCCACGTGATATTGATGGCTTTGTTAAAGAGCTCAAAAAATACCGCTTTGAAGCGATTACAGGGGTAAATACCTTGTTTAATGCGCTACTTAATAATGAAAATTTCAAAGAAGTGGATTTTTCACGATTAAAACTTTCTGTTGGCGGCGGTATGGCGATCCAACAATCGGTTGCAACGCGTTGGCATGATTTAACCGGCTGCAACATCATTGAAGGTTATGGTATGACAGAATGTTCACCGCTAATTGCCGCTTGTCCGATTAATGTGGTGAAACACAATGGTACAATCGGTGTACCAGTGCCAAATACCGATATTAAAATCATCAAAGATGATGGCTCGGAAGCACAACTTGGTGAAGCTGGAGAGCTTTGGGTTAAAGGTGAACAAGTCATGCGTGGCTATTGGCAGCGCCCTGAAGCGACAGCTGAAGTGCTTCAAGATGGTTGGATGGCAACGGGTGATATCGTCATTATGGACGAGAGCTATAGCCTCCGTATTGTTGATCGCAAAAAAGACATGATCTTAGTTTCAGGCTTCAACGTTTATCCAAATGAAATCGAAGATGTGGTGATGCTAAATTATAAAGTCGCTGAAGTGGTCGCTATCGGCGTGCCACACGAAGTGTCAGGAGAAACCATCAAAATCTTCGTTGTGAAGAAAGATGATAGCCTCACGCGTGATGAATTACGCCAACATTGCCGACAACATCTTACGGGTTATAAAGTCCCGAAAGATATTGAGTTTCGGGATGAATTACCGAAAAGTAATGTAGGCAAAATTTTACGACGCGTACTGCGTGATGAAGAAATAGCAAAACGCTCACAACATTAATAAAATCAGGGATATGTGTTCATATCCCTGTTTAGTCTTTACCTCTATTTGAAAATACATCCTATTACAATGATAAAAGAATGCCAAAATCAACCGCACTTTACATTAATTCAAAATAATGAAGAGCTCGCTCAGGTTTGTCAGTTAGCGAGTCAGCAAAGTGCGGTCGCTTTAGATACTGAATTTATGCGGGTATCGACCTATTATCCTAAATTAGGATTAATTCAACTTTATGATGGTGAACGTGTTTCATTGATCGATCCTTTATCCATTACTGATTTTTCACCTTTTGTGGAATTATTACGCGATCAGCAGGTGACAAAAATTTTGCATGCTTGTAATGAAGATTTATTGGTTTTCTTACAAGAGTTTGATGCACTTCCACAACCTATGATGGATACGCAAATTATGGCACGTTTTCTAGGTTTTGCTAATTCAGCGGGCCTAGCCAAACTTGTGTTACATTATTTAAGCATTGAAATGGATAAAGGGGCAACGCGTACAAACTGGCTAAAACGCCCACTTTCACCCGTTCAGCTACAATATGCTGCAGGGGATGTATGGTATCTCTTGCCGGTCTATCAAAAAATGCAAATAGAATTAGCGCAATCTCCTTGGCTTCAAGCTGTAATTGATGATTGCCAGCTTGCGATCTCGAAAACCTGTAAATTAGATGATCGCGATCCAGACAAAGCCTATTTAGAGATTCCAAATGTTTGGAAATTGAATCCACTCGAATTGGCACGTTTACAGCTATTGGCAAAGTGGCGACAAGAAACGGCAATGGCACGAAACTTAGCCCTTTCTTATGTGGTGAAATCTGACAACCTTTGGAAAGTAGCAAAAAACAATCCTCGCAATACATCAGAAATGCTAGCGCTTGGATTATCTGAAAATGAAGTGCGTGTACGTGGCAAAAAAATGCTTCAATTATTAGCACAAAGCCGTCGAATTTCACCTTATGATTACCCTAAGCGTTTAGTGCGTATTGTGGATGATCCCCGTTATAAAAAGGCAATTCGATTGTTACAAGAAAAAGCTTATGAATTGACGCCAAAAGGATTAACCCTCGATATTCTAGCGAGTAAACGAAATTTAGAAGATCTCATAAAATGGGTTTGGCTGAAAAATGAAGATATGACAAAACAGCCCGATTTACTTTTAGGGTGGCGAAGAGAAATTGGCTTGAAGCTGGTTGAATACTTAAAATCTGTAGAGTAGCCACTAAAAACAATCTTAAAAATAACCGCACTTTGAATTATCAAAAGTGCGGTTATTTTCTTTAGTGTTTTACAACGCAGGCTATATTAAGCTTGAGTTGCTTGGATTGCGGTTAATGCGATGGTGTAGATGATATCATCCACTAATGCACCACGAGATAAGTCATTAACCGGTTTACGCATACCTTGAAGCATTGGACCCACGGCCACTAAATCAGCAGAACGTTGTACCGCTTTATAGCCGATGTTACCAGCGTTGATATCAGGGAATACAAACACGTTTGCTTGACCAGCCACTTTAGAGTTTGGTGCTTTAGAAGCTGCCACATCTTTCATCACTGCTGCATCGTATTGTAATGGACCGTCGATTAATAAATCAGGACGTTTTTCTTGTGCAATACGCGTAGCTTCTTTTACTTTCTCTACAGATTGACCTGAACCAGAAGTACCGGTTGAGTAAGAAAGCATTGCGACTTTCGGATTTAAACCAAATGCTTTTGCCGATTCAGCAGATTGAATTGCGATTTCAGCTAGTTGTTCAGCGGTTGGCTCTGGGTTTACTGCACAGTCACCATACACTAATACTTGGTCTGGTAATAACATGAAGAATACAGACGAGATAATTGAGCTACCTGGTGCTGTTTTGATGATTTGCATCGGTGGGCGAATTGTATTTGCAGTGGTATGAACGGCACCAGAGACTAAACCATCTACTTCGCCTGCTTCTAACATCATCGTACCTAATACAACGGTGTCTTCTAATTGCGCGCGTGCTTGTTCTTCCGTTAAACCTTTAGATTTACGTAATTCAACTAAACGAGCAACGTAGTTTTCACGTACGTCAGCTGGATTGATGATCGTTACATCAGCACCTAAAGTTACGCCTTGTTCTGCTGCAACTTTTTTCACTGATTCTGGATCCGCTAATAATACCGATTTTGCGATACCACGTTCAGCACAGATTGCTGCCGCTTTAACAGTGCGAGGTTCATCACCTTCTGGTAATACGATGGTTTTACCTGCTTTGCGTGCTAAATCAGTTAATTTAAAACGGAATGCTGCTGGAGAAATACGTGCTTCACGAGCAAGTGGTGCAGAGATTGCATTCGCTAATGCTTGTGCATCTAAAGCTTTAATTTTGCCTGCTTGCGCACTAAATACACCTAAGATGTCAGAGTTGTTCACACCGCCAAATTCTGAAGCAACGGCTTCTACTAATGTGCCTTCTTCATTGTTTGCCACTAAGATAATTTGTGCATCTAAGGTTTGCGCAATCGCGAAGTTTAAGCTATTTGCAAAAGGCGCTTGAGCTGAAGGTTGAACACCTTTAACAATCACTAGATTTGCATTTAATGCTTGGAAATCAGCAACGATTTTTTCTAACAACACGTCTTTTTGATTATTTGCGATTAATGCTTGAGCGGTTTTTACATCTTCTACTGCATTGAATACGACAGCGCCTGTTGTTTTAGCTGCGTCTAGTGCTGCTGCTAAATTTGCTTCTGCGCTAGTTGGAATAAGAATAACTGCTTTAGTCATTTTGATATACCTTTTAATGAATGAAAAAAACCTGCTGATTTCTCAGCAGGTTTGAAGGAAGTTGATTAGCCCGCTAAACGTGCTGTATCTTGTGCAATTACTAATTCTTCATTGGTTGGAAGAACGATTGCTTTGAATGCAGAGTCATCAGCAGTGATCACGCCTGATTTACCAAAGCGAGCAGCAAGGTTGCGTTCTTTGTCTAATTTGATGCCGAATAATTTTAAGTGGCCTAATGCTAATTCACGAACGTGAGCTGAGTTTTCACCGATACCACCCGTAAATGCGATGGCATCTAAGTGGTCATCACCTAAAACTGCCATGTATGCACCGATGTATTTCGCTAAACGGTAGCTGTAAACATCTAATGCACGTTTTGCTTCTGGTTTAGATGCATCGTCATAGTTATCTTCTGCATAACGGCAGTCACTTGTTACTTCAGTTAAACCTAAAAGACCTGATTTTTTCACTAAAGTCTCTTCGATTTGATCCATTGACATGCCTAAGTTTTTGTATAGGTAGAAAACGATCGCTGGATCGATATCACCACAACGTGTACCCATCACTAAACCTTCTAACGGGGTTAAACCCATAGAGGTGTCGATACATTTACCATGACGAACCACAGAAACAGAACCACCGTTACCTAAGTGACAGATAATTGCGTTTACTTGGTCTGCTGGTTTGCCTACGTATTCCGCGACTTCGCGAGAAACGAAGTAGTGACTGGTACCGTGTGCACCGTAGCGACGTACGCCGTGTTCTTTGTAAAGTGAGTATGGAAGTGCATATAAGTATGCTTCTTCAGGCATGGTTTGGTGGAATGCTGTATCAAATACAACAACGTTCTTATCTTTTAAGTGTGGGAATGTTTTGAATGCTTCACGGATACCGATTAAGTGAGCAGGGTTGTGAAGTGGTGCAAATTGCGCTGCATCTTCAATACCTTTAACCACTTCATCTGTGACGATAACAGATTGAGTGTATTTCTCACCACCGTGAACAATACGGTGACCAATCGAGGTGATAGAGTTTTTAAGCTCATCAGTCATAATGTTTGATGCGATGAAGTTAAGTGCTTCAGTGTGCGCTGCACCAGCACCTAAATCTGCGCTACCTTTTTCACCGTTAAGTTTCCATTTGATACGAGCTTCAGGAAGATAAAATGCTTCTGCTAAGCCTGATAATTTTTCTTCACCTGTTGCAGGATCAAGGATTGCAAATTTTAATGAAGAACTACCACAGTTAAGGATGAGAACAAGTTTTGACATAGGAACCCTATTTTTGATTGAGGTTAATAAAAATCCATTCAAAAGAACGGAGTATAAATTCTATATAGAATACACCTTTTAGCGTATAAAATAAATTAACTGGAGGGTAAAAATACGATCTTTTATTAGAAAAGTTGAAAATTTCAACAATTTCTAGTCAGGGATGACAATTAAACCTAAACTAGAGTATTATAAGCGCGGTTATTTTCAAGGATGTTTTCATGTCATCATTTTTTTCAACCTTAAAACAAGGGCAAGTTTATTTGCAAACGTGGCCATTAGAAGCGAAACTCGGCATGATTTTTCCCGAAAATCGCATTATTAAAGCCACAAAATTTGCACAGAAGTTTATGCCTTTTATGGCGGTATTTTCGGTGGTTTGGCAACAGCTTTATGCCAAGACGGATCTTACTGCATTAGCGATTGCTATTTTGACCGCACTTTGTGCGTTAGCGATGCCATTTCAAGGTTTATATTGGTTGGGGAAACGAGCAAAATCACCCTTAGAACCGCAAAGTTCTCAGTGGTTTTATGAGATTAGTGAACGTTTGAGAAAACAACATGAAAGTTTGCCAACTGTGCAAGATAAACCAACATATCAGCACTTGGCAGTAGTACTACAAAAGGCACAGCAAAAATTAGATAAAGCATTTTGGCAGGAAATCTAGTCAATGGCCTCAAATTTAAATGACGCAAACGTTTTCCTTTTGTTGTTTTTTATGTAAAATACTGCGGTCGCAATGGCGGCCCTTTTTAATTGAGAGACTATTTAATGATTGATTACATTATCATTGGCATCATCGCATTTTCGATTATCGTGAGTTTATTACGTGGGTTTGTGCGAGAGGTGATGTCCCTTGCAAGTTGGGTCGTTGCATTTATTGTCGCTAGCCAATTTTATCCTTATCTCGCCACTTACCTCACTCAAATCGAATCTGACTACGTGCGTAACGGCACCGCAATCGGCATTTTATTTGTTTTAACCTTAATCGTAGGTGGCATTGTTAATTATGTGATTAGCCAATTAGTGGATAAAACAGGACTTACCGGAACAGATCGTGTTCTCGGTGCGGCATTTGGCTTAATTCGTGGGGCGTTAATCGTTGCTGCGATCTTATTCTTCTTGGATACCTTCACTAACTTTGAACAAACCGATTGGTGGAAAGAATCAAAATTAATTCCTCATTTCGGCTTCATTATTGAATGGTTCTTCCAACAACTACAAGCAAGTTCTAGTTATTTAAACTCAACTTTTAAACAATAAGGTAGTCAATCAGTATGTGTGGAATTGTCGGTATCGTTAGCCAAAATCCGGTTAATGAATCCATTTATGCAGCATTAACGTTATTACAGCATCGAGGTCAAGATGCGGCGGGGATTGTCACAATCGATGATGAAAACCGCTTTCGTTTGCGTAAGGCTAATGGCCTTGTAAGTGATGTGTTCAGACAAGAGCATATGTTACGTTTACAAGGTCATGCAGGCCTCGGACATGTACGTTATCCAACCGCCGGCAGTTCAAGTGTATCTGAAGCGCAGCCTTTCTATGTTAACTCACCTTATGGTTTAAGCCTTGTTCACAATGGTAACTTAACCAACTCAACCGAATTAAAAGATAAATTATTTAAAGAAGCGCGTCGTCATATCAATACCAATTCGGATTCAGAGCTTCTTCTCAATATTCTTGCTAATCATTTGGATAGAGTGAATAAATACCATCTCGATCCGCAAGATATTTTTAATGCAATTCGTGCGACACATAAAGATATCCGTGGTGCTTATGCATGCTTGGCGATGATTATCGGACATGGCATGGTGGCATTTCGCGATCCTTTTGGTATTCGTCCACTCGTATTAGGTAAACGAGAAGAAAACGGTTCAGTAGAATATATGTTTGCTTCTGAAAGTGTGGCATTAGACGTCGCAGGTTTTGAATTAGTGCGTGATGTTGCACCGGGTGAAGCCATTTATGTGACCTTTGATGGTCAGCTTTATGCTGAGCAGTGTGCAGAAAGTGCGGTCTTAAATCCGTGTATTTTTGAATACGTGTATTTTGCTCGTCCAGATTCGACGATAGATGGCGTGTCTGTTTATGCCGCACGCGTTCACATGGGCGAACATTTAGGTAAAAAAATTGCTAAAGAATGGGTTGAGGAAGCAGACAACATTGATGTTGTGATTCCAGTACCAGAAACCTCGACAGATATTGCTCTACAGATTGCGAAAATTTTAGGCAAACCTTATCGTCAAGGTTTTGTGAAAAACCGCTATGTTGGTCGTACATTTATCATGCCAGGTCAAGCACAACGTATCAGTTCGGTCCGTCGCAAGCTCAATACGATTAAAGCAGAATTTAAAGACAAAAATGTGTTATTAGTCGATGATTCTATTGTTCGTGGTACCACATCTGAACAAATCGTGACTATGGCTCGAGCAGCGGGGGCGAAGAAAATTTACTTTGCATCAGCAGCACCAGAAATTCGTTATCCGAATGTGTACGGTATTGATATGCCAACAAAACAAGAACTCATTGCCTATGGGCGTAATGTTGATGAAATTGCGAAATTGATTGGCGTAGATAAATTGGTCTTCCAAGATCTTGAAGCGCTGACAGAATCAGTATGCCAAGAAAACCCAGCCATTCAAGGCTTTGATTGTTCAGTCTTTACTGGTGAATATATTACGGGTGATATCACACCAGAATACCTTGATAGCATCGCTTCTCAACGTAGTGATTCGGCAAAGAAAAAACGGGAAAAAGATGCAAGCAACCTTGAAATCCATAATGAAGGTTAAGCACATTTAAGATCGTAAAAAGCACTAATTCAATGAGAATTTAGTGCTTTTTCTTTTTGATTAAATAAAAAGAAAAATGACCGCACTTGATGTATTCAAAGTGCGCTCATTTTTATATGTGTTTTAGTCTTTATAAAGATCGTTATAAAGCGTACTTTCAAATTGCACAAGTGGCGCGCGTTTCGTTTTACTTTCTAAATCACCGGTCGAGTAACCATTGATAAATTGAACGAAAGCCACTTTTTCACCTCTAGCATTGGTCATAAAACCGGCAAGGTTATAAACACCTTTTAATGAGCCCGTTTTAGCGATAACGTTTTTCACCAGTGGTGGATTAATTAAGCTACCACGACCACTGATTGTGCCGTCCACACCTGCAATTGGAAAGGTTTCCATTAAGTGTAATTTATCTTCATTTTTGGCAATGTATTCCAAAACAGAAAGCATGGTTTTCGGTGCAACCAAATTATGACGAGAAAGACCAGAACCATCGGCTAAAATGCTGTTACCAAATTTAATGCCTTGTTTTTGCAATACGGATTTCACTGCTAATGTGCCTAATTGGAATGAAGCAGGGCGTTTATAGTAGTTGTAGGCTACCGCTCTAAATAAGGCATCGGCAATTTGGTTATCCGATTTTTTCATCATTTTTTTCAATAGCTCAGGCAACGGTTTAGATAAATGCTGGGCGAGTTTTTGGCCTTGCTGTGGTTTTTGAGGTTGTTTTACCTGACCGGTAAATTCAATACCAAGACGTTTTAATTGACGTTGAATAATGGCAGCAGCGTAGGCATCAGGATCTTGCACAGCGAAGCTGAGCCCAAATGGTTTACTTTGGCGTGCAATACAGCCTTTTACTTGATAGCGATTATTGTCGTGAACAACAACATCTAACTGGCAATACCCCGCTTCTTGCTGATCCACAAT
Organism: Haemophilus sp. HMSC066D02; assembly: GCF_001810545.1. Taxonomy (NCBI): domain Bacteria; kingdom Pseudomonadati; phylum Pseudomonadota; class Gammaproteobacteria; order Pasteurellales; family Pasteurellaceae; genus Haemophilus; species Haemophilus sp. HMSC066D02. The sequence continues at coordinate 7,905 of NZ_KV801816.1, read as the reverse complement.
ATAAACTTGTCCGAAAACTTGAATAGGAAATTGAGCGGGAACGTTAATTTTGACGGTTTCACCCACAGGTTGATTTGCATCTAGCTCTGCATAAAAACAGTTATTATCGATATTTGCTGCCGCAGGAGGGGAGTTAAAGCACATTGTAAGATCGTTCCAAATCCAACCTAACCCACGATCATGGCTCGCAAATACAGAGGTATCTAAAATAAGATCACCATTGATTTTCTGAATGCCTTGGTTTTTTAAATTAGCTAATAGGCTATAAAGTTGTCCACTGGTCAGATCAGGATCGCCAGTAAATTGCACAACAAGATCGCCTTCTAAAACATTATTTTGAATTTTCCCGTTACTTAAAAGTGATGTTTCAAATTGAAAGGCATCACCTAATACCAATTTAGCGGCGACAGCGGTGAAAACTTTTTGCGTACTGGCTGGCAACATAAAGGTTGAGCCATTGTAATCCGCGATAATTTGATCTTTATTGAGGTTTTTGGCAATGATACTGGCAGAAGCACCTTCAGGTAGGTATTGGGTAATAGAAGCCACATTAACTTCAGCCATAGAGGAAAAAGAAAAGCCGAGTGTGATAAATGCCGCTTTAAGTGCGGTCGAAATAGAAGGTTTTTTAGTCATTTTTAGTTCTGTTATGGTTGCTATTTTTCTCAAGACGAATAATAATAAGCTCCGAACTCAATAGAGTAAATCATTTTTTATTTTTCATTGACTGCGGCAAGGTTGCAAGACGTTGTCGTGGTTTTGTTTTTACCAAATTTCAAGGAAAAAGAATGAAACAAATTCCAATGACCGTGCGCGGTGCGGAGCTATTACGTCAAGAATTAGATTTCTTAAAGAATGAGCGTCGCCCTGAAATTATCAAGGCGATTGCTGAAGCACGTGAGCATGGTGACTTAAAAGAAAATGCAGAATATCACGCTGCGCGTGAACAACAAGGTTTTTGCGAAGGTCGCATTCAAGAAATTGAAAGCAAACTTGCAAATTGTCAGGTTATCGATGTCACTAAATTACCAAATAACGGAAAAGTTATTTTTGGTGCGACAGTTGTATTAGTGAATACCGATACTGATGAAGAAGTGACTTATCAAATTGTGGGTGATGATGAGGCAGATATTAAATCAGGTTTGATTTCTGTGAATTCACCGATTGCTCGCGGCTTGGTAGGGAAAGAGTTGGATGATACCGTAAATATTACCACACCAGGTGGAACGGTTGAGTTCGAGATTATTGAAGTAAATTACATCTAAAAAAACATCCCCTCAAATTGAGGGGATAACAATTATTTACGAGGCAGCTGGATTTTACCTTCCTCGCTTGGTCGATAAAGCACCAAAATATGTCCGATGGTTTGAACGTTAGATGATTTGGTTTCACGAACAATCGCATCAATGATTAATTGTTTGGTTTCGCGATCTGCGCCAGCAATTTTTACTTTGATTAATTCGTGATGATTTAACGCATTATCGATTTCGGCTAATACACCTTCGGTTAAGCCGTTACCGCCAAGCATGACGACAGGACTAAGGTGATGAGCGAGTCCTTTTAAAAATTGTTTTTGTTTTGTTGATAATATTGTCATAAGGAATCCTTTAAATAGATGAATATGAGTCAAAAAAAGACCGAAAAGAGCGGTCAGAAAAAACGTGGTTTTTCAGCACTTTTTGGTAAGTCTAGCCTTGAATTTGGCAGATTGTACCCAAATATAGACGAAACTACTACAAAAAATAGTACAAAAGAAAGAGATTATGGGAAAGAAAAAACGTTCGGCGAGTTCTTCTCGTTGGCTAAACGAACATTTTAAAGATCCGTTTGTTCAGAAAGCACATAAACAAAAATTACGCTCACGTGCTTACTTTAAGTTAGATGAAATTCAACAAACGGATAAATTGTTTAAACCGGGAATGACAGTGGTGGATCTCGGTGCCGCACCAGGTGGTTGGTCACAGTATGTTGTGAGCCAAATTGGTGGTAAAGGTCGAGTGATTGCTTGTGATATTTTGGATATGAACCCAATTGTCGGCGTGGATTTCTTGCAAGGCGATTTTCGTGACGAAAATGTGCTGAATGCATTATTAGAACGAGTTGGTGAAGCAAAAGTTGATGTAGTGATGTCTGATATGGCGCCAAATTTTAGCGGCATGCCATCTGTTGATATTCCTCGTGCAATGTATTTAGTTGAACTGGCTTTAGATATGTGTAAGCAAGTTTTGGCGAAAAAAGGCAGTTTTGTGGTCAAAGTATTCCAAGGAGAAGGTTTTGACGAGTATCTGCGCGAAATTCGTTCACTCTTTAGTGTTGTAAAAGTGCGTAAGCCTGAAGCCTCTCGTGGGCGCTCTCGCGAAGTTTATATTGTAGCAAGTGGTTATAAAGGCGAATAGATAATTGCTTTGATAGCTTTTCATTGTGTCGGGGATGAGATAGTATCTCGTTTAATTTTAATTAACTTAAGAAAGGCAGGTTAAACCTTGAACGATATGGTCAAAAATCTAGTTCTATGGGTTGTGGTAGCAATTGTCATGATGACAGCTTACCAAAGTTTTAATTCCAATGGCGTGAGTGACTCAACAGATTACACAACCTTTGTGTATGATGTGAGTAACAGTCAAGTGAAGGAAGCGCGTTTTGATGCGAATGAAATCACCGTGACCAAAAATGATGGTTCTAAATATATGACCGTCATGCCACCGTTGGAAGATAAAAAGCTCTTAGATGACTTATTAAATAAAAAAGTTAAAATCGAAGGTACGCCTTTTGAAAAACGCAGTTTATTATCACAAATTTTAATTTCGTGGTTCCCAATGCTATTCCTTGTAGGGGTATGGATTTTCTTCATGCGTCAAATGCAAGGTGGCGGCGGCAAGGCCATGAGCTTTGGTAAAAGCCGCGCTAAAATGCTGAACCAAGATCAAATCAAAGTGACTTTTGCGGACGTTGCTGGTTGCGATGAAGCAAAAGAAGAAGTCGGTGAAGTAGTTGATTTCTTGCGTGAACCGAAAAAATTCCAAAACCTTGGCGGTAAAATTCCAAAAGGTATTTTGATGGTTGGCCCTCCTGGTACAGGTAAAACTTTATTAGCTAAGGCCATTGCGGGTGAAGCGAAAGTACCTTTCTTTACCATTTCAGGTTCGGACTTTGTGGAGATGTTTGTGGGCGTTGGAGCTTCTCGTGTACGTGATATGTTCGAGCAAGCGAAGAAAAATGCACCATGTTTAATCTTTATTGATGAAATCGATGCGGTAGGTCGCCAACGTGGTGCCGGTTTAGGTGGTGGACATGATGAGCGTGAACAAACCCTTAACCAAATGTTAGTTGAAATGGATGGTTTCGGTGGTAACGAAGGCGTAATCGTTATTGCTGCAACTAACCGTCCAGATGTACTTGATCCAGCATTAACGCGTCCAGGCCGTTTTGACCGTCAAGTTGTTGTAGGTTTACCGGATGTGAAAGGTCGTGAGCAAATTTTAAAAGTTCACATGCGTAAAGTCCCTGTGGCTGATGATGTAGATGCAATGACACTGGCTCGTGGTACACCAGGTTATTCAGGTGCGGATTTAGCGAACTTGGTTAATGAAGCGGCATTATTTGCTGCTCGTAGCAATAAACGCACTGTATCGATGCTTGAGTTTGAAAAAGCAAAAGATAAGATCAATATGGGACCTGAACGCCGTACCATGATCATGACAGATAAACAAAAAGAATCGACAGCGTATCATGAAGCAGGTCACGCCATTGTGGGTTACTTAGTGCCTGAACATGATCCTGTACATAAAGTTACGATTATTCCTCGTGGCCGCGCATTAGGTGTGACTTTCTTCTTGCCTGAAGGTGATCAAATTAGTATCAGCCAAAAACAATTAGAAAGTAAACTTTCAACACTTTATGCAGGACGTTTAGCAGAAGATTTGATTTACGGTGAAGAAAATATTTCGACTGGTGCATCTAACGATATTAAAGTGGCAACCAATATTGCACGTAATATGGTGACCCAATGGGGCTTCTCAGATAAACTCGGTCCGATTCTTTATACCGAAGATGAAGGCGAAGTATTCTTAGGTCGCTCAATGGCGAAAGCAAAACATATGTCAGATGAAACGGCGCATGCGATTGATGAAGAAGTTCGTGCGATTGTAAATCGTAACTATGCGAGAGCAAGACAGATTCTGATCGACAATATGGATATTCTTCACGCCATGAAAGATGCGTTAGTGAAATATGAAACCATTGAAGAAGAACAAATCAAACAGCTAATGAATCGTGAACCTGTTACACCACCATCTGGTTGGGAAGATAACAAAGATACAAAACCAACAGCAAAACCGCAGGAAGAAAAAACTGAAAGTGCGGTTAATCATTCAGAAGATCCTGAAGAGTAAGAATAAAGCCTTCCTAATTAGGAAGGCTTTTTTTATTTATAATGTCATTCTTTTCATCACTATATTCCGTTATAATCTAGCCTTTAAAATTTGATTTAAAAATTGACCGCACTTTATGAAACTTTACGCTAATAACAAATGTCTAGATTTATCATTACCTCAAATTATGGGAATTTTGAATTTCACGCCTGATTCATTTTCAGATGGCGGACAGTTTTTTAGTCTAGACAAAGCATTATTTCAAGTTGAAAAAATGCTCAAAGAAGGTGCAACAATTATTGATATTGGCGGGGAATCAACTCGACCAATAATGGCAGAAGAAGTGCCTGAAACTGAAGAGTTGCAACGAGTGATACCTCTTGTTGAAGCCGTGCAAAAACGTTTTGATTGTTGGATTTCAGTGGATACCTCTAAAGCAATTGTGATGCAAGAAGCAGCTAAGGTCGGCATGGATTTAATCAATGATATTCGTGCTTTACGTGAACCTGGTGCACTCGAAATAGCAGGACAGTTGAATTTACCCACTTGTATCATGCACATGCAAGGACAGCCGCGCACAATGCAGACTAATCCGCATTATGATGATGTAGTCCAAGATGTTTATCAGTTTTTAGAAGCTCGGACTAAAGCTTGTTTAGATGCGGGAATCGCTAAAGAAAATATCATTTGGGATATGGGGTTTTGTTTTGGTAAGACCGTGCAGCATAACTACAAGCTTTTACAACAGTTGTCTCACTTCTGTGAAAGTGGATATCCTGTTTTAGCAGGGCTTTCACGTAAATCGATGATTGGTGCTGTATTAGATAAGCCTGTGACTGAACGTGTTGTGGGAAGTGTAGCTGGGGCATTAATTGCGGCTCAAAATGGTGCGACAATTTTGCGTGTACATGATGTAGCAGCAACAGCAGATGCTTTAAAAGTATGGCAGGCAACGCAACAAGCGTAAAAAAACTAACAGATTTTATATGTTGTAGAATAAATGATTTCTGCAACATCGTTATTCAAATTTAATAAGGAATAAACATGGCAAATCGTAAATATTTTGGTACTGATGGTGTACGTGGAAAAGTAGGTACATATCCAATCACACCTGATTTCGCATTAAAATTAGGTTGGGCAGCGGGTAAAGTTTTAGCCTCTCAAGGTTCTCGCACGGTATTAATCGGGAAAGATACTCGTATTTCAGGTTATATGTTGGAATCTGCACTTGAAGCAGGTTTAGCTGCGGCAGGATTAACTGCTGCATTTACCGGTCCAATGCCAACACCTGCCGTGGCGTATTTAACCCGCACTTTCCGTTTAGAAGCGGGTATTGTCATTTCGGCATCACATAACCCTTATTATGATAACGGGATTAAATTCTTCTCTTCACAAGGCACAAAATTACCAGATGATATTGAAGAAGCGATTGAAGCCATGCTTGATCAGCCAATGGATTGTGTGGAGTCTGCTGATTTAGGTAAAGCAAGCCGTATCAGTGATGCTGCAGGACGTTATATTGAATTTTGTAAAAGTACTTTCCCTGCCCACCTTGGTTTAGATGGTTATAAAATTGTGGTGGATTGTGCAAATGGTGCGACTTATCATATTGCGCCAAATGTATTACGTGAGTTAGGCGCAGAAGTGATTGAAATTGGTACAGATCCTAACGGAATCAATATTAATGAGAAATGTGGAGCAACCGATGTAAAAGCGTTACAGGAAAAAGTGCTTGAAACAAAAGCAGATGTTGGTCTTGCTTATGATGGTGATGGTGACCGTATTATGATGGTGGATCACTTAGGTAATAAAGTAGATGGTGACCAAATCCTTTTCATTATTGCTCGTGAAGCTTTACGTTCAGGTCAGCTAAAAGGTGGCGTAGTGGGCACATTAATGAGTAATATGAGCTTAGAGATTGCGTTAAAAATGTTAGGTGTACCTTTTGTGCGAGCTAACGTTGGCGACCGTTATGTGTTAGAAAAAATGGTAGAACATAGCTGGACGCTAGGCGGAGAAAACTCAGGCCATATCATTATTGCTGATAAAAATACGACAGGTGATGGTATTATTGCATCACTAGCTGTATTAAGTGCAATGGTTCAACATCGTTTATCTTTAAACGAGCTTGCAAGTGCGGTGAAATTATTCCCTCAAGTACTCATTAATGTTCGTTTTGCTGGTGGTGATAATCCATTAGAAAGTGAAGCGGTAAAAGCGGTAGCTGCAGATGTGGAAAAACGTTTAGAAGGCAAAGGTCGAATTTTACTGCGTAAGTCTGGTACTGAGCCTCTTATTCGCGTCATGGTCGAATGTGAAGACGGTGTACTTGCAAAACAATGTGCAGAAGAAATTGCAGAAGCAGTGAAAGCGAATTAATAAAGTGGGGGCTTGCCCCCATTTTTGATCCATAAAATTTATCTTTTATTATTTTTAGGAAAGCAAAGACATGAAAATTTTTATTATGCGTCATGGAGAAGCTGAAGTTGTCTCTTCATCAGACGAGGCTCGGCATTTAACCGACTATGGACGCAAACAATCAATATTACAAGGTCAATGGCTTAAAAACCATCTAAATTCAACCGCACTTTCAGTTCAGAAAGTGATTGTCAGTCCTTATGTAAGAGCACAAGAAACGTTTGAGCTTGTAAATTCAGCCTTAGGTAACACGCTTAATGATATTGAAATTTGGAGTGGGATTACACCTTATGGTAATGCTACATTGGTAGCTGATTATCTATCTGTTTTGCAAGAAGAAGGTACTGAAAGTGTTTTACTCGTTTCTCATTTACCTTTAGTAGGCAGTATTGTTTCAGAGCTTTACGGTAAGCGAAATCCAATTAGTTTTTACCCTTCAACGATTGTTCAAATTGAGTGGAATGGTGAAAAAGGCACCATTGAAGCTTTCCATTATCCAAAATAGAATGGCTAAAATACGAAAAACAAAGTTTATATGATTTACTTTTTAAAAGCAGTCAAAAATAAGCAACACCTAAAAATGTGTATTTTTAGGTGTTTTTTTAAAATTTTTTTGATAGACTGAAAATGAGCTATAAATGAATAGCTTAAATTAAGCCATCATAATGACACAAGGGGAGTAGCTATGAACAATAAAATCGGAGATAAAGCAACTGAAGTAAAAGATACGACAGTGAATGCTGCAACACAAGTTAAAGATGCATTATTTGCAGCGGCTAACTATATTAAAGATGCTGTGACACATAAAGCGTCTGAGGCAAAAGAAGTGGTTGAAGACAAAGCTACTGAAGTGAAAGATGTAACTGAAGATAAAGTATCTGAAGTAAGAAAAGCAGTTTCTGAAGCAAAGGAAGCAATCGATGATAAAGCTACTGAAATGAAAAAAGCAATCGATGACAAATTTTCTGAAGTAAAAAGAGCCGTCGAAGATAAAGCATCAGAAGTGAAAAAAACAGTTTCAGAAGCTACAGATGAAGCGGCAGATAAAGCAGCAGAGCTAAAAGATGCAGCTGAAGACAAAGTTGCTGAAGTGAAAGATGCGGCTGAAGATAAAGCA
>NZ_KV801815.1:0-1087 GCF_001810545.1 Haemophilus sp. HMSC066D02 | reverse complement strand
CTTGGCTTTCCACAAAATGAAGCACAGTGTTTTCCTATCAATCAACTAGTGCTGACCGATTATCAAGCTGAAGAAGAAAATTCATCAGCTTCTTCCCTTAAATTAATCCAACCAAGCCAATTCTCTTGGGCATTAAAGTCAGTTTATGCTGAGCGTGATTTTGCGCTGCCTGCTTGTATTGGCTCAGAGGGGATTAACGTCTTACTTCGCCGTATTCAAAATCGTTTAATTGATTTTGGTTATGTCACTACACGTGTGGTAGTGGAGCCACAGGATTTACGTTCAGGCATGCTCGTACTCACTGTGATTCCGGGTAAAGTAGGCCGTATTCAATTACAAGACCAAAGTGCGATTCCGTTTGCCACCCGTGGTACCTTATGGTTTGCCATGCCAATGGCGCAGGGGGATATATTAAATATTCGCAATATTGAACAAGGTTTAGAAAACTTAAAACGTGTACCGAGTGCTGATGCGAATATGGAGCTTGTGCCAACGGATGCAGTCGGTGAAACAGACGTGGTGATTGCTTATAAGCAAAGTTTACCTTTTCATTTAACTTTTGGATTAGATGATTCAGGCAGTAAATCTACGGGTCGTTTACAAGGTTCAGCCACGTTTTCCTGGGATAACGTGCTAACACTTAATGATATGTTCTATATCAGCGGTACACGCAGCTTTAAACGTGATAGCGATGATGCGGAAGGCGATTATGGCAGCAAAAACATCAGTCTCTATTATTCTATTCCTTGGAAGAACTATCTCTTAACGCTTTCCGGTTCAAAATATTCTTATCACCAAACGGTAGCAGGTGCATTTGAGTCTTACACCTATTCGGGTGAAAGCCAACAAATGAAAGCGAATTTAAGTCGCTTATTATCTCGTGGAAGTCTTCACAAAACCTATGTGAATGCCACATTATGGACGAAAAAATCCCATAACTATATCAATGACACCGAAATTGAAGTGCAACGTCGTCGTACCGCTGGTTGGGAAGTGGGGCTTAATCACACCCAATACATTGGTGAAACTGTTTTACAACTGTTTGCGAACTATAAACGTGGTACGGGTGGGAATAAATCCTTACCTG
>NZ_KV801814.1:0-206 GCF_001810545.1 Haemophilus sp. HMSC066D02 | reverse complement strand
CCCTCAATAACAGAGCCTACTTCACCTTCTTTATCTAAGTGATAATGATGGTTATCGCTAAAGTCATAGTGTTCTTTACTGCTTTGCTTCTCAGTCGTCACCAAAAGTTTACCTTTGGCATTTACATCAACCGTGCCTGCCGATTTCACATTTGCTGCTTTTATCGTGATATCACCACCACTTTGAATGGATAACTCACCACCTTT
>NZ_KV801813.1:83036-132109 GCF_001810545.1 Haemophilus sp. HMSC066D02 | reverse complement strand
ACCCCGAGCTGAATGGCTTGGGGTTTTTGTTTATAGATTTTTATTAAAAATTATATAGAATGATCTCAATTTTTATTTCTCAATATAAACCATGAAAAACTTTAGATATTTTGCGCAACGTTATGTTGATTGGGTTATTCGATTAGGTCGAGTTCGTTTCTCTTTACTTGGTATCGCTATTCTTGCGATTTTAGCTATCTGTATACAAATCTTATTAAGCACGCTCCTTAGTGATGGTATTCACTGGAGTGACATTGCTCGCTCAATTACTTTTGGTTTATTTACCGCTCCTTTTGTTATTTATTTTTTTACGCTGCTTGTTGAACGATTAGAGCGTTCCCGTTTAGAGCTCTCTAAAACGCTTGCGCGATTAGAAAAAAATAGTCGTGATAAAAGTACCTTACTTGCAACAATTAGCCATGAGTTACGTACGCCGTTAAATGGGATCATTGGTCTCAGTCGAATTTTACTGGATGATAAATTAACGGAACAACAACAAAATTACCTTAATACCATTAATCTAAGTGCGGTCAGTTTAGGTCATATTTTTAGTGATATTATTGATTTAAATAAAATCGATTCCAAGCGCATTGAATTGAATATTCAACCCTGCGACTTCCATTCATTACTTAATGATTTCTATAATTTTGGGACCTTAATGGCAGAACAAAAGGGACTAAAATTTTCTTTAAACCTGGATGAGAATTTACCTAATTGGCTTTATCTCGATCGTGCTCGCCTTAGCCAAATTCTTTGGAATTTAATTAGCAATGCCGTCAAATTCACTGATAAAGGAGAAGTGGTTCTAAAGGTGCAGAAAATGCAAAATAATCAGTATCAATTTAGTGTTACTGATACAGGAGCGGGTATTGCACCTTGTGAATTAGATAAGATTTTTACCATGTATTATCAGGTTAAAGATAATATTCACCGTTCTGCAGGAAGTGGCATCGGTCTTGCGATTTCTAAGAATCTTGCGCAGTTAATGCAAGGGGATTTAACGGTTGAAAGTGAATTGGAAAAAGGTTCAACCTTTTACTTAACGATCATTGCTGAACAAGCGCAAGCTCATGAAGGAAATGCAGAAAAAGCTATGCAGCATCTTTCTATTTTATTAGTAGAAGACGTTGAATTGAATGTGGTTGTGGCCAAAAGCATTCTTGAAAAGCAAGGTCATTATGTTGACGTTGCCATGAATGGTGAACAGGCTATCCAATTATTTGAGAAAAATACTTATGATATTGTTTTTCTTGATATTAAGTTGCCAGATATGTCAGGTTTTGATATTGCATACTATCTACGTAAAAACTACGAAGAAGGGATTTATGATTTTCTCCCACCTTTAATTGCCTTTACAGCGAACGTGATGCACAGTGAAGAAGAATATCAAGAACAGGGAATGGATGGCGTATTGCGCAAGCCCCTTTCTTTGGTTGAATTACGTCAGTGCTTTAAAACTTTTTTAGGCGATGATATTGAATGTATCTCTGATGAAGAAGAAACTCCTCAAGTTCAAGAAGGCATCAATATTTCACTTATTGAGTTAATCGGAAAATCTCAAGCGAAAGCTAATGTGGCGTTATTTAAACAATGGATGCCAATTTATTTAGATGAATTAGAAACAGCTTATGAGGATTATCTAGCAAACACGGATATGAAACAAAACGTGTCAGATGTCGCACATAAAATTAAAGGTGCAGCCGCGTCGGTAGGGCTTGTTAATGTTCAAAATATCGCAAAACAGGCTCAAGATACCTCATTGCCAAATTGGACATTGGATATTGCTTCATGGATAAAGCAACTCAGTAATGAATGGCCTCAAAATGTAGCTGAATTAGAAGCGTATTTAGAAAAGTAATTCATGACCCGTCATTTTCAATTTTTGATCAGTGAGAATATGCCGTCTAATTTGCCGGTAAATACCTTGATCATTAATGAATTCTCTAAAATTCAAAATCTTCTTGGACAAGAGTTTGAGACGATCTTGTTTGATGCGCGGAAAGGTATCCATTTAGAGGCACTAGCCATTGCGGCCGGAACATTGAAAATGAATGGTGCCTTAATTGTATTGCTATCAAATTGGGAGAAACTTCATTCTCAAATAGATGAAGATAGTCTCCGTTGGTCAGGTTCACTTGAGGCAATTGCTACGCCAAGATTTATGACATATTTTAAGCATTGTATTCATAAATATGGCTTCTCTATCCTTTATCATCAAAATAATTTAAAATTTGACCGCACTTTTCAGCAGTCATTTGTCAATCACAACGCGACCTTAGATCAGCAGAAAATCATTGAGAAAATCTTACAAAAAGAATCCGAACTCTACTTTCTTACTGCCAAACGAGGAAGAGGGAAATCAGCTCTAGCAGGCTTATTAGCGAATCAACTGGATACTAAAATTTACCTCACCGCACCGAATAAAAGTGCGGTTAAAATTTTGGCTGAATTTTCACAAAAAGAGATCATCTTTATTGCACCAGATGAGCTTTTCCTTGCTTTGCAAAATGATCCTTCTTTTTCTGAAAATGCTTGGCTTTTTGTTGATGAGGCAGCCATGTTGCCGATTGCTCAACTTAGCGCTTTTTCTCATCATTTTAAGCATATTCTATTTACGACTACTATCCATAGTTATGAGGGAACCGGGCGAGGCTTTGAGCTTAAATTTAAGCAAAAAATTAACCGCACTTTTTCTGACTTTGAACTTATTGAACCGCTACGTTGGTCTAAAGATGATGTTTTAGAGGCGTTTATTGATGAGCTTTTATTATTGAATGTAGAGGATGATTTTAAACAAACGCCATACGATAAAAGCAAAATATGCCAAATCACTGAACGCTCACAAGAGGAAATACTTTCTTCATTGCCCCAATTCTATGGCTTGATGACATTAGCTCATTATCGTACATCACCATTAGATCTACGGCGATTATTTGATGCCACTTCACAGTGTTTTTTTACTGCTGAAAATGAGCAAAATTTACTAGGCGCAGTTTGGGCATTAAAAGAAGGCGGGATTGAAGATTCATCGCTTATAGAGGCCATTAATCTAGGCATTAGACGCCCTAAAGGTAATCTTGTCCCGCAAGCACTTTGTTTTCATGCTCAACAACAAAAGGCTTGTGAATTGCATTCTTTACGTATTTCGAGAATTGCGGTTCAGCCTATGTGGCAGCAACATGGTATTGGTACACAACTTATTGAATATATCACGCAAAATGCCAATGTAGATTATTTATCAGTGAGTTTCGGTTATACCAAAGAACTAGCTCAATTTTGGCAGAAATGTGGTTTTTCTCTTGTTCATTTAGGCGAGCATTTAGAGGCGAGTAGTGGTTGTTATTCAGCTATCGCTCTAAAGGGGCTTTCTGCACAAGGGATTGAATTAGAAAAAGAAGCAACGCACTCTTTTCAACGAAATATACCTTTGTCTTTCCATCCGCTCGTTCAGGAATTTAATAGCATATCAGTAGATTGGGAATTGATTGACGAAGATTGGCTCAGCTTAAAAAATTTTGCTTATTTTCACCGCACTTTAGCTTCCGCTTTGCCGGCAATTCGTCGATTTTTAATGAATTTAGATGAAAAAGATTACCCTTTAATGAGAGATTATTTCATCACAAAACAGATACCCTATAATAAGAAAAATGGGTTAAAATTATTACGTTCGGAAATTGCACAAAAATTAAAAAAGGAGGCAAAATGAGCGAACAAGAAAAAAAAGGTTGGTTCCGTAAAGCGGTAGATGAATATAATAAATTTTGCAGTGAGCTTGGTTTAGATAAAGGTAGCTGTCGAGGTTGTATGCCACGCATTGAATTTGATGATGATGGTAAGGTAAAAAAAGAGAAACCACTAGAACCGCTCAAAAAATAAAAGAAAACAGGGTTAATTTAACCCTGTTTTTTTATACAGATAATTATTGAAAAGTAGAGTGAATTTGCTAAACTAGCAAGCTATTCACGCAAAAATGAGATAAAAATTGACCGCACTTATGAAAACAACCTATTTTAATTTTGATATTCCGATTCAGCCAAATGATCATAAAATTCTCGGCAATGTATTGGCGAGTGCAGATACACTTACGGTTAGTGAAATTGCTGAGCAATACGATGGATTGACTGTGGTTGTGACACCGGATACCAAAAGTGCGGTTCGTTTATCACAAGTTTTACCGGATTTAACTTCTCAACCCATTCAGTTTTTTCCTGATTGGGAAACGTTGCCTTATGATTCTTTTTCTCCTCATCAAGAAATTATTTCTTCTCGTTTAAGTGCGCTATTTCATTTGCAAAATACTAAAAAAGGTATCTTTGTTTTACCGATTAGCACATTAATGCAACGTGTGTGCCCGCCGAAATATCTACAGCACAATGTCCTTCTAATTAAAAAAGGTGACCGTCTTGTCATTGAAAAATTGCGATTACAATTAGAGTCAGCAGGATATCGTTCCGTAGAGCAAGTACTAGAACATGGTGAATATGCTGTGCGCGGATCTCTTTTAGATCTTTTCCCAATGGGAAGTGCGGTTCCATTTCGCTTAGATTTTTTTGATGATGAAATTGATTCGATTCGTACTTTTGATGTCGATACGCAGCGAACGTTAGATGAAATTCAATCTATTAATTTATTACCGGCACACGAATTTCCAACTGATGAGAAAGGTATTGAGTTTTTCCGCACACAATTTAGAGAAACCTTTGGTGAAATTCGTCGTGATCCAGAACATATTTATCAGCAAATCAGTAAAGGCACACTAATCTCAGGGATTGAATATTGGCAGCCGCTATTCTTTGATGAAATGGCAACATTGTTCGATTACTTACCCGAAAAAACGTTGTTTGTGGATATGGAAACAAATCAAGCACAAGGAGAACGTTTTTATCTTGATGCTAAACAGCGTTATGAGCATCGCAAAGTTGATCCAATGCGCCCTCTTTTGCCGCCAGAACGTTTGTGGCTAAGTATTGATGCGGTAAATCATGCATTAAAAAATTATCCTAAAATTAATTTTAAAGCAGAAAAAGTGCGCTCATCTGTTCGTCAGAAAAATTTATCGGTGTCTGCATTACCAGCAGTGACCATTCAATCACAGCAAAAAGAACCGTTATCCCAACTTTGTCAGTTTATTGAGCATTTTAAAGGAAATGTTTTATTTTCAGTTGAAACTGAAGGACGACGTGAAACTTTACTGGATTTACTTTCACCCTTAAAAATTAAACCAAAACAAATTAAAACCTTATCTGAAGCCAATCAAGATAAGTTTAATCTGTGGGTAAGTCGTCTTGAGCAAGGTTTTATTCTTGATGAGGCTAAACTCGCCGTTATTACTGAACATGAAATTTTAGGCGAGCGAGTACAACAACGTCAGCGTGATAAACGTAAGGCGGTCAATCCTGATACCTTAGTGCGTAATCTGGCTGAATTAAAAATTGGGCAGCCTGTGGTGCATTTAGATCATGGTGTTGGGCGTTATGGTGGCTTAGTGACACTCGATACTGGGGGCTTAAAAGCAGAATATTTGCTGATCAATTATGCGAATGAATCCAAACTTTATGTGCCTGTTGGTTCTCTTCATTTAATTAGTCGCTATGTCGGTGGCTCAGATGAAACTGCACCATTGCATAAATTAGGTAATGAATCGTGGGCGAAAACGCGTCAAAAGGCAGCAGAAAAAATTCGTGATGTGGCCGCTGAATTACTTGATGTATATGCCCAACGAGAAGTGAAAAAAGGCTTTGAGTTTAAATATGATCGTGAGGAATTCCAGCAATTCGCGGCAACCTTCCCTTTTGAAGAAACGCACGATCAAGCCATGGCGATTAATGCCGTTATTTCGGATATGTGCCAACCCAAGGCGATGGATCGTTTGGTTTGTGGTGATGTGGGCTTTGGTAAGACTGAAGTGGCGATGCGTGCCGCATTTTTGGCTGTAATGAATCATAAACAAGTCGCTGTATTGGTTCCAACAACCTTGTTAGCTCAACAGCATTACGAGAATTTTAAAGATCGTTTTGCTAATCTTCCGGTTAATGTGGAAGTGCTTTCTCGCTTTAAAACAGCCAAAGAGCAAAAACAAATCTTAGAAAATTTAGCCGAAGGAAAAGTCGATATTCTGATTGGAACTCATAAATTAATCCAATCCGATGTGAAGTTTTCTGATCTTGGCTTACTTATCATTGATGAAGAACATCGCTTTGGTGTGGGACAGAAAGAGAAAATTAAACAACTTCGAGCGAATATTGATATTTTAACGCTGACCGCAACACCAATTCCTCGTACTTTGAATATGGCGATGAATGGTATTCGTGATCTTTCTATTATTGCGACGCCACCGGCTCGCCGAGTGAGTATCAAAACATTTGTTCGCCAGAAAGATGATTTAATCATTCGTGAAGCCATCCTGCGTGAGCTTTTGCGTGGTGGGCAAGTTTATTATTTGCATAATGATGTGGCGAGTATTGAAAATACAGCAGAAAAACTGACCGCACTTGTCCCTGAGGCTCGAGTCGTGATTGGTCATGGTCAAATGCGAGAACGTGAACTTGAACGCGTGATGAGTGATTTTTATCATCAACGTTATAACGTATTAGTCTGTTCCACCATTATTGAAACAGGAATTGATGTACCAACGGCAAATACGATTATTATTGAACGTGCAGATAATTTTGGCTTGGCACAGCTTCACCAGTTGCGTGGCCGAGTAGGGCGTTCTCACCACCAGGCTTATGCCTATTTGCTTACACCTCCGCCAAAATTAATGACGAAAGATGCGAAACGTCGTTTAGAGGCATTAGAAAGTTTAGATAATTTAGGTGCAGGTTTCATTCTTGCGACGCACGATTTAGAAATTCGCGGTGCGGGTGAATTATTAGGGAATGAACAAAGTGGGCAAATTGAAAGTATCGGTTTTTCACTTTATATGGAATTACTTGACGCAGCAGTAAAAGCCTTAAAAGAGGGGAGAGAGCCTTCATTAGAAGAGATTACACATCAGCAAGCTGAAATTGAGTTACGTGTTCCAGCCTTATTGCCAGATGATTATCTTGGCGATGTGAATATGCGTTTGTCATTCTATAAACGTATTGCAGCAGCGGAGAGTAAACAAGAGCTAGATGAATTAAAAGTTGAATTAATTGATCGCTTTGGCCTATTACCTGAAGCAACTAAAAATCTTTTACAAATTGCTGAAATGCGTTTAATGGTGAAACCATTAAAAGTACTGAAAATCGATGCAGGGGCTCAAGGTGGCTTTATTGAATTCTCTCCTTCAGCAAAAGTTGATCCTGAAAAATTCATCAAATTAATTCAACAAAATCCAATTGTTTATCGTTTTGATGGACCATTAAAATTTAAGTTTGTGAAAGCGCTTTCAGAAAATAAAGAGCGGTTAGAATTTGTGATGGATTTAGTCAAGACGCTGACTGAGTAGCAAGTAAATAAAAAGGCTGACAACATGTCAGCCTTTCTTTTTTACGTTTTATTAGTGAAGCGCTTCAACAACGCTTAAGAACATTTTTAAGATACCGGCATTTAATAAGTCGATAAAGAATGCCCCTACCATTGGTACAATTAAGAACGCTTTGTGAGATGGTCCGAAACGGCTGGTAATCGCTTGCATGTTAGCAACGGCTGTTGGTGTAGCACCGAGACCGAAACCACAGTGACCTGCACTTAATACAATCGCATCATAATCTTTACCCATCATACGGTATGTGACGTAGATAGCGAAGAAAGCCATGAAGACAACTTGAACCGCTAAGATAACCAATACATCTGTTGCAAGACCTGCTAGCTCCCAAAGTTTTAGAGACATTAAAGCAATCGCTAAGAAGATAGATAAACCTACGCTGCCTAATACGTCAATCGCTGAATCAGCCACTTGGAATTTGAATAAGTGGGTTAAGCTGTTACGAATGATTACACCTGTAAATAAACACCATACGAAGGTTGGTAATTGAATGTGTGTACCTTTTGTTAAGCCATCTAAGTATTGACCGATGAGTAAACATAAAGAAAGCATTGCGATGGTTTCAATGATTGAGCGCGCATTAATTTTACGTTTGTAAGTTGGGTGCTCAAATGCTTCTTGTACGTCATCTATTTCATCATTCTCTGGATTTTCACCTTGTTTTTGATGATTTAATAAATAACGAGATACTGGACCACCTAAGATACCACCAAAGACTAAACCGAATGTAGCACACGCCATGGCGATTTCTGTCGCAGCCGGTAGATTAAATTCTTTAGTGAATGTTTCTGCCCATGCCGCACCTGTACCATGACCACCGGTTAGGGTAACTGAACCAGCAAGTAAGCCGTAAGCAGGATCAATGCCTAATAATTGAGTACCTAAAATACCGATGATATTTTGGCAAACAATGAGTATTGCTGCCGCCAATAGGAAGATAACTAATGGTTTTCCGCCTTTAATTAAGCGAGCAAAGTTTGCACTTAAACCGATAGAGGAGAAGAATACCAACATCATAGATGTTTGTAAGCTTTTCTCAAAAGTGAATGAAGTGCCATTTACTTTGTATAAAATGGTTAATGCAATAGCCACAATAAAGCCGCCAACAACAGGTTCAGGGATATTGAATGTTTGTAAAACGCGAATACGTTTTACTAGAAAATAACCAAGTAATAATACAAAGCTTGCTAAAGCAAGAGTTTGATAGGTATCAAAAACAATATTCACGAAATATCCTCCTATTTAGTTTGGTTTCGAGAATTCTTATGAGTTGTGTTCGGGTTCAACTACCACAATATCAACATTGCTATGTAATCCACGTGGTAATTGAGAGCCTTTTCTGCCGCGTTCCGCACGGAATTTTTGCAGATCTTCCGGTTTTAATGTGATTTTTCGTTTGCCGGAATGGAACTCAAGGCTGGCTTGTTCTGAAATTAAGAACAATTTCACCAATAATTCTGACCGCGCTTTTGCATTCGTTGCTGGAATACTGATGATTTTGTTGCCTTTCCCTTTTGATAATGCCGGTAAATCCCGTACCGGAAAAATCAGCATTCGACCCGCTGAAGTGAGGGACACAAGAAGTGAGGTCGACTCGGAAAGTGTCTCAGGTTTCAAGACTTTCGCATTTTCTGGCAAAGAAATCAAGGCTTTTCCTGCTTTATTACGTGCAATTAAATCTTCAAATTTGCAAATAAAACCATATCCTGCATCTGATGCCATCAATAATTCTTGTTTTTCAGTTTCCATAATAACCTGTTCAATGGTCGCACCAGCCGGTAATGTAAGTTTACCGGTGAGCGGTTCACCTTGGGAACGCGCAGAAGGCAAGCTTAATGGATCTAAAGCATAGCTACGACCAGTACTATCAATAAAGATCACTGGTTGATTGCTTTTACCGCAAGCGTGAGAGAGATATTTATCGCCTGCTTTGTAGCTTAATCCTTCCGGATCAATGTCATGACCTTTTGCACATCGTACCCAGCCCATTTCAGATAAGATGACCGTAACTGGTTCAGCTGGAGTCATTTCACTTTCAGAAATAGCTTTCGCTTCTTCACGCTCAACTAATTGAGACATTCTAGGGCTGGCGTATTTTTTCGCATCTTCTTGAATTTCTTTTTTAATCAGGGTATTTAAGCGACGTTCAGATCCTAAAATTAACTCTAAATTTGACCGCTCTTCTTCAAGTTTATCTTTTTCAGCTTGTAATTGATGTTCTTCTAATTTAGCTAAATGGCGTAAACGTAAGTTTAAAATGGCTTCTGCCTGTTCATCACTTAAGTTAAAGCGAGCCATTAAAACTTGTTTTGGTTCATCTTCAGTACGAATAATCTCAATCACTTCGTCAATATTGAGGAAGGCAATCATCAAACCATTTAAAATATGTAAACGAGCGAGTACCTTATCTAAACGATGTTGTAAACGACGTGTTACTGTTGTGCGACGGAATGTCAGCCACTCAGTGAGAACTTGAAGTAAGCCTTTTACGGCTGGTTTATGATCAAGCCCGATCATATTCATATTCACACGATAGCTTTTTTCAAGATCAGTCGTCGCAAATAAATGCGCCATCAAGGCATCTGTGTCAACGCGATTTGAACGTGGTACAAGCACGATACGCACAGGATTTTCGTAATCTGCTTCATCACGAATATCTTCCACCATTGGCAATTTTTTCGCGGTCATTTGCTCAGCAATTTGTGCAATGATTTTTGATGGTGAAGATTGATGAGGAAGTGCGCTAATGATGATTTCACCATCTTCTTTATGCCATGTTGCGCGCATCTTAATAGAGCCACGACCGGTTTCATACATTTTGCGAATATCATCTTTAGGGGAAATAATTTCCGCTTCAGTTGGGAAATCAGGGCCTTGAATGATATTGAGCACATCATCTAATCCTGCTTTTGGATTATCTAATAGCATCACAGCTGCATCTGCTACTTCATTAATATTGTGTGGAGGAATATCTGTTGCCATTCCGACGGCAATCCCGGTAGTACCGTTTAACAGAATATGAGGTAAACGCGCAGGTAAATATTGTGGTTCTTCTAAAGTGCCATCAAAGTTTGGTTGGAAATCAACAGTGCCTTGACCTAATTCAGTTAATAGAATTTCAGAAATTTTGGACAGGCGAGATTCTGTATAACGCATTGCCGCGAATGATTTAGGATCATCTGGCGCCCCCCAGTTTCCTTGACCATCTACCAAAGGATAGCGATAAGAAAAGGGTTGTGCCATTAATACCATGGCTTCATAACAAGCGGAGTCACCATGTGGATGGAATTTACCTAACACATCACCGACGGTACGTGCGGATTT
The DNA here is from genome assembly GCF_001810545.1 of Haemophilus sp. HMSC066D02. NCBI lineage: Bacteria > Pseudomonadati > Pseudomonadota > Gammaproteobacteria > Pasteurellales > Pasteurellaceae > Haemophilus > Haemophilus sp. HMSC066D02. Next base: position 121,314 of record NZ_KV801813.1, on the reverse strand, counting down.
TTTAAATTTTGCCGCGGCATTTAAGCCAAGTTCAGACATCGCATAGACAATACGACGTTGAACAGGCTTTAAGCCATCGCCAATAAAAGGCAATGCACGATCCATAATGACGTACATTGAATAATTAAGGTAAGCCTTTTCTGTAAAGGTGCGAAGTGGTATCTGCTCGATGCCTTCGTAGTTAATATTGCTCATATTTTTCTAATCTATTTTCTTGTTGCACCGGAATTCCCATCGGAATGTTCGTGAGGAGAATGTCCCATATCCATTCCTTTGTGACTGTCAATTTCGTAAGGAACAGGTTGTGGTTTTTGTGGATTGGCTTCTTTAAAGGCTTCGTCTTTTAATTTGCCGGAATAAATATTAGGATTTTTTTTGCCTTCTACCACTATTTGTCCCATTGTACCTTTATTTACAGCACGGAAAATGGAGTGATCCATAAAGACATAAGTACCCGGCACATCAATTCGAGTTTCTACCATGGTGGCACTGCCAGATGGAATCAAGGTCGTTTGAACATTGTGATTAACAAGTGTGCCGCCTTCTACATACACATTGTCAAATACCGCACCGATTAAGTGGAAAGAAGAACATAAATTAGGCCCTGCATTTCCTACGAATAGACGAATGGTTTCACCGGTTTTCGCTTTTAAGGCATTTCCATCCATAGTTGCACCGACTTTACCGTTGAAGAGGACGTATTCAGGACGTTCATCAATGGCTTTTTGCATACTGAATGGTTGCAAGCCAGGATCGCCAAACTCGCCTTTGGTATAGAATTCACTTTGCATAATGTAAAATTCACGATCCACTTTTGGTAAACCTTCTTTCGGCTCAACCAAAACTAAACCATACATCCCCTTGGCAAGGTGAATGTCCACAGGCTGACTGCCGCAGTGGTACAAATAAATGCCCGAACGTAACGCTCTAAATTGGAAGGTTGATGTACGTGTTGGTGGGGTTTCACTTGCGATAGCGCCGCCCATTGGCACAGCGGCAGCATGGAAATCGATACTGTGCGGCATCATTGAACTCGCTGAATTGGAAAGTTGGACTTCCACCATATCGCCTTCACGTACACGAATAAACGGAGCTGGCACGCTGCCGTTTAATGTCCAGAATTTAAATTGCACACCATCCATTAAATCCATAATTTGCTCAAGTGCGGTCAGTTTTACTACAACTTTTGCAGGGTAATTACGTTCAATCGGTTTTGGTACATTTGGCGCAAGCGTCAGTTCAGCTTCAATTTCAGGTAATTTTTCAACCGCAGTGGTTGCCGTATTAGAGGGCTTTTCCTCTGCTTGAGCAGAAGGAACAAGGCTTAAACCTGCACCTAATGTAATTGTTGCTAGGCCTAGTGCACTATTCTTAAAAAAATCTCGACGTTGTTCGTTCATGATTAACCTCAAATAATTAAACAGCTAAATCCACTTGATCTCCATTGGTTTGTAACCAATTTTTGCGATCTTCCGCTCGTTTTTTGGCGAGTAACATATCCATTAATTCTAATGTTTCTGCCCCTTGATCTTCGCCTAGCTCATAGGTTAATTGAACTAAACGGCGTGTATTCGGATCCATGGTGGTTTCACGTAGTTGTGATGGATCCATTTCACCCAAACCTTTGAAGCGTTGTACGTTTAAGGTACCTTTTTTACCTTTTAAGCGTTCTAAAATCGCTTCTTTTTCGTTTTCATCTAAGGCATAAAAGACTTCTTTACCTAAGTCGATACGATAGAGTGGTGGCATTGCCACATAAACGTGTCCATCTTGAACCAATTTAGGGAAGTGACGTAAAAAGAGTGCACAAAGTAGGGTGGCGATGTGCAAACCATCAGAGTCCGCATCGGCTAAAATACAGACTTTACCATAACGAAGTTGAGATAAATCTTCATTATCAGGATCGATACCAAGCGCCACAGCAATATCATGAATTTCCGTTGAACCAAGCACTTGATCGCTGGTTACTTCCCAAGTATTTAAGATTTTTCCACGTAATGGCAGGATCGCTTGATATTCACGATCACGTGCCTGTTTGGCTGAGCCACCCGCAGAGTCACCTTCTACTAAGAATAATTCGGTTTTTTCTAAATTTTGTGATGCACAATCGGCTAATTTCCCAGGTAGGGCAGGACCACTGACTAATTTTTTACGTACGACTTTTTTGGCTGCATTTAAACGACGTTGTGCAGAGCTAATGGCCATTTCAGCTAAGCGATCCGCATCTTGTACGTTCTGGTTTAACCATAAACTGAAGGCATCTTTTAAAACGCCTGCCACAAAGACCGCGCTTTGACGAGAAGATAACCGCTCTTTTGTTTGTCCTGCAAATTGAGCATCCTGCATTTTTAGTGAAAGAATGTAAGCACAGCGCTCCCAAATATCGTCTGCGGTTAATTTCACCCCACGTGGTAATTTATTACGGAATTCGCAATATTCGGTCATGGCATTGAGCAAGCCTTGGCGAAGACCATTTACGTGTGTTCCGCCTTGTACTGTTGGAATCAAGTTTACATAGCTTTCTGCAATAAGCTCGCCACCTTCCGGCAACCATAACAATGCCCAGCTTACTGCTTCTGTAGATCCTTTAAATTCACCAACAAAAGGTTTTTCAGGCAAAGTTTCAAAACCATTCACCGCTTCGGTTAAGTAATCGGATAGACCATCTTGATAGCACCACACATCTTCGGTGTTATTCACTTTATCGACAAATTTAATTTCTAAGCCTGAACAAAGTACGGCTTTCGCACGTAATAAGTGGCGTAAACGGCTGACAGAAAAATTCTTGCTATCAAAATATTTTGGATTCGGTTTGAAGTGAACGGTGGTGCCGGTTGTACGTCTGCCACAAGTCCCGATGACTTCTAATTCTTCTACTTTTGCACCGTTTTCAAAGGCAATTTTATACACTTCACCGTTACGTTTAACTTGAATATCAACGCGTTCAGAAAGGGCATTGACGACAGAAATCCCCACCCCGTGTAGACCACCAGCAAATTCATAGTTTTTATTCGAGAACTTACCGCCAGCATGAAGTTTGGTTAAGATGACTTCCACACCAGAAACGCCTTCAGTTGGGTGAATATCTACTGGCATCCCACGGCCATTATCAATGACTTCAAGCGATTGATCAGCGTGTAAAATCACTTCAACTTTGGTAGCAAAACCCGCAAGGGCTTCATCCACACTGTTATCGATAACTTCTTGTGCAAGGTGATTTGGACGGGTGGTGTCCGTGTACATGCCGGGGCGAATTTGCACCGGTTCGAGATCTTTCAGAACCGTAATTTCTTGAGCGGAATAATTTGTAGTCATTTTTAAAATTAGTTACTTATTTATAAAAAAATTAGCGTGATTTTATCAAAAAATGACGCGTTTATAAAATCAAAGATGAGAAAAGATAAGGATACTATATCAAGTAAAAGTGCGGTCAAAATTTGACGTGAATTTTGACCGCACTTGGGGTTCATTTGAATCTATTTAATCTGTTATGGAGTGAGTTATCGAGATACTAAGCTTTTGCTTTTGTTGCTAAATATTCCTGCAAGCCTTTATCTCTCAATTTACAGCTTGGGCATTCCCCACAGCCACCTTCAACACCTTCATAGCAAGTGTGGGTATGCTGACGAACATAATCTAACGCACCTAATTCATCAGCTAATGCCCAAGTTTGTGCTTTGGTGAGATACATTAACGGTGTTTTTAAATTGAACGGATAATCCATGGCTAAATTAAGGGTAACATTCATGGATTTGATAAACACATCGCGACAATCGGGATAGCCACTGAAATCTGTTTCACATACGCCTGTGATAATGTCATTAATACCTTGACCTTTTGCATAAATCGCCGCATACAATAAGAAGAGTGCATTGCGGCCATCCACAAAGGTATTAGGTAATTCACCCTCTTTTTGCTCAATATCTGCATTTGCATCCATTAAGGCATTATGGGTAATAGATTTGATGACGGACGTATCAATCAACGTTTGTTTTACGCCGAGATCTTTGGCGATCCAACGGGCTTTTTCTAATTCAATGGCATGGCGCTGGCCATATTGAAAAGTGACGGTTTCGACATTTTCTACGCCATATTCAGCAATGGCTTGAATTAAACAGGTTGTGGAATCTTGTCCACCAGAGAAGATGACAAGGGCTTTACGATTGTGATTAAGATTTGAAATATTCATAGGATACCTAGTTTTTTTATGTAGGAGGTTTGCGAACTACAAGTTAAAAATGAGGCGGTATTGTAGAAGTCAAAGATAAATTTTGCAAGAAAAGGACTAATTTAAGCAGGAAAAAACGGAGAAAATTGTGATACAATTTCGGTAAGCTAGTTTTAAAAAAGGTAAATACAATGAAAAAATTAATTCTTATCGTTATTGGTGCATTAGTGATTTCAGCTTGCGCAAATAAAGACGTTTATTTTAATGGTTCGGAAGGATCGCATTCAGGCATGAAATTTGATAAAGACACTCGTCATTGGGGCGTTAATCAATAATTGTTTTGATAAAAGAAAAGCCATACAGTTGTATGGCTTTTTTATTAAATCACTTCTTCTTGGCAATGTGGGCAAGTCATTAAATGTTCTTCATTATTGTGCACAATATAATGGCCCATTTTTTTCGCTTTAGTATCAAGATATTTCGTATTGTAACGATTTTCACCTACATTCAATGGCACACGTTCTACAATATTAATGCCCGCTTTTTTCATGGTTTCGACTTTCTGTGGGTTGTTTGTCATCAAGCGAACTTGTTTCACACCTAATAATTCAAACATATCGGCACACACATTAAAGTTACGCTCATCGGCTTTAAAACCTAATGCAAGATTGGCTTCAATGGTATCCATTCCTTGATCTTGTAATGCATAGGCACGAATTTTATTAATTAAACCGATGCCACGGCCTTCTTCACGATGATAGATTAAAACACCTCGACCCGCTTCGCTAATTTGACGTAATGCCGCTGCTAGTTGGAAACCACAATCGCATTTTAAACTGTGTAATGCATCGCCTGTTAGACATTCAGAATGAATGCGGGCGAGCACTGGCTCATCTGGGTTTGAGATATCACCCATCACTAAAGCGACATGTTCTTTTTTTGTATCGGGGAATTCAAATCCGACCATTTTAAATATGCCATATTCGGTAGGCAAATTGGCTTTGGCAACCAATTGGATTTTTGACATAATTTATCCTTTTTTCAACTTTATTCTGCTAAAATGTGCACTTTATTTTTATTATCAAGAGGCAACAATGTTTAAAAGGCTGTCATTATATACGTTATTCCTTTGTCTTGTACCATTTTTTGTTTGGGGTTTTGCTTATCATTGGCATGGAAACAACCAATTAATGGAATGGGATTATTGGCTTTATCTTTTAACTGAAACCGGTAGCGTGCCTTACGCTTTAATTACCTGTGGTGTATTTGCTTTACTTTTCCGTTTTCTTTTTGAAAATCGTAAACAATGGATTATGGGTGTCATTGTAATGGGGCTGTCGGTATTATCTACACAAGTAATTAAAACAGGTTTAAAAACGGTTTTTGCCGAGCCACGTCCTTTTACTGTCTATTTAGCGGAAAAAACAGAAAGTACGACGGATGCTTTTTATCATCAAGATCGTTCTGAGCGTGCGAAATTAGTGGATAAATTTTATTCTACACAAGCCGATACGCCAGCCTGGTTAAAAGCTCATTATGAAGATGAAACGGGTTATTCTTTCCCATCTGGTCATTCTATTTTTGCTGCCACTTGGCTTATGTTAGCCGTTGGATTTAGCCAATTATTAGGGAAGCGTTCTTTTAAAGCAGAATTGCTTATTGGAGCGATGACAATTTGGGGCGTATTAATGTTAATTAGTCGCGTACGTCTAGGAATGCATTATCCTATCGATTTATTTGTGGCGATAATTTCAGCATGGATTGTTCATTTGATTATTTTTGGTTTCTTACAGAAGAAAGGCTTGTTTAACAATAAATAGCATCAAAGACCGGTTTGAGTGATGAAGCTGGTCTTTTTTATTGCTAGTAGAAAATATGATTTTTATCATGGATTTTCATTTGGATTTCAAGGAAAATACAGTCCAAACATTCCAACAATTTTGACCGCTCTTTTGAGGAGATAATATGTATTACGGTATTGATATCGGTGGCACAAAGATTGAATTGGCTGCTTTTAATGAAAAATTAGAAAAACTTTATACCGAGCGCGTGCCAACGCCACAAACAGATTATCAAGATTGGTTACAAGCGATCAAAACGCTAGTAGAACGTGCTGATGCCCACTTTGGTGAAAAAGGCACAGTAGGTTTAGGTTTGCCTGGATTTGTTAATTTAACAACTGGGCTTGCTGAAGTGACGAATATTCGTGTTGCAGATAATAAGCCCATTTTAGCCGATCTTGAACGCGTTTTAGATCGTGAAGTGCGGGCAGAAAATGATGCAAATTGTTTTGCTCTCTCTGAAGCTTGTGATGAAGAAAATATCCAATATCCTTCTGTATTAGGGCTTATTTTGGGGACGGGCTTTGGTGGTGGTTTTGTAATTAATGGCAAAATTCACTCAGGACAAGTTGGGATGGCAGGGGAGTTAGGCCACCTTCAATTAAATTATCATGCCTTAAAGTTATTGGGCTGGGATAAAGCGCCAATTTACCAATGTGGTTGTGGCAATCAGGCCTGTTTAGATACGTATATTTCCGGTCGCGGCTTTGAAATGTTGTACCGTGATTTAAAAGGGGAAGAGTTATCAGCCAAAGAAATTATCGATCGCTTTTATGCGAAAGAGGAAAGTGCGGTTGATTTTGTTCGTATTTTTGTTGAATTAGCGGCTATTTCTATCGGCAATATTATCACTGCATTTGATCCGCATATGATTGTGCTCGGCGGTGGTTTATCGAATTTTGATTATCTTTATGAAGCGTTACCAAAAGCATTGTCAGCTCATTTAATGCGTAGTGCAAAAGTGCCTCCAATCAAAAAAGCAAAACATGGTGATTCCGGTGGTGTTCGTGGAGCAGCCGCGTTATTTTTAAACTGTGAATAGATTTAATCTAAAAATACAGTGAAAATTTGAATAAATTTTATGTTATAGGATAAGAATCCAGTTTTTCTCTAAGAAAACTGGATTTTTTCTTTTGTCTCTCTACAATCAGAATATTGATTTTTTAGTGAGGTTTTTATGTTGACAGAATTTGGGAACTGGATTGAACAGGGATTAACATGGGTTATCGAACATTTTGACGAGCCATTATGGAATATCACTATTGTTATTTTATTAGGTGTCGGTTTATTTTTTACCATTACTACTGGGTTAGTGCAGTTACGTCTTTTCCCTACAAGTATACGTGAAATGTGGTTTGGACGCGCAGCAGAGGGAAATTCTTTAACGCCATTCCAAGCGTTTGCAACCGGGCTCGCCAGTCGAGTTGGCGTAGGTAATATCAGTGGTGTGGCAACAGCTATTGCGCTTGGTGGAGAAGGTGCGGTGTTCTGGATGTGGGTAACGGCATTTATTGGTATGTCGAGTGCTTTTGCGGAGTCAACCTTAGCACAGGTATTCAAAATTCAAGACAAAGATGGCTCTTTCCGTGGTGGCCCAGCCTACTATATTACACAAGGTTTAAAATCTCGTTGGCTAGCAGTAGCGTTTGCCCTATCATTGATTTTTACCTTTGGTTTTGCATTTAATTCAGTACAAGCAAACTCAATTGTGGAAGCAACCAAAAATGCTTGGAATTGGCAAGGTGAATATGTTGGTCTTGTTTTAGTGGTATTAACTGCTGTAATTATTTTCGGTGGCGTAAAACGTATTGCGACCATTTCTAGTAGCGTAGTACCGATGATGGCACTCTTTTATTTAATCATGGCGGTAATTATCTTAGGTATGCATATTGATATGATTCCGACGGTAATAGCCAATATTTATAAAAGTGCTTTTACTTTCCAATCAGCCGCTGGTGGTATGTTTGGTGCTTTAGTCTCCAAAGCCATGATGATGGGGATTAAACGTGGATTATTCTCTAATGAAGCGGGGATGGGCTCTGCACCAAATGCCGCGGCTGCCGCTCATGTAAAACATCCAGTTAGTCAAGGCTTAGTACAAATGCTTGGTGTGTTTGTAGATACCATGATCGTCTGTACTTGTACGGCGGTGATTATCCTGCTTTCTGATAACTATGGCAGTGAAACACTGAAAAGTATTTCCTTAACGCAAAATGCATTGCGTTATCATGTTGGGGAGTTTGGCGTACACTTCTTAGCTTTCATTTTATTGCTTTTCGCTTATTCCTCTATTATCGGTAACTATGCTTACGCAGAAAGTAACATTCGCTTTATTAAAAATAAACCTTGGTTTGTATGGGCATTCCGTTTATCGGTATTATTCTTCGTTTATTTCGGTTCGGTAAAATCAGGTAATGTTGTGTGGAATTTTGCGGATACTGTGATGGCTGTGATGGCAATTATTAACTTAGTCGCGATTGTTTTACTTTCCCCAATTGTGTGGAAGTTAATGAAGGACTATCAACGTCAATTAAAAGCAGGAAAAGAGCCTGAATTTAAAATTGACCTCTATCCTGAAATTAAAAAACGAGTATTAGATCATCGAATTTGGAAATAAGTTTTGATGGAATATGACAAAGGCGGGATATCCCGCCTTTGTTGTTTTAAATGATGTTCAAATTGACCGCACTTTATCGTTCATTTCGATAAGTCAGGAAGTAATAAGAGAGGGCTGAAATGACCACGCAAGCTGTCATTGTATAGAGCATTGGTGCAGCGGTTTCCATTTTAAAGCTCGCTACCAAGGAACCCATCACCGCACCGACACCAAAACGTACACTTCCCATTAATGAATTTGCGGTACCCGCCATCGTTGGGAATTTCTCTAGAATAGAGGCTGTGGCATTGGAGGAGATTAATGGATTTTGTCCAACAAAAAAGGCTACGCCAATAGCCATTGGCCAAAAACCGAAATCAAAAAGTGCGGTTAAAAATAACCAAATTCCTGAAATAAATTGTACCGCAATACCAATTCGTAACATGGTTTCAGCACCTAATTTCAATACAAATTTCCCATTGAGATAAGAAGCCGTTGTCATGATGGCAATATTGATCATAAAGAAATAACCGAATTCATCGACTGGAATGCCATAAATACCGATATAGACGATCGATCCCGCAGTGACGAAAGCAAATAAACCACCAAAACCAAAAGAGGCTGCCGCCATATAACCTAACACTTCTTTTTGTTTAGAAAGTGTCATGAAGTTACGGGCAATGATATTCAGCCGCAGGGGAATACGATTTTCTTGTTTATGGGTCTCGGGAATAATAAAAAAGACAAGCAATGCAGCAAGAAATCCCATGATGCCAATCACATAAAAAATCATATGCCAGTGGAAATATTTCACGATATATCCGCCAATTATAGGCGCAACAAGCGGCGCGATCATAAAGACAAGCGTGATGGTGGACATGATTCGAGACAGTTGATCTTTGCTAAATAAATCTCGTAATAAAGCTCCTGAAAGCACAACAGGTGCAGCCCCAAAGAAACCTTGAATAAAACGTAGCGCAGTGAAACTGCCAATAGAATGAATGCCCGTTAAAATAATAGCCGTGATAGCACCAATAATGACACCTAATAAAATAATCGGTTTACGACCAAAACTATCGCCAAAGGGACCCCAGAATAATTGTCCTGCGGCCATACCATAAGCGAAGAATGTTAGCGTATGCTGTACTTGCTCGGAGTTGATATTTAAGTCTTCAGCAATATTTAAAAAGGACGGAATATACATATCCACGCCCAAAGGCGGTAGCATTGAGAGGATGCCGAGCGTGGTGATAAAAATAAAGGTAGGTTTAATATTTTGGCTCATATTATTTCACTAAATTGTCGATTTCTTCCTGAGTGAGTGGACGAAATTCGCCTTCTTCTAAGTTCTCATCTAATTCAACGTTGCCGATTCTCCAACGATGTAGTGCCACGACTTTATTACCCAGTGCGGCAAACATTCGTTTCACTTGGTGATAGCGCCCTTCAGAGATAGTCAGATTCACGTTATAATCGTCTAATACTTCTAATTTTGCTGGCTTGGTCGGTTCTTTTTCGCCACGTAACAGAATGCCTTCTTCACAAGCTGATGCATAATGGTTTTCAACCGGGTCAGCTAAAGTGACTAAATAGGTTTTTTCGCATTGATGCTTTGGTGAGGTAATACGATGTGACCATTGACCATTATCAGTTAATAGCACGAGTCCTGTCGTATCAACATCTAATCGTCCAGCACTATGTAACTTGCCAGAAAGAGGTGGTTCAAAGAATTGATAAATAGTAGGATAGTCACCATCATCATGAGAGCAAACGTAGCCCTGAGGTTTATGCAACATAAAATATTGGCCTTCTTCTACCCAAGGCAACAATTCATTTTCAAAATAAATTTCATCTTCTTGACTGACTTTGGTCGCCCCATTTTTCACAATTTCACCGTTAATTTTGACCGCACTTTGGCGAATGGCCTTGGTGGCTTGTGAACGGGTTAAACCAGTATTCTCGGCAATAAATTTATCTAATCGCATCGTAAACTCTTATTTTTGATTGAACCAGCTGACGTAATCAAACTGGTCGTAATATTTTTCGCCATTCCAACCGGAAAAAGTAAATAAATCGCCCACTTCTCCTTCGTTTTCAAAGCCTTTAATGTAGAAAGCGGATTTTAATTCAGGATATGGCTTGTGGGTAAAGACAACTTTGTTTGGATAAGGCAAGTTATCAAAGGCTTGCAAGTCTTCATATTTTGCACCCTTTCCACCATCTTTATCAGTCATCATAATAAACAAGTTATCGAGGTTTAAACGCTGTGAGCGTGCTTCCCACTTTTCCCGAGCCTCTTGTTCGGAGTGGTAGTGCATAAAGTGCACCTTAAGATCACCTAATAAACCAACAGGATATGGTTTTTCTGTTTGTATAAATTGAAGCGGTTGAGCTTGATAGAATGTGATGTTCTGTAGATAGCGAACAAAATCGCTTGGGTCTAAATAAAGGTTAACAAACGGAGAATTAAAAGGCTGATTTAGGTCGTGCAAAATAAATGCACCGACACAGTTTGCTGAAATCACTGACATGCCTTGGTTAGTTAACCGTTTTTGAAAGGTTTTGTTAATCGCTTTCCGTTGTAATTTATTGATGGCACTTCTAAATTTAGAAAACAAACTCATTATTTACATCCTGCATGTTTTTTTGCGACATAGTAACGTTTTTGGTTCAAAATGTGAAGAAAAGACAAAAAGTGCGGTCGATTTCACTCATATTTTGTAATCATTTTGTAAAATTTTTGCGGTATATCACAAATTTCTCTAAAAAAGAGAGTATAATGGCGCAAATTTTATTTAGCCTAAGTGAAAATGGAGTATTTTTATATGAGCGAACAATTACGCCAAGCCGCATTAGATTTTCATGAATTCCCAATTCCAGGAAAAATTGCTGTCACCCCAACCAAATCGTTAGAAACCCAACATGATTTAGCCCTTGCTTATTCCCCCGGTGTTGCAGAGCCTTGTTTAGAAATTGAAAAAGATCCTTCAGCAGCAAGCCGTTATACCGCTCGTGCTAACTTAGTTGCCGTGATTTCAAATGGTACAGCTGTATTAGGTTTAGGAAATATTGGTGCACTTGCCTCAAAACCTGTCATGGAAGGGAAAGGGGTATTGTTCAAAAAATTTGCCGGTATTAATGTATTCGACATTGAAATCAATGAACACGATCCAGATAAATTAATTGATATTATTGCTTCATTAGAACCAACGTTTGGTGGCATTAACCTTGAAGATATCAAAGCACCGGAATGTTTCCACATTGAAAAAGCGTTGCGTGAACGTATGGGAATTCCAGTATTCCATGATGACCAACACGGTACAGCCATTATTGTCGGTGCAGCAGCATTAAACGGTTTAGAAATTATTGGTAAAAATATCGCAGATGTTCGCTTAGTGGTAAATGGCGCAGGTGCTTCTGCTATTGCTTGTACTAACTTGCTTCGAGCATTAGGTTTCAAAAAAGAAAATATCACCATGTGTGACTCTAAAGGTGTGATTTTTAAAGGGCGTGGCGATAACATGGATGAAACCAAACAATTCTACGCGATTAAAGATAATGGTTGGCGTACATTAGCGGATGCCGTTAAGGGAGCTGATGTGTTCTTAGGTTGTTCTAAAGCAGGTGCGTTAAAACCTGAAATGGTGAAAACCATGGCGGAGAATCCATTAATCTTAGCGTTAGCTAACCCTGTACCTGAAATTACACCTGATGAAGCGAAAGCAGTACGTCCAGATGCGATTGTTTGTACTGGTCGCTCAGACTTTCCAAACCAAGTGAATAACGTACTTTGCTTCCCATTCTTATTCCGTGGTGCATTAGATGTAGGGGCAACAGCTATTAATGAAGAAATGAAATTAGCGGCTTCTCACGCGATTGCAGATTTGGCAAAAGAACCGGTTCCGTTAGAAATTATTTCAAATTACGGTGCATTATCTTTTGGACCGGATTATGTGATTCCAACACCATTTGATCCACGCTTATTATTTACCGTCTCTTCTGCGGTAGCGAAAAAAGCGATGGAAACCGGTGTTGCAACACGTCCAATTACTGATTGGGCAGCTTATGAAAAACAATTAAAAGCGTTAGTTGCAGCTTAGTCTTTCTCTTTCAAAGTGCGGTCAAAAATGATGATATTTTTAACCGCACTTTGTGTTTTTTTATCTGTCTATGAAAGGAATGGCACATTCACGTGCTTTAAATTAATCAGAGGGTAGCGATCCCCTTAGGACTTATGAGTGTCAAAATGAAACAAACACGTTCTCCTTTATATCCGATTTTTCTCTTCGTCATCATTAATCTGATCATTTTCACCTTGTCTCGTCTTGGGCTTGCGATTTGGCAGGCAGACCGTGTCTCTGCGGTAGCGGGCTGGGGGCAATTATTCTTACAAGGCTTGCGTATGGACATCGTGGCTTTGTGTTATCTATTTGGTGTGCCAGCATTATTTACGGTGTTATTTCATAATAGCCGTATTTGGAAAATGATTTTACGCATTTGGCTTACTCTCGGTAGTGTGTTCATTCTATTTATGGAACTGGCTACGCCTGCATTTATCGAAACCTATGATTTTCGTCCAAACCGTCTGTTTATCGAATATCTAATTTATCCGAAAGAAGTCTTTTCAATGTTGATGGAAGGCCATTTAACTGCGGTCATTTTTAGCCTTATTTTTACCGTTACGGCTTTCTTCTGTTATTGGATACTCTCGGGTTATGCGGTGAAGAACTTACGTTCAATGAGCTGGAAATTACGCCCCGTTGTCGCATTACTCGTGATTGGAGTTGCCTTTTTAGGGGCGCGTTCGAGTTTTCAGCACCGTGGTGTGAACCCTGCAATGGTGGCTTTTTCTTCCGATGGGTTAGTCAATTCGCTCGTGTTGAATTCAGGCTATTCTGTTCTTTATGCCGCCCAACAATTTAAAGACGAAGGGGCATCTTCTGAAGCCTATGGCAAAATGGATACCGATGAAATGTTGCGTATTGTTAAAGCAAGCCGTGGCCGTCCTGAAAGTGATTATATTTCAGAGAAGATTCCAACCTTAACGAAAAACCAAGCCACTTATCAAGGTAAACCGAAAAATATCGTCATTATTTTGGAAGAAAGTTTTGGCGCGCAATTTGTCGGTACATTAGGCGGAAAACCACTTTCACCTGAATTTGATAAATTAGCCAAAGAAGGCTGGTTATTTGAAAATCTCTATGCAACTGGTACACGATCTGTACGTGGTATTGAAGCCACGACAGCTGGTTTTACACCTACTCCAGCACGTGCGGTAGTGAAATTAAATAATAGTCAAAGTGGTTTCTTTACTATTGCAGATTTACTTGCTAAACAAGGTTATAACACTTCCTTTATTTATGGTGGTGAAAAACACTTTGATAACATGGCAAGCTTCTTCTATGGTAATGGTTTCCAAAATATTATCGATCAAAAAGATTACCAAAATCCTAAATTTACTGCGACTTGGGGCGTGAGTGATGAGGATTTATTTGATAAAGCGAACGAAACTTTTACCCAATTACAGAATGAAGGAAAACCATTCTTTAGCTTAGTGTTTAGTTCGAGCAATCACGATCCTTTTGAATTTCCTGATGGTAAAATTGAGCTTTACGAGCAACCAAAAGCAACCCGTAATAACAGCGCAAAATATGCAGATTATGCGATTGGTTATTTCTTCAAATTAGCGAAACAATCTAATTATTGGAAAGATACCGTGTTCTTGGTGATTGCCGACCATGATTCTCGTGCAGCTGGGGCAAGCTTGGTGCCAATTAAGCATTTCCATATTCCTGCGTTAATTTTAGGTGATCATGTTGAGCCACGCCGAGACAGTCGTTTAGTGAGCCAAATTGATATGCCAACGACCTTACTTTCTATTGCGGGTGTAAGTGGTAATTATCCGATGATTGGCTTTGATTTAACGCAAGATGTGAATCCGAATCGTGCCTTTATGCAGTTTGATCAAACTCAAGCCTTAATGAAAGGCAATCATGATGTTGTTATTCAAACACCAAATAGCAAAGCAAAAGGCTATGTGTATGATAAAGAAAAAGATACATTGACCGAAAAAGAGGTGCCGGAAGAAATGAAAAAAGAAGCGTTGGCACATGCTTTACTTGGCAGCTATTTGTATAAAAACCGTTTATATAAAGGCAGTGAAGAGAAGTAAAGTGCGGTCAGTTTTAGGCTAATTTTAAAGGGCGAATGATTTCGCCCTTTTTCTTTATATGATTTTTGCTTAGTGATTTTCAGCAATCACACGTGGGAATAAAATGTTATTTTCACGATGAATATGCATCATTAAATCGTCTGCAAATTCTTGGATGCCGCTATAAAGTGCACGCCATGTATTACAAGCATCTGCTGGAGGCGTCATATTATTTGTTAATGATTTCAATACTTCCAAATGTTCGCCATGTTCGGAGTGTTCCATTTCCATCATACGAATTGGCATCTGCGCCATCATATAGTTGCCAGCTTTGATCATTGGGAAAAGCACGTGCTCTTCTTTCATCATATGGTTGCTTAAATCTTCATAGACATTGCGTAATTCAGCTGCCACACCCATAGGACAATCTTCACGATCGCCATGAACACTTTCTACACGATCCGCTAAGACGATTAATTCTTGAAGCTGTTCGCGGTGGCGTTGATGGTAGCGAACTAAGATATGATCGATAATTTCAGGATAAGTTGCATTAACCCAATATTCTTCCGGGTTTTCTGCTTTGCTGTTTTGAAGCTCGGTTAAGCGCGTTTCAATTTCTGCTAAATTTAATCCTTTTTCTGCCGCTGCGTTTGCAAGTGTATCGGAACCACCACAGCAGAAATCCAAATTATATTCACGAAGTAGAGAAGTTGAGCCGGGTACGCTGACTGCGATTTCACTTAATTTTTTATCTCCAAAATACATAATGAATCTCCTTATTGATGAGGTAGAGTTAAAAGTTGAGTGAAATACTAAGATAATAAATGGAAAATGCAACGGTTTTTTTAGCAAAGTATGATTTAAATCAAAGCAAAAAGTTAAAGTTACCGTGTTGTAGGTAGGTATTGATGAGTATTAAAAGTGAAAGTTGCATTGCTTTGATGAGGTGTTATTATTCGAGCATAGAGAGGGGATAATCATGAAGTGGATCTATCGATTTTTGGCTATTGGCTTGATGTTAGTGGTTTTAGGTGCTGGATATTTTTTTGCGAATTTAACAATTTTTGAACGTACATTTATTCAATTAAATACGTCACAAAAAGTAAATTATATTCCTTTTGAAAACAGGTTAAATATGCAATGTGACAAGGCTGATAATTTAGTTCCTAAACTTACCTCTTCTCGCTTTCATTTAATAACTTGGAATGTACATAAAGGGCAAGATAAAGGATGGCAAGAAGATTTAGATCGACTTTCTAAACAAGCGGATTTTGTGTTATTACAAGAGGCGACGCAGCATCAAAATTTAAGTACATTTTCGACCGCACTTTTTGTGTCCTCTTTTTCTTTTAAAGATCTCTTATCCGGTGTCAAGACATTTACCCAAACACAGCCAGAATGGTATTGCGGTGGTGGCGTAGCTGAACCATTAATACAAATACCTAAAGTGGCTAGTGTGATGAGTTTTCCGTTAGAAAAAGGCAGTAGCTTGCTACTGATTAATATGCATTTGATTAATTTTGAATGGGGAATTTCCACTTATCGAACCCAGTTAGAGCAGCTCTTTTCTTTTGTGGAAAATCATCAAGGCTCCATCATTATGTCTGGCGATTTTAATGCATGGAATGAACGTCGTCTGAATTTAGTGAATAATCTGATGCAAAAATATGGACTAGATGCAGTGGCGCTCTCTCAAGATGAGCGGGTTAGATTTTTAGGTTATCCACTGGATTATATTTTTACGCGAGGCGTAAAAGTGGTAAGTGCGACATCAGAAGTGGTTACTTCGTCAGATCATAATCCATTACTGATGGAATTCGAATTGGAATAAAGTGCGGTCAGATTTTTAGAAAAATTTAGGGCTAACGTAATGTTAGCCCTATGTATTAATTATTTAGTTTGGTTAATTAAGAATTGTGTCAATAAAGATACTGGACGACCTGTTGCACCTTTATTGGCGCCTTGAAGCCAAGCTGTCCCCGCAATATCTAAATGCGCCCAAGTATATTTTTTCGTAAAGTTAGAGAGGAATGCCCCCGCAGTAATTGCGCCGCCCCAGCGCCCCCCAATATTGGCTAAATCAGCAAATGGAGATTTTAATTGCTCTTGATATTCTTCACTCAACGGTAAACGCCAAGCTTTATCAGTAGTTTGTTGTGCGGCTTGTAATAACTGTTCAGCCAAGGCATCATCAGTTGAAACTAAGCCGCTGTTATGTTGGCCTAACGCCACCACGCAAGCACCTGTTAGGGTTGCGACATCAATCACATATTGCGGTTCAAAACGTTCTACATAGGTAAGCGCATCACAAAGTACTAAACGTCCTTCAGCGTCAGTATTTAATACTTCTACGGTTAAACCGTTCATCGTGGTGATAATATCACCTGGACGATAAGCATTGCCATCAGGTAAGTTTTCACATCCCGCTAATACGCCGATAACATTTAATGGCAGGTTTAATTCTGCAATAGCTTTCATTGTGCCGAAAACAGACGCTGCACCGCACATATCGTATTTCATTTCATCCATATCTGCGGCAGGTTTTAAAGAAATACCGCCTGCATCAAAGGTTAAGCCTTTACCCACTAATACGATTGGTTTCGCATTTTTATCAGGTGCATTGTTGAAATGTAAAATAGACATATAAGCCGGATTTTGTGAACCTCGAGATACGGCTAAATACGCATTCATGCCAAGCTTTGTCATGTCTTCTTCATCAATCACATCGAGGGAAAGTGCGGTTGATGTTTCGGCTAAATTTTTAGCTTGTTCAGCTAAATAAGCCGGTGTACAAATATTGGGCGGCATATTCGCGATATTACGCGCGGCTTTTACACCATTTGCAATGGCTTGTGCTTCTGCGATAGCTTGTTGAGCTAGTGAATCATCGGTATTAAAAATGATTTCTTGAAGTGAGATAGCATCCGCTTTTTTACTTTTAAATTCATCGAATTGATAGAGACTATGTTCAATGGTTTCAACAGTAAAACGTACATTCCAAAATAGATCGCGATCTTTAATTTCCACATCTGTCAAATTATTCACCGCTTGTTGAATATTTAATTCTTTTAATGTTTGGGTCACACGTTGGATGATTTGTTTAAATTGGCGTTCAGTCGTTTCGCCTTTTTTACCACAACCTGCGACTAATACACGTTTAGCCTCAAGATTTGGTAACGAATGAAGCAGAGTCGCTTGGCCAATTTTACCTGAAAGATCTTGGCTTTGGGCTAACTGACTAAGGTAGCCTTTTGTGATTTGGTCGATTTCATTGAAACTTTTTGTCAATTCATTGTTCTCATAAATGCCGATGATAAGGCAATCGGTTGATTGAGAAAGTGTGGTTGAGTTTGCTTGATATTTCATGTTATTTCCTTATGTTGCTAATTTGCTATTTAAATCAGTGAAAATAAGGTATCATACGCCATCTAAATTAGCCAGTTTCCCGTGTTTTTTAGTTAGAAAAAAGAATGATATTAACCCGATATTTAACAAAAGAAGTTTTTAAAAGCCAGATTGCGATTTTGTTTATTTTGCTTTTAATTTTCTTCAGCCAACAACTTGTTCGCGTACTTGGTTCTGCGGCAAATGGTAAAGTACCTGCCGATCTTGTGTTCTCTTTACTCGGATTAGGGATGCCAACAATGGCGCAATTAATGTTGCCATTATGTTTGTTTATCGCCATTTTGCTGACTTTCGGTCGTCTCTATGCAGAAAGTGAAATCACCGTTATGCGTGCTTGTGGTGTAGGTCAACGTATTCTTGTTCGCGTGGCGTTAATTCTTTCTTTACTCACAGCGGGCTTAGCTGCTTATAACGCTTTATGGCTTTCCCCATGGGCGATTCAAAAACAAGCAGCCATTGTTGAAGATGCTAAAGCAAATCCCACCATGGGTGCGTTGACTTCGGGTCAATTTATGTCCACAAGCAACAATAATTTCGTTTTATTCATTGATAAGATTAACGGTAATCAAATCAGTGATGTTTATCTTTTCCAAATGAAAGCCAAAGGCCAAACGAAACCGTCAGTGGTTACCGCTGAAAAAGGTGAATTAAAAGCGTTACCAAATGGCGACCAAGTCTTGAATTTACAGAATACCTTGCGTGTAGAAGGTACATCCGTGCTTCCTGATTTCCGTATTACACATTTTGATGACTACCAAGCGTATTTAGGCCATCAAGAGACAAATACAGAAAGTGATGAAGCGGCTGAATTATCTTTTGAGCAATTATTAAAAGATAAAAGTCCCGCAGCCAAAGCAGAATTGCATTGGCGAATTACCTTAATTTTAGCCGTGCCTTTAATGGCGCTTATTGCTGTACCAATGAGTAAAGTAAATCCTCGCCAAGGCCGTTTTGCGAAAATCTTACCGGCATTATTGCTTTATTTAATTTACTTCTTATTACAAAGTTCATTTAAATCTGCAGGTGGTGCAGGTAAGCTTGATGCTGGTTTGTTAATGCCGTTGGTAAATATCGCCTTTTTAATTTTAGGAATTGTGCTGAATAGTTGGGATAGTACCGCTATGCATAAATTCCGTCGTGTATTCAGAAAAGGATAATAACAATGTTGATGAATACTCTTGATCGTTATATCGGTAAAAGCATCTTGGGGGCAATTTTTGCCACGCTATTTACGTTGGTTGGCCTTTCAGCAATTATCAAATTTGTAGAGCAATTCCGTAGCGTAGGGAAAGGTTCTTATGATATTTGGCAAGCGGTGGCTTATACAGGATTAACCATTCCTAAAGATGTGGAAACCTTTTTCCCAATGGCGGCCTTGTTAGGTGCCTTAATTGCTTTAGGTAATTTAGCCAGCCGTAGTGAATTAGTGGTCATGCAATCTGCGGGTTTTTCTCGTTTTAAAATTGGATTAGCTGTCATGAAAACGGCACTTCCACTGGTGCTTTTTACCATGATTATTGGTGAGTGGGGGATTCCACAAACTGAACAGTTTGCCCGTGATATGCGTACTCGTGCGCTTTCCGGTGGTTCAATGCTTTCGGTAAAAAATGGTGTATGGGCAAAAGACGGTAATAATTTCGTGTATGTGCGTCGAATTAAAGATGATGCACAATTAGAAGATATTTATATTTATACCTTTGATGAACAGCGTAATCTCACTCATTTGAAGCATGCAAATCAAGCACAATATTCTGCTGAAAATAATCAATGGCAGTTGCGTCAAGTGAATAATTCAGCAGTATCAAAAGAACAAATTACCACAACAAACCGTTTAACAGAAGATTGGGCAACAAGCTTAACGCCAGATAAATTAGGCGCAGTTTCATTACGTCCAACGTCATTATCTATTTCCGGTTTGTATGAATATATTGCTTTCTTAAAACAAACAGGACAGGATTCTCGCCGTTTTGAATTAACCTATTGGCGTAAGATTTTTCAGCCCCTTTCTGTAGGTGTAATGATGATGCTTGCGTTATCTTTCATCTTTGGTTCATTACGTAGTGTCACTGCAGGAGCGAGAATCGTAACGGGGATTTGTTTTGGTTTCTTGTTCTATGTCGTCAATGAAATTTTTGGACAAATGAGTGTGGTATTTAATGCGCCAGCCTTTTTAGGTGCACTGATGCCAAGTCTTTTATTTATGGCGATTATTTGGTGGCTACTTGCAAGAAAACGAGATTAATTAATACAAAAAATGAGAAAGACGAACATATAAAGTTCGCCTTTTTGTTCGCTAAAAAAGTGCGATCAAAATTGACCGCACTTTAGGAGTTTAATCTTCTTTAAATTCTCTCATCATTTCTTCTGCTTTTTTCACCATTTCTGCGGAACCGATGAAAAGTGGTACACGTTGGTGAAGTTCACTTGGTTGAATATCTAAAATTCGATTGTAACCATCAGATGCAATCCCCCCCGCTTGTTCTGCTAAGAATGCCATTGGATTGCCTTCATAAAGCAAACGAAGCTTACCATTTGGATAGTTAGTTGCACTTGGGTAAATATAGATACCACCTTTTAATAAGTTACGATGGAAGTCAGCTACTAATGAACCAATATAACGTGATGCATAAGGGCGGTTAGTTGCTTTATCTTCTTCTTGGCAGTATTTAATGTATTTTTTTACCCCTTGTGGGAATTTGAGATATTGTCCTTCATTGATGGAATAGATTTTACCCTCTTTTGGCATCTTCATATTTTCATGAGAAAGGCAGAATGTACCGATAGATGGATCATAAGTGAAACCATTTACACCATGGCCAGTGGTATAAACCAACATGGTAGATGAACCATAGACGATATAACCCGCAGCCACTTGTTTATTACCTGGTTGCATAAAGTCTTCTAAGGTAACAGGTGAGCCAATAGGGGATACACGACGGTAAATAGAGAAAATCGTACCAACAGAAACGTTCACATCGATATTGGATGAACCATCAAGTGGGTCGGTCAAAATAATATATTTTGCATTACGAGCGCGTTCAGTATCAAAAGCGATAAAACTTTCTTCTTCCTCTGAAGCAAAACCTGCCACTTCTTCACGTGACATAAGGGCTGCATTCATGGTGTTATGGGCGAACAAGTCCAATTTCATTTGGCTTTCACCCTGCACGTTTTCGACACCAGACTGACCAAGAATATTGGTTAAACCTGCTTTGTTGATATCACGATGAATGATTTTTGCTAATAAACGAATAGAAGACAAAATACCACTAAGTTCCCCTTTTGCATTTGGATACTCTGCTTGGCGTTCAACAATAAATTCACTCAATGTTTTCATTTTTATTCCTTTTTTATCATTGTTAAGTAACAGATACCTTGATTATACGCTATTTCATAATTTTGATTGAGATCAAAATATGAATAATGAGATCTGCATCACACTTTATTTTCAATATAAAGCCTTGACAAAAGCTATAAATATCCTTTAAAAGAGAGGTGTAACAAAAAAATAACAAACAACACAACATCATAATAAAGGGTATCCTATGAATATAACCCCGATCAGCGAGTCGGCGGTGGTTTGCTCTTTACCACCACCAGCTTCACTTCAACAACAACGTCAACTCTGGGCGTTTGCCAACCAACTACAGTCTCAGCAAGATATTGTAGAAGTTGTCGTGGGGATGAATAATCTCACGGTCTTCACGGATTTTTATGTGGATTTTGCACCGCTTATTCAACGCTTGGAACAATGTTGGACAGAATTAAAAGTATCCACTTTTCAAGGTCGTCATATCGAAATCCCGGTAATTTATGGCGGTGAATTAGGCCAAGATTTATGTGAGGTCGCCAAATTACATAACACAACACCGGAACGGATCGTTCAAATGCACAGTGAGCCCACCTATACCGTGTATATGATTGGTTTCCAACCTGGTTTTCCTTATTTGGGCGGTTTGCCTGAATGCTTACACACGCCTCGTCGTGCCACACCTCGAACTGTTGTTCCTGCAGGTTCCGTTGGTATTGGTGGAGCTCAAACCGGTATTTATCCCTTTTCCTCTCCAGGTGGATGGCAATTAATCGGCCATACCAAGCAAGCACTCTTTGACAAAAATCAAGCACAACCCACTTTATTACAAGCTGGCGATACAGTGAAATTTGTTGTGGAGGGCATTGAATTATGATTCATATTATTGATGTGCAATCTCGTGCCACAATGCAGGATTTAGGCCGTTTTGGTTTACGTCGATTTGGAATCAGTCATTGTGGGGCAATGGACAAATTAGCATTACGAGCAGGCAATATTCTACTGGGAAATGCAGAGGGAGCCCCAGCAATCGAAGTGCCTTTAGGTGGTCTTACATTACAATTTCAGCAAGATATGAATTTTTGTGTGACGGGGGCATTTTATGAAATGACCTTAGATGACAAACCGATTTTTGCCTATTGGCGTTATCAGGCAAGAGCGGGGCAAGTGCTGAAAATGGTACGTGCAAAAATTGGTATGTATGGCTATTTATGTGTTCAGGGTGGCTTCGTCTTATCCCAAGAGCTTAACTCTTGTAGTACGGATCTTCGCGCTCAAATAGGCGGTGTAGAAGGGCGTTGTTTACAAGTTGGCGATCAACTGCAAACGGTAAATGATCCTATTTTGCGTAGTGAAATTGGGATTGCACCTATTCCACTTAAACATACTATTCATGCGTTACCGTCCTCTGAATATCAGGCATTTAAACGAAAATCCCAATATTATTGGTGGCGAAGTAAATGGACGTTGCAAAGCAACAGTGATCGCATGGGTTATCGTTTTCAAGGGCAAAAATTAGAATTAAAGCAACCGCTGGAAATGCTCTCTCATGCTATTCAATTTGGAAGCGTACAAGTGCCACCAAGTGGTCAACCAATTATTTTAATGGCTGATGCACAAACTACGGGCGGTTATCCAAAAATTGCCAATGTGATCGATGCGGATCTTGGTGCGTTGGCACAGGTACGTTTAGGCTCAACCATTCAATTCGAGGCAGTTAGTTTAGAACAAGCCGTAAAATTGCGTCGTAAAAATGAGATATACCTCGATCAAATTAGGAGAATTGTCGATGAAAAAAATTGATTTAAATGCCGATATTGCTGAAGGTTTTCCTTTTGATGAGGCCTTATTAAAATTGCTTTCTTCTGCCAATATTGCTTGTGGTTTACATGCTGGTGGAGCAAAAGAAATGCAAAGTGCGGTTAGATTTGCGAAAGAAAATCAGGTACGCATTGGGGCTCATCCAGGCTTTCCAGATCGAGACAATTTTGGGCGTATTCAAATGGATTTACCCGCGCAAGAATTAGTTGCACATTTACGCTATCAGCTTGGCGCCTTAAAAGCAATTTGTGATGGTGAAGATGTGACGATGAGTTATGTTAAACCTCACGGTGCTTTATACAATCAAGCTGCAAAAGATGAAAAGCTTGCTCGTTTGATTGCTCAAACCGTTCATCAATTTGATCCAAATTTAAAATTAATGGGATTAGCGGGCAGCTTAATGTTACGTATAGCAGAGGAAGAAGGCTTGCAAATCATTTCAGAAGTGTTTGCAGATCGCCATTATATGCCTGATGGAAGTTTAGTGCCTCGTTCGCAACCGAATGCAATGGTGGAGTCTGATGAGGAAGCCATTCAACAAGTGTTACAAATGGTAACAGAAGGTCAAGTCAATGCCATTGATGGAAGCCTTGTGCCAGTAAAAGCAGAAAGTATCTGTTTACATGGCGATAATCAACATTCTCTACAATTTGCGGCACGTATTGTGGAAGAATTAGAGAAAAATCATATAACAATAACAATAACGGCATAAGCCGAGTAAACATAACACACAACATCAACTTAATAAGGGAGGTGCTTTATGGCATCAATCACTCACCGCCGAAATGCGGTGCTGGGGGCGGCTTTTTTAATGGCGACTTCAGCAATAGGTCCGGGCTTTTTAACTCAAACTGCAACGTTTACAAATACCTTATTAGCCAGTTTTGGCTTTGTGATTTTATTATCGATTTTGTTAGATATTGGTGCTCAGCTTAATATTTGGCGAATTGTGGTGGTATCAGGAAAACGTGCGCAGGATATTTCTAATGCGGTTTTCCCTGGTGCAGGATATTTCCTTGCAGCGCTTATTGTGATGGGCGGACTCGCGTTTAACATTGGTAATGTGGGTGGTGCCGGTCTTGGTTTAAACTCAATGTTCGGTATTGCACCAGAAACGGGAGCGATCATTAGCGGTATTATTGCCATTTTAATTTTTTTGCGTAAAGAAGCAGGATTATTAATGGATCGCTTTGCGCAATTAATGGGTTTTATCATGATTGCACTTACATTTTATGTCATGTTTAAAACGGAACCACCTGTTGTTGAGGCGGCATATCGTACCTTCATTCCAGAGCAAATTGATCCGATTGCCATTGTGACATTAGTTGGGGGAACCGTAGGGGGATATATTACCTTTGCAGGAGCTCATCGTTTATTAGATGCAGGCATTCAAGGTGAAAAAGCGATGGCGGAAGTGAGTCGTAGTTCTGTTTCGGCTATTTTGATCGCCTCAACTATGCGAATTGTGTTATTCCTCGCGGTACTTGGCATCGTGGTAAAAGGTGTTCCTCTTAATCCTAAAAATCCTGCTGAAACGCCTTTTGAATATGTAGCTGGCAATTTCGGTCAAGTGTTATTTGGCGTCGTGATTTGGGCGGCTTCCATTACATCTGTTATCGGTGCGGCTTATACTTCAGTTTCTTTCCTCTCAAGCCTTTGTCCAACCATTGAACGTAACCGTAATCGTTGGATTATCGCCTTTATCGTGATTTCTACAGTTGTGTTGGTGACGGTCGGAAAACCTGCAGCGGTATTAGTCTTTGTGGGAACATTGAATGGTTTAATTCTCCCAATTGCACTCGCATTAATTCTGTTAGCGGCTTACCGAAGTGATATTGTTGGAAGCTATAAACACCCAATTTGTTTAGCTTTTGCTGGCTGGTTTGTAGTGATTATTATGGCAATATTAAGTGGAAAAACCATAATTTCTTATGTGTCTAGTTTTGTAAGTTAGTTTTTATTTCAAACTAAAGTGCGGTTAGAATTTACTGAGAGTTTTCAGTGTAATATTCAAAAATCAATCGCACTTTTTTTATCCCTAAATCTGTGTAGAATTAAAAGTATTCAATCACAATAAAGGAATACTGTTATGAAACTTACTCATTTTCCTTTCAAATCAAGTTTACTTGCTGGCAGTATTGCTTTGCTTGCTGCTTGCAATTCAATTACTTATCATCCCACTAAAACGATTGAGCAAATAGATCCACAAAAGGGATATCGCTTGGAAAATGCGATGCAGCAGGCATTACAAAAAGAAAATTTGGTGATTATGACTTTTTCAGGTGGTGGCTCTCGCGCGGCATCTTTAGGTTATGGCGTGTTAGAGCAGTTCCAAAATGTCTCAGTGCGTCCAACAGAGAAAGGTAGCACCTTATTGCAAAATATTGATATTGTGTATGGGGTGTCTGGCGGCTCAGTATTAGCAGCCTATTTTGCTTTGGAGGGACAGGACATTATCCCTAAATTTAATAATTCTTTTTTGAAAAAGAATTTCCAGAAAAAAGTCATCAATGAAGTATTTTCGGTGAGTAATGTGCCTCGGCTTACATCACCACAATTTGGCCGAAGCGATTTGTTGCAGGAGCAACTCAATCTTGCTTTATATCGTGGGAAAAAATTTGCAGATCTTGAACAACGTAAAGGACCTTTTGCTGTAATTAATGCTACCGACATGGTCGCTGGACAGGAGGTCTCTTTCACTCAAGATTTTTTTGATTGGCTTTGTGTAGATTTAAATGATGTTGAAATTGCAAGAGCGGTGGCAGCATCCAGTGCTGTTCCATTAATTTTTTCACCCATTACACAAAATAATCATGGTGGTGCTTGCCAAGCCAAGAGTAAAAAAGAATTATTGACACAGATGAAAGTAGGAAATCGTTTGTGGCTAAACAATTTTGAAACCATGAAAAAACGTACGGCTTCTTATCAAAATAATGAGGAAAAACCTTATTTACATTTGGTTGACGGTGGTTTAACAGATAATTTGGGCTTGGCAAGCTTGTTGGATATGTCGAATTTACTCACTGTCAAAAAATTGTATACAGAGCTGAAAAATTACAATTTACGCAATATTGTCGTGATAAACGTCAATGCCCAAAATGAGCTCTCGAGCCATATTGATAAGTCTGCTGATGTGCCAGGAATCAAAGAAGTGGTGAACACGGTGATAAATGTACCGATTGATAAAACAACGGAATCTACCGTGAAATATTCACAAAAATTTGCTGACCAATGGAATGCTTACGCTAAACATAAAAAAGGTGCAAAAATTAAAGCTTATTTTGTTAATTTAAGTTTGAAAGATTTGCCTGAGGGGCAGTTAAAAAATGATGTGCTTAATATCGGGACATCTTTCTATTTACCCCAATCAGATGTGGACAAATTGCGTGAAGCGGCCAAGGTTTTATTGGAACAATCGAAAGAATATCATAAGGCACTGAAAGCATTACAATAGCCCAATGATTAAAGTGCAGTTAAAATTTATCAGGAATATTAACCGCACTTTTCTTTTTTAAATTCTTTATATCAATTCTATTCATATAAAATCACAACAAAATTCACATCCATCTAGACGTCTAAATCTTTAATGAAGACGTTAATTTTGTTACACTCAGTCTATCTTAAAATTAATTAAATATAGGAAAGCAAAATGAGTAAACTTTTTCCAAATGCCACAATTCGGACTTCTGCGCCATATCGTTTTGATATTGTAGGCAGTTTTTTACGTCCAGAGAATTTAAAACAGGCTCGTCATCAATGCAGTTGTGGTGATATTTCTTGTGCTGATTTAACGCAAGTTGAAGATGCAGAAATTGCTAAATTGGTTGAACATCAAAAAAATGTTGGATTACATGCAGTGACCGATGGTGAATTTCGTCGTACTTTTTGGCATTTAGATTTCTTAGCGGCATTAGATGGCGTGAAAGAAGTGGATGCTGAAAAATTTTCAGTGCAATTTAAGCACGATAATGTCCGTCCGAAAACGTTAAAAATTGTGGATAAGATCGGTTTTTCAGAGAGCCATCCTTTCGTAGAGCATTACCGCTCATTGCAAAAAATGGCAGGGGAGACTGAAGTTAAATTAACCATTCCTTCTCCGTCTATGCTTCATTTAATTTGTACAGTACGAGCCACAGATTATCAGCCAATTGAACGTTATAAAGATAACAATCAGTTGTTATTAGATGATATTGCTGATGCTTATATTGATGCGATGAATATCTTCTATAAATTAGGCTGCCGTAACTTACAGTTGGATGATACCAGTTGGGGCGAGTTCTGTGCGGAAGATAAACGTAAAACCTATACTGAACGCGGTTTAGATTTAGATCAGATTGCTAAAGATTATGTGTATATGTTAAACAAAATCGTAGCTGCGAAACCAGCTGATTTAGCGATTACAATGCATATTTGTCGTGGTAACTTCCGTTCAACGTGGTTCTCGGCAGGTGGTTATGAGCCTATCGCAGAAACCTTATTTGGTCATTGTAATGTAGATGGTTTCTTCTTGGAGTATGACAGTGATCGTGCAGGCGATTTCAAACCTTTACGCTTTATTAAGAATCAACAAGTGGTGTTAGGATTAGTAACCTCAAAATCGGGTGAGTTAGAAAACCGTGATGAAATTATTGCTCGTATTAAAGAAGCAGCACAATATGTGGATATCAATCAACTTTGCTTAAGTCCACAATGTGGTTTTGCTTCAACAGAAGAAGGGAATATTCTGACAGAAGAACAACAATGGAAAAAACTCGAATTTATCCGTAGTATCGCGGAAGAAGTTTGGGGTAAATAATTTCAATTGGAATGTAAAAGGGATAACGGTGAAAGCGGTTATCTCTTTTTTATGAAAGTGCGGTTAAAAATGACCGCACTTTTAAATAATAAAAAAGGAAGCCGATAGACTTCCTTTTATGTTATTTTAATTTAATTATTTTTGACGCATTGCAGGGAAGAGGATCACATCACGGATAGATGGTGCGTTAGCGAAAAGCATTGCTAAGCGGTCGATACCTAAACCTTCACCTGCTGTTGGTGGTAAACCGTGTTCAAGTGCAACAACGAAGTCATCGTCTTTAAACATCGCTTCATCATCACCCGCTTCTTTCGCTGCAACTTGTGCATCAAAACGTTCATTTTGGTCTTCAGCATCGTTTAACTCTGAGAAGCCATTACCAATTTCACGACCACCAATGAACAATTCAAAACGGTCTGTTACTTCTGGATTTTCATCGTTACGACGTGCAAGAGGTGAAATTTCTGCTGGATGCGCCATTAAGAAGGTTGGTTGAATTAAGTGATGTTCAGCCACTTCTTCAAAGATCGCATTTACGATAGAGCCGAGACCCCAAGATTTTTGTACTTCGATACCTAAGCGTTCAGCTGTCGCTTTTGCACGATCGAAGTCATAAAGATCTTCTTTTACGATACCTTTATCAGCACCATATTTAATGGTTGCATCATGTAATGTAATACGTTCAAATGGTTTGCCAAAGTCAAATTCTAAATCACCGTATTTCACAATGGTTGTACCAAGAATATCAATCGCGAGTTTGCGTAATAATTCTTCGGTGTTATCCATTAAATCATGATAATCCGCATAAGCTTGGTAGTATTCAAGCATGGTAAATTCTGGGTTGTGACGGACAGAAACCCCTTCATTACGGAAGTTACGGTTTAATTCGAAGACACGTTCAAAACCACCAACCACTAAACGTTTTAAGTAAAGTTCTGGCGCAATACGAAGATACATATCAACGTCTAATGCATTGTGGTGAGTGATAAATGGACGAGCAGACGCACCGCCTGGAATCACTTGTAGCATTGGAGTTTCAACTTCCATGAAGCCTTTAGAAATAAAGAATTCACGAATACCTGCTACCACTTTTGAACGAATCACAAAAGTACGACGAGATTCTTCATTAGAAATTAAATCTAAGTAACGTTGGCGATAACGGGCTTCCATGTCTGTTAAACCATGGAATTTATTTGGTAACGGACGAAGTGCTTTGGTTAAAAGTTGAACTTCAGTGGTTTTGATGGTTAATTCATTGGTTTTGGTTTTGAAAAGTGTACCTTTCACCCCAATGATATCGCCTAAATCCCAGTTACCTACATCTTCAGCATAAACGCCTTCAGGAAGGTTATCACGAGCAACATATAATTGGATCTTGCCGCTCATATCTTGCAAGGTAATAAAGGTAGCTTTACCCATTGCACGACGAGTCATAATACGACCAGCAACGGCAACTTCAATGGCTTTTTCTTTTAATACTTCACCATCTTCGGCTTCGTACTTATCATGTAAATCTTGAGCAAGGGCGTCACGACGGAATTGATTCGGGAACGCATTACCTTTTTTACGTAATGCGGCTAATTTTTCACGGCGAACGAGCATTTCGCCATTGAGATCTAATTCTTTCACTTCTTGTTCTGACATATCCTTTACCTCGCTAGTTTGTAATTAGAATGTGATTTATTGAAAATAAAAAGGTTTCTTCTATTCTACCCATAGCATTGTTTTTTGTTAAGCCTTTTTTAATGAAGTCATCTGTTTTATAGGGAAAGCGTTGGTGATAAATGCAGGAAAGCAAAATTGTGCTATTTTTTTAATCAAAACGTTTATCATCATGTCTTGATATTCATACAAACAAAAAGAGCGGTCAATTTTTCAGAGGTTTTAAACTTTGAAAATACTGACCGCTCTTTACGTAGAATGATTAATTAAAGATCGAAATCACCGAAATCATTGGTATCGACTTTAGAGTCAATTTGACCAACAAGGTAAGAACTCACTTCTACTTCTTGTGGTGCCACTTGTACGTTGTCAGAAACAAGCCATGCATTAATCCATGGAATTGGGTTTGAACGTGCACCAAATGGTAATGGAAGACCAACGGCTTGCATACGGATATTAGTGATATATTCCACGTATTGCACCAGAATGTCTTTGTTCAAACCAATCATTGAACCGTCTTTGAACAAATAATCTGCCCATTCTTTTTCTTGTTCTGCGGCGGCTAAGAATAAATCATAAGCTTCTTGTTTACATTCTTCCGCAATTTCTGCCATTTCAGGATCGTCTTGACCCGCAGCCATGATGTTTAAAATGTGCTGTGTACCCGTTAAGTGTAAGGCTTCATCACGTGCGATAAATTTAATGATTTTCGCATTACCTTCCATTAATTGACGCTCTGCAAAGGCAAAGGAACAAGCGAAAGATACGTAGAAACGAATCGCTTCAAGTGCGTTCACACTCATTAAGCAAAGGTAAAGTTGTTTTTTCAGGTTACGTAATGTCACCACACATTCTTTACCATCTACCGTGTAAGTACCTTCACCGTACAGGCTGTAAAGTTGGCTATCACGGATTAAATCATCGTAATAAGAAGAAATGTCACGCGCACGTTTGATGATTTCTTCGTTCGTCACGATATCATCAAACACGATAGATGGGTCGTTCACAATGTTACGAATAATGTGTGTGTAAGAACGAGAGTGGATGGTTTCAGAGAAGGTCCAAGTTTCAATCCAGGTTTCTAATTCAGGGATAGACACTAACGGTAACAATGCAACGTTCGGACTACGGCCTTGAATAGAATCTAATAAGGTTTGATATTTTAAGTTACTGATGAAAATATGTTTTTCATGCTCAGGTAACGCGGCATAGTCGATACGGTCTTGTGAAACATCCACTTCTTCCGGACGCCAGAAGAAAGAAAGTTGTTTTTCAATGAGCTTTTCAAACGTCTCATATTTTTGTTGATCGTAACGTGCAACATTAACATTTTGACCAAAGAACATAGGCTCTTTTAATTGGTCGTTTTTAGTTTGTGAGAAAGTAGTATATGCCATGTTATATCCTTATTTATAGCGGGCTTTTACCCACTTAATGATTGATTGCCTAAAAATATCAAAAGGCGGACTTGTAAACAAGCCCACCTAAATTATTAAATCTTACAAGCGCCACCCGCACAGCCATCATCTAAATCTTCTTGGCTGTCTTCAGCACCATCACGAGTGTTTTGATAGTAAAGGGTTTTTAAGCCGTATTTGTAAGCGGTTAAAAGATCTTTTAACAACACTTTCATTGGCACTTTACCGTCTTCAAAACGTTTCGGATCGTAGTTGGTATTTGCAGAGATCGCTTGGTCTACGAATTTTTGCATAATGCCCACTAAGTGTAAGTAACCGTCATTGCTTGGAATATCCCAAAGCAACTCGTAGTTATCACTTAGGTTTTCATAATCCGGTACAACTTGTCTTAAGATACCATCTTTTGACGCTTTAATACTCACATGACCACGTGGCGGTTCGATACCATTTGTTGCGTTAGAAATCTGTGAAGAGGTTTCTGACGGCATTAATGCGGTTAAGGTTGAGTTACGCAAACCGAATTCTTTGATTTCTTGACGTAATGTTTCCCAATCATAATGTAATGGTTCTTGCGTTAAGCTATCGATATCTTTCTTATACGTATCGATTGGTAAAATACCTTTCGCGTAATTGGTTTCATTGAAGTATTCGCATGCACCTAATTCTTTCGCTAAGTTCATGGAGGCTTTCAATAGATAGTATTGAATCGCTTCAAATGTACGGTGAGTTAAATCGTTCGCTGAACCATCAGAATAACGCACACCATTTTTCGCTAAATAATACGCATAGTTAATTACACCAATACCAAGTGAACGACGACCTAATGAAGAGCGTTTTGCCGCTGGAACAGGGTAGTCTTGGTAATCTAGTAATGCATCTAATGCACGTACTGCAAGATCCGCTAAGTTATCTAACTCGTCTAAATCATCTAATTGACCCAAGTTGAACGCTGAAAGTGTACAAAGGGCAATTTCACCATTTTCATCATGGAAATGTTGTAATGGTTTAGTTGGTAATGCAATTTCTAAACATAAGTTAGATTGACGCACTGGGGCAACAAGCGGATCAAATGGTGAATGGGTATTACAGTGATCCACGTTTTGGATATAAATACGACCGGTTGATGCACGTTCTTGCATTAATAAAGAGAATAACTCAACGGCTTTTACAGCACGTTTGCGGATATTTGGATCCTGTTCGTATTTCACGTAAAGTTCTTCAAATTTATCTTGATCAGCAAAGAAAGCTTCATAAAGTCCAGGTACATCTGAAGGGCTAAATAAAGTAATGTCTGCGCCTTTAATTAAGCGTTGATACATTAATTTATTTAACTGTACGCCGTAGTCCATATGACGCACACGGTTATCTTCCACACCACGGTTATTTTTCAATACTAATAAGCTTTCAACTTCTAAGTGCCAAATCGGGTAGTAAACTGTCGCCGCACCACCACGTACGCCACCTTGTGAACAAGATTTAACGGCACTTTGGAAGTGTTTATAGAATGGAATACAGCCAGTGTGGAATGCTTCACCACCACGAATAGGGCTACCTAACGCACGAATTGCACCTGCATTTACTCCGATACCAGCTCGTTGTGAAACGTATTTCACAATTGCTGCAGAGGTAGCATTGATAGAGTCTAAGCTGTCACCACATTCAATCAATACGCAAGAGCTGAATTGACGAGTAGGCGTACGAACCCCCGCCATAATTGGCGTAGGTAAGGAAATTTTAAAGGTTGAGGTCGCATCATAGAAACGACGAATATAATCCAAACGGGTTTCTTGTGGATATTTTGAGAATAAGCTCGCTGCAACTAATAAATAAAGGAATTGCGCAGATTCATAGATCTCACCGGTTACACGGTTTTGAACTAAATATTTTCCTTCTAATTGTTTTACTGCGGCATAAGAAAAGGTCATATCACGCCAGTGATCAATAAACCCATCCATTTCATCCCATTCTTCACGAGTATAGTCGGCTAAAAGTGCAGGATCGTATTTGCCCATGCGCACTAATTTTTTCACATGATCGTATAAACGAGGCGGATCAAAATGGCCATACGCTTTTTTGCGTAAATGGAAAACCGCAAGACGTGCAGCAAGATATTGATAATCCGGGGTATCTTTACTGATTAGGTCTGCCGCTGCTTTAATAATCGTTTCGTGAATATCAGAGGTACGAATGCCTTCATAAAATTGAATATGAGAACGCAATTCAACTTGAGAAACAGACACGTTTTCCAAGCCTTCAGCCGCCCAAGTAATCACTCGGTGAATTTTGTCTAAATTGATTTGTTCAAGCGTACCATCGCGCTTTGTAACCATTAATCCTTTGTTCATGGGAGATAAAACCTGCTAGAGAGATGACTTTAAAAAAACACAAGATATAGTGTTATGAAAAATAACGATGCACAAGATAGAGTGTTTTAAAATTGAATTCAAGCAGTAAATTTTTTACTTACATTATTGACAAAAGATAAGTCATTTAAAACAAATAACTTTTTTTCGAAGTGATGTTTTTTTAAGCAGGATCTTTTTTGTAAATCTTTGTAAAGAAAAAAGTGCGGTCAAAAACGAGATGATTTTTGATCGCACTTTAAGGGTTAAAAAATTAATTAATTCAAATATTTAAATACTTTGACAACTTTTTGAACGCCGGTAACTTTACTTGCAATTTCTGCAGCTGAGTCACCTTGTGATTGTGTGACGTTTCCGAGTAAGAATACTTCACCATTTTCGGTGATCACTTTCACATCTGTTGCTTTTACATTATCGCCTACAAAGAGTTTAGATTTAATTTGTGTGGTAATCCAACTGTCTTTGGTAATTTGACCAAAGTTAATTTTATTACCCACACGTAATTCATTATAGACGTCATTCACACCCTCCACGCCTTTTGCAAGACTGGTTGCGGTTTCTTTCACGCCTTCACTTGGCACTTGACCAATTAATAATACACGGCCACTATAAGAAACGGCATGTACACGACCTTCTGATTTAATTTGTGCATCTTTATCTAATGCATTTTCAACTTTTACTTCTAGGGTTTCATCATCGACTTGGGTCCCCATTGTGCGAGGATCCGTTGCAACTTTAGCACCAGCAGCCGCGCCACCAAGTACAGCAGCCACACAGCCTTGTAACATAATAGATGCACCAAGTACGAAGGCGAGTTTTTTTAATGGGGTTAATTTCATCACTAATCTCCTTTTTATAAATGAGTGAGTTAACTAATTAGTCAATTAATTTTAGAAATAGTTTGGTTGGAAAAGCCTTTAATGTCAAGCTCTTGGAAAAAGCGTGCTATCAACAAGCTCACACAGTGCATTAATAATGAATAAATGATTTTCCAAAATGCGTGCTTCTTTCGTCGCGGGAATCGAGATTTCTAAATCTGTTTCAGCTAACACACCTTGAATTGCATCATTGTTTGCACCGGTTAAGGCTATGACCTGAATTTCTTTATTGACGGCATTCGCAATCGTATTCAGCACCGCTTTTTCTGTACCAAGAGGCGCAAAGGCTATCAATAAATCGCCAGGCTTAGCGATAGCGTTGAATTGATGTTGATAAAGCTGATCGATAGGTTGATCAAAAACCAGTGAAGAACCGACCGCACTTTCAAGGCTAAGATGTACGGATGGCAGGCTCGGGCGCTCAAAATCATAACGATTAAGCAAATTTGACACTAAGAACTGCGCATTCGCATAAGAACGAGCGACACCACAGGCAATCACTTTATGACCACTTAATAAACATTGCATCACCATTTGTGTGGCGGTGGCAATATTTTCTGATAATAGGCTCGAAGCAGAGATTTGAATCTGAATACTTTCGCTATAAATATCTTTAACTTTTTGTAACATAATCGGAAAAGGTTAATCGAGAAAATTAGGAATCCATTGGATATCACTGGCGGTTTTTCCAAAGGCGATGAGATCAAAACGACAATCCGCATCTTCGAGGCTTAGGTTGCGTTTGGCAAGCCACAAATTTGCGGCATTTAGCCATTTTTGTTGCTTTTGCCAATCTACACTTTCAACAGCAGATCCAAATGTTGAGTTGGAGCGTTGGCGTACTTCAACAAACACAATGGTTTGCCCGTCTTGCATAACGAGATCTAATTCACCGCATTTGAAATGTTGATTTGCTGCGATGAATTTGAGACCTTTAGACTCTAAGAAAAGGCGGGCTTGATGTTCAAAGCCCGCCCCTTGTTGACGTTTTAATGAAAACATGGATTAGTTCGCAACCGCTACCACGTTACCATCTTGTACTTGATACCATGTCATATCGCGATCCACATCACAGTTTGAATCCGCGCTAAGCTGACCGGTTAAACCACTTAAGGTGTAACCTGGTACTTGGCGTAATTCATTAAAGTGATTGATGAGCAACCATGCATCAGAACCCATAGCATATAAACGCATTAATTGGAATTCACCACCGGTTGAGCCAGCCACTTTTTGATATTGTGAAGAATCGCTTTGTTTAAAGAATGGAATATCACTAAATTGAACGCCATTCATTTTCGCATAGTATTCTGGTGTATTGCTTGCTGCGTTAGAACGAGAGCTTGCATAAATACGGACATTCGGATTGCTGGTATCTAAATAACCTTTAATTTCAGCCAATTCATCTGGTGAAGAGATGACATAAAGTGCACTTGTATCTTGTGGTGCACCTTGGAAGAAGTAGGTAATATCAGCTGGTAAATTATAGTAGCGAATATTCGCATCTGTACCCGCTAGACGTTGCCAACGCACGTTGAAAGCGTTTCCTACACGTTGTCCTAAATCATTTTGCGGCATCGCAACGATTGGATTGCGAATACCATCTTTCCACATTTTGTTTGCTGCAGACTCTGCTTCATCTTCTGGAGATAAACCGTAATAACAGACTTGGTTAATTGCTTGAGTATTTGCTGTTGCATTTAATGTGAGCACATCCATGCCTTGTACTGCGCTTGGGTTCGCAATGATGGCATCGACGTTTTGTTTAAGTAGTGGACCCACTAACGCTTTAATACCCGATGCTTTTGCTTGTGCAATAATGTCATTAATCGGTGTAGTTGATGAGTCAAATACTTGTACAGGGATGGTTGAGTCACCTTTTGCATCATTGAAACCTGATTGAATAGTTGTACCTAAAATTTGGCCATCGCCGCTTAAAGGTAAGACTAAACCAATTTGAGCTAAATTCGTTTGTTGGAAATTCAACAAGCTTTCTAGCTCTTTAGGGAAAAAGGTTGCCGCAACGTGGTTTGGATAAGCGGATTTCCAACTTTGTAACGCTTGGCTTAATTGTACTGGCTGACGGATATTGTCATTATAAGCTTTAATTAAGGTGAGCCAACCGCCTAATGCTACGCTACCTTCATCTGAGGCATTATTGATGACAGCGGCATTCGCAGAACGGAGCAATGACCAAGTTTTATCAACATTATCTTTACGACGTTGCATGTCTGTTAAATTTTCATCCATTTTGATGCGCGCTTTCACCGCTTCAATCACGTCTTTACGATTTTCTGCTGTTTGAGCAAAGGTTTCGTAATAACGAGATTTTTGTGATGGACTTAATTTAGTCAGATCGAGTGCACGTAATTTACCTTCAGCAACATCATTATTACCTTTTGCTGCGGCGATGCGCGCTTCAATTAACGTACGATCTAATTGTTGTGCTTCGTTTAAGTCAACTAACTCCGTTAATAGCTCTTCCGCTTGGGGTACTTTATTTTCAGAAATTAATACACGAGCTGCTAAGAGTTTGTATGTTTGTTGATCTTCTTTATCCTGTGTTTGCCCTAATTTGTTCATATAAAATTCAGAACTTGCATTGGCATCACGTTGTAATGTTTGGGTAAAGCTGCTGCCAAATAAGTTAGAACAACCTGCTAACGCAACAGACAATAAAATCGGCATTAAACGTTTTTTAAAACGACCGCCTTGTAATAGAATAGACATATTCGCTCCATAATGAATAAATCAATAATGGGCGATCTTACTTATCTCACAATGTAAAAGCAAACAAAAATGAATGATTTAACCGGAATTTTATATATTGTCGCCACGCCAATCGGGAATTTACAAGATATTACACAACGTGCTTTAGAGACCTTTTCACAAGTGGATTTAATTGCTGCGGAAGACACACGCCACAGTGGTTTATTGCTCAGTCATTATGGTATCAAAAAGCCTTTTTTCGCCTTGCATGATCACAATGAACAAGAAAAAGCTCATGTATTGGTAGAAAAGCTAAAACAAGGCACCAATATTGCATTAATTTCTGATGCGGGAACGCCCTTGATTAGCGATCCGGGTTTTCATTTAGTGCGTCAATGTCGTGAGGCAGGTATTAAAGTGGTGCCGCTACCCGGTGCTTGTGCGGCAATTACGGCATTATGTGCATCGGGCATTGCGTCAGACCGTTTTTGCTTTGAAGGTTTTTTACCTGCGAAAACCAAGGCGCGTAAGGATAAGTTAGAAAACGTTGCGGAAGAAGACCGCACTTTAATCTTCTATGAATCAACGCACCGCATTTTAGATACCCTTACCGATATGCAAGAGGTATTAGGTGGTGAACGCTATGTAGTACTTGCCCGTGAAATTACGAAAACGTGGGAAAGCATTGCGGGGGATAAATTAAGTGATCTTCGTCAATGGTTAAGTGAAGATCCGAATCGCACGAAAGGTGAAATGGTGTTAATCGTGGAAGGCAAACCAAAATCAGAAGGTAGTGACGAATTTGCACCACAAGCAATTAAAGCGCTCACCTTGATCGCCAAAGAATTACCTTTAAAAAAAGCTGCAGCAATTGTGGCAGAACTTTATGGTTATAAGAAAAATGCTTTATACCAATTTGGATTGGATAATTTAGACTAATTTTTAAGAAATAGCCCTCTTTAGTAAGAGGGATGAAAACAGAATTTGATTAATTTCGGAGAACAAATGTTAAAACAGGTTTCAGATACCTTACTTGCACCAAGCAATTTATCGTATCAATCATTGCTTAATATTTTTGATGTGATGTCGCATCGTCATATTGATTATGCGGATCTTTATTTTCAATTGAGCCAAGATGAAAGCTGGGTATTAGAAGACAGTATT